>JBEKYD010000281.1:0-10137 GCA_049511335.1 Bryobacteraceae bacterium | reverse complement strand
TCGGCAAGCTGCACATAGCTTTGCTGGCCCGCCTGCGCTTCCAGCACGTTCAGCCCGACCGAGAATTCGGGGTCGCCGGGTTCGATGACGACCAGCTTTTCACTGAGGTCAGCGCCCCGCTTGTGTTCCTCCGCGGCAATGAGCCGCAACAGAAACGGCATGGTGTCTCCGTGGAGATCAAAGAAGACGAAACCCTGGTCGCGCCGGACATCTTGACCGGCTAGGTGGCGAAGGAAAAAAGATTTGCCCTGGCCGGTCTTGCCTAAGATCGCCAGATGTTCGGCGCGCTTGGATTGCGGAAGATGGGCGCGGTGTCGTAGGACCTCGCCGTCGATGACCTAGAAGCCAAGATCCAGCCCGGCGCCCTGGTCGGCGGTTATTTTATTGGAAGCCACGAGCCTGTTCCAGGCCGCGGCGAGCAGTTTTTCAATCATGGTGTTCTCGGAAAAGGGACCGCTGCCCGAGCAGCCACCACAGCAGGACCCAATAATTCTTCGCGACCATCCCGCCCCGGCCTTTGCAATCGCCCTCGATACGGGCGCAGATGGCGGCGCGGGAGACTCCCTCCTCCTTGGCAACGCTGGCGATGGACCGCGCTTGCAGGATCTTGCGCCAGGTCTCGCGCTCGATCGGAGTCAGGTTGACGAACAGCCGTTCCTGCGCCCAGAGAGTCGGCGAGGGGTCAGGCAGCGCTATTGGTTCGGCGATGCCCGGGGGAAGGAAAATGGCGGGCCGTCCGTTGCGTCGTCCGGCGCCGATCTGCCGCACACCGCCGTAAAGGTCTCGGCAGGCTCTGAATCTGAAGCTTTTTAAATCATCCGGTGCCATAAGGGCTGCGCCTAACAGTCCTTAGCCTCGGCGATGGACGGGATTTAGGAAACTAGCATCCGGGTGGAAATTCGTAACGGTTTTGCTAACTACTTGAACCGGAAGGCATTTTGGTACAGGCTCTTGCGGACCCAGACGGCCCGTAGACCCTTGGGCAAGCCCAGTTCGGGCGTCATGGAAAGGAGTTTTGAAATCGTGGCTTGATGGCCGAAGCGCGCCGCCGTGGCCTGATTGTCCTGGAGCAGTTCCCGCGCCCGCTGCCGGATTTTGTTGTCATCGGTGAGAAAACCGCAGGCTGCGGCCCAGTGCCTTATCATGGACGCCTCCAGGCTATCTGAGGAGAAAGTGTTTTGGACAATCTCCATTAGCCGTAGGGACCCATCCCAATCCGGTTTACCAAGCAGGTTAGTGTGTCGAGTGCCGGTCATGAGGGCCTCGGCCTCGCTACCGCCTTCGCCTAGCCGGCGCATTTGCTGCTCTGACTGCTCAAAGTTCCTCTTGGTTTCGTCATCATACCGGCTGCCAAGCTGGAACAGGGCCACGCCGCGTTGGCGGTAATAATCCGATCCCAGCGGGGCGCCGATGGTCTGCGCGGCATCGCGGATGATATCGAGTGTGGGTAGCGCGGCAGCCGGGCGGCCGGCCAACAGGTTGCCATGGGAGGCGATCAGTGCGGATTTGATGAACTCCCGCACGTCGTCTTTGCGGCTGAGACGATAGTAGGCGGTCTGCAGCAGCCACAGGGACAAGCTGGCATGGCTGACTGCGGAACGGGCAAAACCGCTGTGGACCAGGAACCAGGAGATTCTCTGCTCTAAAACACCAGCCAGAGCGATGCGGCGCGCTTCCGAGATGTGCCCGAGTTTTTGCTTAAGCTGAATTAGGCTTCTGGCCCCGTCAAGAAACCGGTATTGCTGGCGGTGGGACTCAAATCGCGCCTCAACTTGCTCCTCCAGCCAGCGCAGGGTAGGGCTGGGCTTTTCCGACCGGCGCAGGATTTCTCTGTGGGAGCGAATGCCAACTCCGCCATGCATAGCCGTAGAAGGCACCATTTCCAAATCCGGCACAAAAGTGATGAGCGACGGCTCCAACTGCCGCAGGGCGAAGTATCTGAGCCGCCTGATGTTTTCCGGGCTGGTGCCGAACAGAGCCGCCAGCCTGGGCGACGACACGCCAACACCCATGAGCCAATCGATGATGAAACGCAGTTCCAGTAGATCTGGCGTGAGGCCACTGTCGCCGAAAGTCTCCGCGCTGGGCATGCCTTGATCTTCATTCAGGCGCTTACTCGACTCAAATTGCGCCGCCATATTTATTTTCGCTCGCGGGGCGATTGGCCTGCATCGCCGTCGCCAGACTCTTGGGGGGGGATTGACTGGCCCTTAGGCGTTGCTGGGCAGCCTGGAAACATTCGGGATCGAGTTCAAAACCGATGAAGTTGCGGCCGGTATTGAGGCAGGCGATGGCGGTAGTGCCCGATCCCATACAACTGTCCAGCACCAACTCTCCGGGATGGGTGTAGGTCTTGATCAGGTATTCAAATAGCGCCAGGGGCTTTTGGGTGTGGTGGACGGTGCCCGACTCGGACGCTACATGCAGCACGCTGCGGGGATAGCGGAAGCCGGGATTCTCGGATACCGCAGCGCGGAGGTGCCTGCCCGTGTTGGCATCGTAGCGGGCCTTGCGAGTGCTCTTGTATGGCTTGCCCTTTTCAAACTGCGGATGATACGGTGGCGAGCGGTCGCAGAACACCAGGACGTTCTCGTGTGCTCGCAGGGGCGCGCGCTTGGCGTCCAGAAAGCCCGTGGCTCGCGACTTCTCCCAGATCCATTCGTACCGAAGCCACGGGAGGTTGCTCATACCGAGCACCTTGTCAAAGGGACACCGGGCAGTGAGAATGATTGCACCTTTGGGCCTTATGATGCGCTTGTATTCGGCCCACAGCCGTTTTAAATCAATGACTGCGTCCCAGGCATTGGCAGTGACGCCATAAGGCGGGTCGGAAAGAATCATATCCACGCTGCGGTCAGGCAGCAATTTCATGCCCTCAAGGCAATCGCCGTGGCGGATGCGATTGACCGCAAGACCGGATTGTGGCAAACCACAGCTACAAAATCGTCACCCGCGTCGTTGTCGGGCTCGCCTTCCAGTTCGTACCCGATGGCGCGATAGGTCTCTCCGACGGTTAGCGACCAACCATCACGGACAGTACGAATTGCCCGTCAACCAGAAGGGTAAGGACCGCGTCGAGGTTCCCCGGAATCGCATGGTAGCCCATGATTAGCTTGAGATCCGCACCAAGCACTCCCGGCTTGTTGTCGACCTCGGTTCGCGCCAAGGTGGTTTTTTACGGTGCCTGGCATGCACGCGTCTAGAATTCTTTCCGCGCCTGGTTCGGTGCGCGCCGAATTCCTACTCAGCTCAGCCGGCAGCGCTTTACCAAGTCTTCCACCAAAGTCAGCCGGTGGTGCAGTTCGTCCCGAAAGGCTCGATGATGGGTGTGGCGGATCTCAATCGGCAGCTTGGAGCGTTCCGATTCCAGCAATTCGGGTCGGGTGGATTTGCGCGCACCGTCCCTTCGATCCCACGGCCAACACCAGGACGGCGCCCGCGCCTACGGGAATCTGAATGTTCGATCTCTGGGAAGCGTTATTTAGGGGCGGAGCGAATTGCGGCTCAGTGTCGGGAGACGGGACGGCGCCGGCGCGCTTGTGGTTCTCGCGCGCCCAGCGCTACAAAATAGTTTGGAGCCCGCCGCGTCGATGGTGTCCTATGCTCAATGGCGCGCGTCGGCAGAATAGGGTAGTTCGGTCGCGATTTGCGAGGTCCTCACACTGTGCCGCAGCCTTGGACCGAACCATGCACGCGGCGCCTCCTATCGCGAAACCGTGTCCGTACTACGCATACGGGATTGGCTTCCGCCGAAAACGGATCCATGATTTGGATATATAAGCGGGCCGTCCCCGGATCGAATTGCTTTCCTCTCCGGCCACGCGGGGACGGCGCTGCTTGCCAAAAGGAGAGGAGCACCGTCCCCGCAGTCACGTGCGAGTGGGTTGGTCTGCTCATGGGCTGGTGCGAGTATCCCGACAACCGGGAGCTCGGCGCCAGATGTCCATGCACTCCCGGTCGCGCCGGGGCCAGCGTCTGATCCTGTGAGTAGGTCCTCTTTGTCGCGCAGCGTTTACAAACCGGCCGTGGCGGAAACGCACGGGCTCCATCCCGAAAACAGCTACCGATATTCACCGATATCGTCGAGGCATTGCTGGCTGATGGTGTTTTGGGAGAAGGGGGCGCACGGGTGGCTCGCCCAAACGCGAGGAAGAATCGTACGCGCCGTCCACCACAACGCCCGCCCCGAAATTGTGGTCATGTCGACTCCGGGAGCAGGGCCGAAAAGCTACAACTCCACGAAGCACTCCCGGGCCGGGTTGCACTCGACTTCATCGACTGCCTTCCCGTCCGGACCAAGACATTTATAAGTGTGCTGGCACCAGAAGGACTGATCGTTGCTGGGCTGCACCGTAGGGTCCCACACAGTTTCGATGTACATGCCCTTCCAGCGCAGTTTTTCGCAACGGTTCACCCTAACGTGCGTCAGACCGTCTCGTTCCATAATTACGCTTTCACTTTGGCGGCATCGAGCAGCGCGCGCTTCACCGCTACCTTGGCCAGTTGCACCTTATAGGCGTTCCGGTTGAGGGGCTGCGCGCCTTCTACAGCGGCCTTACCGGCCGCTTCCGCCGAGGCCATAGTTATCGTTTTGCCGGCCAGCGCCTTTTCGGCAGCCAGCACCTCCCACGGAATGGGCGCCACGTGGCCAAGCACCACTTTGGCCGTTGCCACTGCGTTGCCCTTCATCGTGAGGGCCACGGATGCCGCCGCCAGTGGCCAGTCCAGCGCCTCCTTCTGCCGCACCTCGTTGGTGGCGCTGTGCGCCGCGGGTGCCGGCACGATTATCTCCGTGAGGATCTCGTCCGGCCGCAAGGCGATCTCCCGCGTGTTTTCGTCCTTGGGCGCGACGAAAAGGCCACTCACCGGCACCTCGCGGCTGCCCTTCGCCGAAACCAGCCTCACCCGGGCTCCCAGCGCCACCAGCGCCGGACGGCCCTCCGCCGAAATGCTCTGCATTAGGCATCGATAACACTCGGGCTTCGCCTGCGGTTGCCTCCTCGGGGCCGGGTGGATAGCGGAACTTCCACGCGTACCCGCGTATCACGTGACTTATCCCGATCGTTGGACAGGCTGTCCTCGCCGGCTACCTGGATTTCCCTGCTTGGAGCTTGGTGAAGGCCATCTTCCCAAGCTCGCATTTGACCGGCTAACTCACAGACAATAAACAAGTTGCAAGCTTCGTGATTCCATTAAGATTCCATTCGCAGCCTGCTTGCAACTCTTTTATCTTCGGATAGATAGATCGACGGAATGCCAGCCAGCCAAGCTGGCAGTCCAGACACCCTCTTCTCCTTTTTGGTTGTTGACATCCTACGGTACTTTGATGATTATGGAATTAGCGGGCCGGAAGAGGATCGGGTTATGGCGTCGAAAGTGAAGCATGAAGAGGTCAGTCGGTACGCGGATATGTTTGCTGCGATGGGCAGTGAACCGCGGCTGCGCATTATGCGCTTGCTATTATCCGCTCATCCCGACGGGATGGTGGTCGGTGAGATTGGCACGGAACTCGAAGTGACGGCTAGCACATTGTCGCACCATTTGGAAAAGCTCAAGAACGAGGACCTCGTTCGGGTGCAGCGGGAAGGGACGTTCTTGCGCTACTCGGCGAACACGGCGGGGCTCGAACAGCTTCTCGGGTTCTTGTACGCGGAGTGCTGCACGCGCAACAAGGCCGTTGAACCCCAGAAAATCGTTTGCTGCAAATAAGGATGAGAGCAATGAACGGAATCAAAGAAATCGTCAAAGAGAAGTACGGACAAGCAGCCCTGCGCGTTGTCTCGGGTGAGGGTAACGCGTGCTGCGGGAGTAGCCCGTCGTCGTGCTGTTCAGGCGGCGACCCGATTACGGCGGATCTCTATGATCAACTTCAGAAGGATGAACTCCCGGCAGCGGCCGTTATCGCGTCGCTCGGCTGCGGGAATCCTACCGCGCTCGCGGAACTGCGAACGGGGGAGGTGGTGCTGGACCTCGGAAGCGGTGGCGGGATCGATGTGCTGCTCTCGGCAAAGCGCGTCTCCCCCGGAGGCAAGGCGTACGGCCTTGACATGACGGACGAGATGCTTGCGCTTGCTCGTGACAATCAACGGAAAGCGGGCGTTCAGAATGTGGAGTTCCTGAAAGGCGAGATTGAGAACATCCCGCTTCCGGACAACTCGGTCGATGTCATTATTTCCAACTGCGTGATCAACCTCTCCGCCGATAAGGACAGGGTGTTGCGGGAGGCCTTCCGGGTGTTGAGGCCAGGTGGTCGTTTCGCGGTCTCGGACGTTGTGACCAGTGGTGAGATCCCAGAGGAGATTCGGAAGAACGTGCTCTTGTGGGTGGGTTGTGTTGCCGGGGCACTCGACGAGAACGACTACCGCGCGAAGCTCGCCGCTGCTGGCTTTGCGAGCATCGGCATTGAGCCAACGCGAGTTTACCGCGCCGAAGATGCCCTGTCGTTTCTCACGGACAAAGGCATCGATATAGCGAAGGTCGGTCCGCTTGTGGAAGGGAAGTTCATGAGCGCGTTCGTGCGAGCGCAGAAACCCGTTCGGCAGTAAAGGGAGGGCTTCGCCGCCGTGGATCACCTTAGTCGTAAGCTCTCGTTTTTGGATCGCTATCTCACGCTGTGGATTTTCGCCGCGATGGCCGCCGGGGTCGGACTCGGTTACGTCGTCCCTGGTGTCGTGCCGTTCCTCGACCGTTTCAGTGTTGGCACGACATCCGTGCCCATCGCCATCGGGCTGATCCTGATGATGTATCCGCCGCTGGCGAAGGTGAAGTACGAAGAACTCGGACGGGTCTTCCAGCACCGGCGCATCCTGCTCCTCTCGCTCGTCCAGAACTGGGTGGTCGGACCAATCCTGATGTTTGCGCTTGCGGTGCTGCTGCTTCGCGACAAGCCCGAGTACATGACGGGCCTCATTCTGATCGGGCTGGCCCGCTGCATCGCCATGGTCATTGTCTGGAACGACCTCGCGCATGGCGACCGTGAGTACGCGGCCGGCCTCGTCGCGTTGAACTCGATCTTCCAGGTCTTGTTCTTCTCTGTTTACTCGTACTTTTTCCTGGCGACGGTTCCTCGCTGGTTGGGGCTGCGAGCCGTCGAGGTCGACATTTCCATGGGAGCGATTGCGCAGAGCGTCTTCATCTATCTGGGCATCCCATTCCTGGCTGGCATGCTCACCCGTTTCGCCCTGCAGAAAGCCAGGGGCCGCGAGTGGTACGAGAAAAGGTTTATTCCGAGGATTAGTCCTGTCACCTTGATCGCGTTGTTGTTCACCATCGTGGTCATGTTCAGTCTGAAGGGGGAAATGATCGTGCAGTTGCCATTCGATGTGGTTCGCGTCGCTATTCCGCTTAGCATCTATTTCGTGGTGATGTTCTTCGCCTCGTTCTGGATGAGCAAGAAGGTTGGCGCGAACTATGCGGAGGCCACGACGCTGTCGTTCACGGCGTCGTCCAACAACTTCGAATTGGCCATTGCTGTTGCAGTCGCCACGTTCGGCATCCACCACGGCGCCGCTTTCGCGGCCGTCATCGGACCGCTGGTCGAGGTCCCAGTACTCATTTCCTTGGTTAATGTCGCGCTCTGGATCAATCGGAAATGGTACGGTGGGGTTTTTGAGAACATCGACACGTGTCTCACGCAGAAAGCCTGAATGTCGGGTGCGATTGCACCCCCAAGGCCGACGGGAAGGTCATGAGCGCGCTTGTCAGGGCAAGAAGACCCTTGACGACGAACTGATCCTGACCGCAGGTTCATGAGGACGTGAAACAGGACAGAGGGAGGGGAGCGCGGTAGATGACGACGAAGAAGATTTTGGTTCTCTGCACTGGCAATTCTGCCCGGAGCCAGATGGGCGAGGGGTTGTTTCGCGCAGAAGGCGGCGGAGGTTTCGAGATCTTCAGCGCCGGCACCAGGCCAAGCGCTGTGCGGCCCGAAGCGATTGCCGTCATGAAGGAGATCGGTATTGACATCTCGGGTCATCGCTCGAAGTCCGTCGACGAGTTCTCAGGCGGGTCGTTCGATTACGTCGTGACGGTCTGCGATAACGCTCGCGACAACTGCCCGGTGTTTCCTGCGGGCCCCGAGCGGATGCACTGGAGCTTCGAGGATCCTGCTGCGGTCGAGGGTAGCGAGGCGGAACGGTTGTCCGCTTTTCGACGTATTCGCGACCAGATTCACGCACGGGTGAAGGCGTTCCTTCGGGATCGGGCGGCCACCGACCGTTAGCGGGGTGCTGGAACGAGCGACGCCGTGAAGAAACAGAGCGTGCTGATTGTCTGCACCGGCAACTCCGCCCGAAGCCAGATGGCCGAGGGGTCATGGCGATCACGGGCACGCCGGCGGCGTTGGCCTCCGCCAGGACCAGTCCGAATCGTTCCGGGATGGTGTTCAGGTGCAGCAGCGCTCGGGCATGCGCAGACAACTCGTTCTTGCCCGGCACGTCCACTGGCCCGATGTAGCGGATCGTCTGATCCAGGTGGGGCTCCTGCTCGCGAAAGTAGGTCTGATCCTGAATAATGCCCGCGATGAGCAGCGGCAATCCGGAACGTATTCAGCTCCTGGCCCCGGGGCAACCTTTTACCCTTCGGCGTTTGAAGAGGCCGTAATTGAATTTGGTGGGATATCTAACTTCGCGTCGCGGCGACGGACACCCCTACGGACATAGAGCGCGCCAACGCCCTTAGGGCCGTACAGTTTGTGCCCCGCTACGGACAGGAGATCGACACCAAGCTCTCCAATCTTTGTTCGGATCTTTCCCACAGACTGTGCGGCATCCGTGTGGAAGGTAATTCCGTGCTCGTGAGCGATATGGCCGATGTCCGCGATTCGGCTGGATGGTGCCAACTTCGTTGTTGGCGTGCATCACCGAAATGAGGATCGTGTCAGGCGTCACCGCGCGACGCACGTCATCTGGATCTACGCAGCCCAGGCCATCGACCGGCAGGTAGGTGACCTTCGTCCCGAGCCGTTCCAGGAACCGGCAGGGGTTAAGGACCGATAGCCCGTCCCCGCGCCGATATCGGCGATGGTGTCCGAAAGGTGCCTGGACCTACCTGGCTGCGAGCCTCCAGGCCAGGTAGTCGGGACAAGGCAAAGCGCTTGCGCCACTTGCTGACAATCTGGCGCGGCGTATCGAGTTTGGCCGCGATGAGGTCATTGGGCAAACCTTCATCAGAAAGAAGGATGATTTTGGCGCGAATCACGTTGAAATACGGTGACGTATATATTCTGGCCATAGACTCCAGTGACAGCCGCTCCTCCATGGAGAGGAGCATGTCATATGGGCTTTTTCTTGGCATCGAAGGGCGAAGAACCTCCGATGCAAGCTTAAACAGATTACGTCACCGAAACGGCGGCGATAATACGTCACCGTATTTCTGAATACGAGTACAAAGTAACGGCGCAAGAATTATTTCCCATTTGAAGGAGCGATGGTGTAGTTCCACTTGGGGAGAGTCGTGTGTCGGGTGATTCGGAGTTGCGTAACCTTTGCGCAGACGGTTTGACTTTGAGTGGATATTCCTTCGTGTCCAGGTAGGCCCGGACCTTGAGCCCCGTGGTGGTAGTGGTCCCGCGGATCAAGCTGAGGACCTTGTCGTAGTCGGTGAGAGGCTCGGCGGCCCAGTTCCTGGTGATCTGACTGAATAGGCGGCGTTCAATCGGGTTGTACTTGGAGGCCCCGGTGGGATAATGAGCCACGGTGACGGTGAGCCCCAAGCGATCGCAGAGGTGCTGCTGGAGTTGATCTTTCCATGCGCCGCGGGTAGCGGAATTACTGCCGCCGGTATCGGCCAGGATCAGCAAATGTCGGGCGTTGGGATAGCGCTGGCGCCCTTCCTGGCCCCACCACCGGAAAATGGACGTGACGGCAAAAGCGGAGGTCTCGTGGCTGACGCCGACGAACACCGAACCGCGGTTGGCTTGGGGGTCGTAAATACCGAAAGGAAGTGCGATGCCCGTGGCGAGGGAGCGAAAGTCGTGGTCGTTGACGGAGGTGGGGACACGCTCCCACTTGCGGCCGGGTGAAGTGAACCCCTGGAGTGAGACACGAAGTTAAGGGGGTAATCGCCGTTCGATGAGAAATCATTGCACGGCGAGGTTGATGGTGTCCACTCTGGAAGGACCTGAGCGGAGGATAGGGC
>JBEKYD010000280.1:0-10148 GCA_049511335.1 Bryobacteraceae bacterium | reverse complement strand
TCCCGCCGGCGACGTAGCGCACTGGCGCCAGGAGCTGGATGGTACGCTGCCCAAGGCCGGGGTGGACGCGCCTTCCTTGCCCGCCGGCGCGCGCCCGCAGTGCACCGGAAAACCCAAGCCATGACCACTCATACCGTCGGCATCATCATGAACGGCGTTACCGGCCGCATGGGACTCAACCAGCACTTGCGCCGGTCCATCTACGCCATCATCCAGCAAGGGGGCCTGCGCGTTTCCGACAGCGAAACCATCATGCCTTATCCGCTGCTGATGGGGCGCAACGCGTCGAAGCTGGATGCTATCTCGAAGGAGTGCGGCGGCCTGGAGTGGTCCACGAACCTCGAGAAAGCTCTGAATGACCAGGCCTACCAGGTGTATTTCGACGCCCAGACGACCGAACGCCGCGCCGACGCCGTGCGCGCCGCTATCGCCGCGGGCAAGCATATCTACTGCGAAAAGCCGATCGCGGGATCGCTTGCCGTTGCGCTCGATTTGTGCCGGCTTGCCAAACGGGCCGGCGTGAAGCACGGCGTGGTGCAGGATAAACTCTGGCTGCCAGGGCTCTTGAAGCTGGAACAGTTGAAGCGCCAGGGCTTTTTCGGCCGGATTCTTTCGGTGCGCGTCGAATTCGGTTACTGGGTGTTCGAGGGCGATACCGTGCCCTCGCAGCGGCCCTCCTGGAACTATCGCAAGGAAGACGGCGGCGGCATCATTCTGGATATGCTGTGCCATTGGCGCTACGTCTTGGATAACCTGTTCGGCGAAGTAAAAGCGGTTTCATGCCTTGGCGCCACGCACGTGCCCACACGCTGGGACGAGGACGGCCGGCCCTATTCGGCCACCGCCGAGGATTCCGCCTACACCACCTTCGAGCTGGCCGGCGGTATCGTAGCCCATATCAACTCTTCCTGGGTGGTGCGGGTGCGGCGCGACGATCTGGTGACCTTCCAGGTGGACGGATCGAAGGGCACCGCCGTGGCCGGCCTTCGCCACTGCTGGATTCAGCCGTACGGAGCGACGCCGCGCCCGGTCTGGAACCCCGATATCGAGCAGCCCCTCGATTTCTTCCACGGCTGGCAGAAAGTGCCTGAGCAAGACACCTACGACAACGCTTTCAAGCGCCAGTGGGAATTGTTCCTTCGCCACGTGGCCCTAGACGAGCCCTTCCGCTGGGGCCTGCTGGAAGGCGCCAAAGGCGTCCAGCTTGCGGAACTAGGCATGGAATCCTGGCGCAAGCGCGCCTGGATGGAGGTGCCGGCGCTGGGGGACGTGTAGCCAGCCTTCGTAACTCATCGGTGGTACAGCTTCCGCAACTCCGTCTTGGCATCCTGTAACAACCGCTTTCGTTTTGCTGGGAGAGCCTTGCCCGCGCGGTTGATATAGAAATTCAACATTGACATCGCGGACTGAAAGGGCGACGCTTTGAACCGCGAGTGCGGGTAGGATACGCCGGATCGATGGTGTGCAGGAACGGCCGCGGATCGCTCCAATTGAAGCTGCGCGAGCCGTAAAGGCAGGCGGCCATGCAGTAGCGGCAGCCGATGCAGCGGTGCTCATCCATCAGCACCAGCCCATCGCTCTGGCGTTTAAAGGTGGCGCCGGTGGGGCAAACCTTCACGCACGGAGGATGCTCGCAGTGGTTGCAGGCGACGGGCACGGGAGCGCCGGCAACGGCGGGACTCGCGACCTCCGGGCCAAAGGCGTTTTCGAAGCGGTCCTTCCAGATCCACTTGATTTCGCGCCGCCGGTCGGGAATCACGGGAATGTTATGGGCTGCGCGGCAAGCCTCGATACAGCGGGTGCAGCCGCGGTCTCGCCAGCATTTTGCCAGATCGATCGCCATGGCCATGCGTCGCGGCTTGCCGAATGCTCGGGCGGAAACTGCCAACAGTGCGAGAAAGGCCTGGCGCGTGATCTTCATCGTGGGCTCCGCGGATCGGTGTGGCAGTTCCAGCAATCCGGCTGCACGGCGACGTAATCGTGGCAGCGGTCGCAAAACGCGGCCTTTTCGTGGCAATCGAGGCAGGTGCGGACCAGGCTCATCTCGCGCACGCGGCCGTTGGGAGCAGTGAAGAAGCGCTCGCCCGAACGCACCACGCGGTCGCGCCAGGAAAGCAGCAGGTCCCCGTGCGACGCGCGCATATACGGGAGCGGCGCAACGCACTGCCGCTCGTTCGCGGGCAAGTTGAGCGAAAGCTGGCGCGGCGGCGCGAGGGCGTTGCGCCAGAGCGGGAACGAGGAGCCGGCCAGGAACAGCGCGATGCCCGCCGCGACGATGGTCCGCTCAGTCATGGGCTTCTCCGCGAAGATCCGTGTGGCGCGGCTTCTCGCCCTTCATCACCAGCGCGTTGCCCACCAGTTCGTGAACGCCCGCCACTTCCACGCCGCCCACCCAATAATCCAAGAGCTTGGGAAACGTCGCCTTATCGATGGCACAAATGCAGGCCAGCAGGTTGACGCCGTAGGCCTCGGAACGAGCGGTATTTCTCCAGGCGGTCGCGCATGCCATCGAGTATGATGTCGCGCCAGTTTTCGGGAAGCTTCCAATCGGCGTCCGGCGGTTGCCAGGCGCGCGGGTTTGGCATGCCGAGGTACTTGAGATTCTTGGCGGCGCCGGCGTGCGAGTGAGCACGCCCGAGCCAGCCACCGTCGCCAGCAGCGCGAGCGGCAGGTAATCGGCGGTGACGAACCGCAGGCGAGGGTCAAGCACACGCCGCAGAAAAAGAAAAACCAACGCCAGAAGCAAGCCAGCGTCGACGAAGCGATTGGCCGGACCCAGAAGCGCCGGTTCGAGAAAGAAGCGCAGATGCCCGGCTACCACCCACAGGAGACAGCCGTGGAACAACAACGCGCCGGCCCACGGCGAACGATTCCGGAACGGCACCGGCACGCGCACCCACGCCGCCGCGCGCCAAACCATGCCGGCCACGAAGACGGCGAAGGCGAGGTACGCGATGGCGGCGAAGATCATGCTGGTTTTCCCGTGGGGCAGACCATCGTTTTTTGTGGTCTGCCAGTCGAGGTTCTTGCTCTTTTGTGGTGAGTGTGTGCAGCCTGTAGGGCAGACCACAAGAAACGATGGTCTGCTCCACGATGAAATCGTCGCGGCATCTACACGCAGCCGGTGGGCTTGGGCAGTCCGGCCACCTTGCATGCGCCCTTGGCGGGGCCCGAGGGGAAAAGCTCGTACATCTTGGCTAGCTTGATGCCGGTCTCCTTGGTGATCTTGCGGATCATCGGGGCGATGCCGAACTGCAAATTATAATTGCGCAGATAGTTGACCAGCACCCAATGCTCGCCAGTCATCTCCGGCACGTCTTCGCTGGCCGCGAAATCGCGGGCCACGGTCTCGTATTGGTGGAAGTGTACACTCACCCAGAAACTGCACTGAGCCCTACCAACGAAACCAAAACGGGGCAACGCCGAATTGCGGCATGCATTACGGCCGACACCGGCCGTTCTCCCTTAAAGTGCCGTCAGGTGACTACGAAATCAGGTTCAGTAGTTCTGGTAGTGAGGGCTGGGAATGCACGTCTGTCGTGGTCAAAGTGCGCAGGCTTTCGTTTCGCGGTGCTTTCCGCGTAACGATGCAGTTGGCAACATGAGGGCGTCAGCACGCCGAAGACCGACCCACTAATTCCAAGCGCTGGGCAGGCCTCCGAGGCCTCCGGGACAGACTGAACTGTCTAGACTGTCCCTATCAGCTCACCCCGCTCCAAGGCGCCCGCTAAGCCGTGGAGTAGGCGTTTTCGCCTGCAAGCCGTTCCAGTGAACTATGATCCGCTGGTACCGTGAGGCGAAAGGCTTTCCATCGTAAGCCGCCACGGCCTCACTGGCCGGGTCCACATCCTCACCCCGGAAGACCAAGCCGGCCTATGACAAACACTGCCGGGACACCCGCGATTACTTCAACCCCGCCGGCGAATTCGAAGCCGGCATCGCCCAGTCCATCGCCGACGGCCGCTGGCATTTCCGCGCGCCGGGCGAGAGCAGTGCGGGAGTCCAGTGGTCACTCTCGGGGACTACCTCGATAACAGGCTCGATCGGCTAAAGCTGCAGGACCGTTCGCAATCCCTCATCGACAGAACGCTGCATTCGCGGTGTCAGCGTGCCGGCATGCTCGGTCAGGAAACTCCGGTCGAGTGTCAAAAGTTGGGAGACATTCACCACCGAATCCCGTGCCAGACCTGCCGATCGCGCCGGCAACAGGACGTTCCCTGGGGCGTCGGCGAGTTCCACGTTGCTTGCGATAGCGGCTACGATGGCGGTTTGAATCCGGCTGAGGTTGAAGGAGTCTGCTTGGACCACCAGCACCGGCCGCCTGTATCCGGGCCCGGAGCCGCGGGGCTCAGGAAGGTCTGCCCACCAAATCTCCCCGCGCTGAATCGCGCCCATTTCTACCAAGCATCCTTTGCGAGGGATTTGAGCTGGGCTCGGTGCAATACGGCCTCCACCTTCGCCGGGCGCCGCGAATACACGTCGTTCAGGCGTTCTGTGATCGCATTTCGGTCCTGCCGCTTCAGAAACTCCGCAATCGCTTTCGCGTACAACTCACTTCTCGAAACCCGAAGGCGGCGGGCAGTTACCTCCGCCAAACGGAAGAGATCGTCAGGTACCGATACGGCGGTCTTCATGCCCATAGTATAACCCGAGTTATACCCGACCCGGAGCTAACCGGACCTGGCGCCAGGAACGGGCAGGACAGACGATCGTTTTTCGTCGTCTGAATCATCTCCATTCCCACTCGAGGAACCCTGGCTTCACGTCGCGCATGGCGTTGACCACCAGTTCGGCCAGACCTCCGTAGAAGATCCGGTTGCTCTTCCAGAAGCCGCGGTGGGCGATGAGATCCCGGAACTGGCCCTTGCAATTGCTGCACGGCGCGCAGATGTACTTGGGGATGGAGGGGTCCATGCAATCGGCGAACGCGGCCAGCACCTGCTCCATCTTCTTGGCCCCGGCGACGTTGAGCTTCCAGTCGACGAAAGTCTTGCCGGACATGATGGCGAAGCCGCTGCCGCCGCCGCAGCAATAATTTTCGGTGCGGTTGGGAGACATCTCGCGAACATCGGGGCAGACGGCCCGCAGCACTTCGCGCTGCGGCTCGGTGATGCCCATCAGGCGCGTCATGTTGCAGGGATCGTGCAGAGTCACCGGGAAATCGTTGCGGGTGGGATCGACCGCTAGCCGGCCGCCCAGCACCAGGTCCCGCATCAAGGTCATGGAGCTTACGCGCGGCAGGTTGAGATCGGACGGCAGGAGGCGATCGGCGATCACGGTCAGGGCTTTGTGGGCGTGGCCGCACTCGCCGATGACAATGCGCTTCACCTTGAGCTTGCGCGCGGCCTCGATCTGCCGCAGGGCGACGCGGGCGAACTGCACATCGTCATACCACAGGCCGTAGTTGACGGCGTCGTAGCCGGTGAGCTCGGAGGAGAGCGTCCAGCTTACGCCCGCGGCGGTGAGCATGACGGCGAAAGCGCCCGGGTTTTCGGGCCAGGACAGCACCTCGCCGGCATTGTGGATCAGGAGCACGTCGGCGCCCTCGACGTCCCACGGAGTTTTGACCGCGATGCCGGTTTTTTCGGTCATCTCCTCGTCGATGAAGTCGAAACTGTCGCGGGCGCCGGCCGGGTTCATACCGGTGGAGGAGCCGGTGCGAAGCTGTACCAGCGAGCCGGACGCGTGCAGTTCCTTGGGCGCGATCCCCATTTCCTGGCTGAACAGCTTGCGAATCTCGTGCGCCACCAGGCCGTTATCGGCGCCCATGGGGCAGGCCTGCGCGCAGCGGCGGCACAGGTTGCAGCGATAGGCGAGCTCGGCCAGATTCGAGACCGTGTTCCAGTCGAGCTTCACCGCGCCCTGCCAGCGCTTGTGCCTGACGTACTTGAAGTAGAGCCGGCGCAGAATTTCGGAGCGGTAGGTGGGCCGGTAGATTTCCTGGCGGCCGCTGCCGGTGAAGATGTGGCACGCCTCCGAGCACGTCTGGCAGCGCACGCAATGCTCGACGGTGATCAGCAGCGGGCGCAGGAAGGTCCAATTGTCCTCGCGCGTGAATAGCTTCTCGAGCCCCGCGAAGAACGCCGCCAGCAATTCACGCTCCTCGTCCGGAGATTCGGGCCGCGGCAGGGCTAGAGCGGAGTAGGCGTCCGGACTCACGGTTTCTTCTCCTTGGGCGGATCGGCCAGCGCTACGTCGGCCCACGTCTTCCGCTCGCCGGCGCCCACATGCGCGGCGGACCAGTGCGGGGTGTAGCGCAATTGGGCGGCAACGGCGGGATACCTGTGATCGTCCCAACGGACCTTGTGGTAAGCGAAGTACTTGGCCACGAAGTGGGCCATATGAGTGAAGGGGATGTAAGCGGCCAGCAGCGCCGCCAGCGCCACGCCAAGGCCTGCCAGCGGAGACACCGGATGGAATGTAGCCACAGCCCGCCAGACGGACGCTGGAGCCGCGCCTTCGGCCGCAAACGCCGCCAGCGCCACGGCCGCGGTCAGCGCGAAGAAGCTCAGGTTGAAGAAATCGGCCGGGCTGGTGTAGGGTTTCAGCGCGGGATCGGTCAGGCGCGCGGCGAGCAACGCGCACGAGCCAATCAGCAGCAGAACCAGCCCCGCCAGGGATACCGCCTCAGTGAATCCTCGGGGCCCGGTTACGAGCGACGCCACCGCCACCGCGCACAGGTAGATTCCCAGGTGGAAGGGATAGGTGCGGACCCAGAGCTTGCGGTTGTGCTTCCAAGCTTCCCGCAGCACCAGGACTTCGGCCGCGGTGTAGCGGACCTGACCGGCGAAACCGGACGGAATCGGGTAGAGTTCCCATCGCAGCGGGACCGGGGTTCGGGCATATTTCACCGCGCGGAATGCGCTGCCGGCTAGGAAGACCGCGCCGGCTAAATAAGCGAGCCACGAGAGCAACATAATCGCCTGGATGTAATATATCAGATGTTAAGGTCTGAAAATAGGCTGCGCTAGAGTGGCGCGGGCACTCGTGCCTGCCGCGGCCCGAAAACAATCCTCTAGCGCTCAGCACACCCGCGCTGAACCGCGCCCCGATGAGTCAGGGAGCTGCAGGCAGGAGTGCCCAATGTCACATGCTTTTCGCAAGGGCCGGCACGGCATCATTAGTAGGGCGGACCCCCTGGTCCGCGCGGGACGCCCTCGTCCCGCTCTTTTCCGGCGAAGAGCCGGCCGGGGGGCCGGCTGCGGACCAGGGAATAGGCGTTAAAATAAGCCGCCGCACACCACCGTATGTTGTGGACGGCAGAAATCGCGTTTCCAAGATCTTGCGGTCGGGACGGCATATTTTAACGCCTATTGCGGACCAGGGGGTCCGCCCTACAGCTTATGCGGGTGTGTCACGGACGCAAAAGTATGCGGCATCGGGCAGGAGCGCCCGCGCCACTTCAGCACTTGTGAGATACGCTCACTACCGCACGTCGGGGTCTTTGGCGAAATACAGGCTCACGGCGTGGTCGATATTGGATTTGGTGATGCGGACCGAGCGGCCGTCGTACTCGCTGATGGCGCGAATCAGCTTATAAATATCGTTCGGGTAGCAGGCGCGGAGCGTGGTTGCCCCGGCCCGGAAACATGCCTCGCGCAGGTAATCGGCGGAATTTGCGTCGCATGGGATCTTATTGGTGTCCAGGACCTGCCGGAAGATCTGGTCGAAGACGTCGGCGGTGATGTCGCCTACCAGAACCTTGGTCTGAATGCGGCGCAGGAAGGCCTCGTCCGCCAAATCCTTGGGGTTGAGGTTGGTGGAAAAGACCACCATCATCTCGAATGGCGCCTGAAACTTCATACCGGAAGTGAGCGTCAGGTAATCCACGCGCCGATCGAGCGGGACGATCCAGCGGTTGAGCAACTCCTGCGGCGCCAGGCGCTGACGGCCGAAGTCGTCGATCAGCAGGATGCCGTTGTTCGCCTTCATCTGGCAAGGGGAAATGAAGACGCGAGTTGCTTCATCCAGGCGCAACTCGAGCATGGCCGCGGACAGCTCGCCTCCTACCACGATGCAAGGGCGCTCGCACAGCACCCATCGCGGATCGTGCAATTCGTCGTCGCTCTCTATGGCGCGGTGGACTACGGGATCGTACAGAGTGATGATGTGGCCATCCACTTCGACGGCGTAGGGCACCAGAACTTTGTCTTTGTAAATGCGCAGGATGCGCTCGGCGATGCTGGTTTTGCCGTTGCCCGTGCCGCCATAGAGGAACAGCGACTGATGGCCGATGAGCGAAGGTCCCAACTGGTCGAGCAGCGCATCCGGCAGGACGAGATCGTGGAAGGCCTGACGCAGGCTTTCCCGGCTGAGCCGTGGATGGGCGGATTGCGCCCGCACCACTTCGGTATACTGCTGAATCGAGACCGGAGCCGGCCCGGAATAGGCGCAAATCTCGTTGCGCGCCGAAGCCAGCGTGCGGCCGGCGCTGGTCAAGGTGAATACGTAGTCGTTGCCGTTCATCCCCTTCACATCCAGCAACTGCTGCTGGCGGAATTGGTGGAAAAGGGTTTCCAGCACGGGGAACGACAGCTTAAGGCCATCGTGGAGACTGGCGAGCGAGCCGGCGCCGTGAAGCCAAAGGAACCGCAGGACCAGATCGCTAATCAGCGATTTCGGCACCCCCAACTGATCGAACCGGTCGGGGATAGTGGGCCTCCAGTCCGCGCGGGGAAGCGTAGTGCCAGGCAGGGCTACAGCCATACAGATAAAAAATATACAACGGATGGGCGAGCGGCTCTAGAGTAGCGATGGTTAGCAGAGCTGTACCGACTTTAGGGTACTCACCGGAGAAGATCGGCGGCCACGCCGTGAGGAGCCTAAGCAGCGGTTTCCGAATACGCAGAGGGGGCTGAGCCAAGTGGCGGCGGCCTCGCGATTGCCTGACACCGAGTTTTCCCTTACATTAGGGATTATGCACGTCCAATTTACGCCCGACCAGGAAGCGCAGCTTGCGCAAATCGCTATTGCCCAAGGGACCGCCCCCGAGCGTTTAGTGAGGGACGCCGCATTACAGTTACTTCACGAGGACGCCCGCTTTCGCGCCGCCGTACAAGAAGGTATTGCCCAGGCCGACCGGGGCGAATTCATTGAAGAAGAAGAAATGGATGCCCGGTTTGAGCGGATGTTGCGCTCATAAGAATGCGTATCCGCTGGACGCCCGCCGCCGCGTTTGACCTCGAGCACATTAGCGATTACCTGAAAGAAAACCATCCCCGATACCGGCAGCCCACCCTGCGCAAGCTCTATGAGGCTCTCCGGTCGTTGAAAGCGATGCCGAACCGCGGACGGCCCGGGCGCGAGGAAGGCACTCGAGAACTGGTCTTTTCTCCCCTGCCCTACGTCGCCGTTTACCGCGTGAAGGGGCAGTGCATTGAAGTCGTGCGCATCTATCATGGTGCACAGGACCGGCCTTAAAGTCCGTTTCGGGCTCGACCTGGCACGGCAGCAGGCTGGCAAAGCCATACGGCGAAACCCAAAGCGCAGCGAGAAGGCGGAACCGCGGCCCGCGGAGTGAAGCCCCTCCAAATGCGCCGTAACAAAAGCCGGGACAGACGGAGCGATTCCGATTTTGCGGATGTCCGACCGACAGGACAAACTAGGCTGCAGCCGCGCTTTTCGGCCGGCCCGATTTCCCAGGGGTGAGCTTACGCTGCAGTTGGCCTTCTAGCGCTGCAATAAACTTGGCCGGACCCAGCGGTCTGCCGGCATACGTGGCTTGCCGAATGGCCGCTGCTTCTTCTCGCCCTTCCTGCAATACTGCGCTCCAGCCTTCGGCCGTCCATTCACGGAACCAAGCATCCAGATCTAGCAAACCGGTGGCATCGCCACCACCTAAATGGCTGGCGGCGCTGCTCCAGCAGTAGTCACCGGGCGAGCGCGTCGAACCACCGCGCACTGGATTCCGTTCCACATATCGCATCACGGCCGCCAGCCGCGAGGGCTCGAACGGGCAGGAATAGTAGCGGTTCTGCCACACGTGCCCGCTGGTCCGGTCGATCGCGTTCCGATACTGTGCGAAGTGGCCGCTCACCTCACGAAGCGCCCTGGACATGGATCGTGCGTCCGTGGGCACGACGATCAGGTGGACGTGGTTGCTCATCAAGCAATAGCCCAACACTCGAAGCGAGTACAAGGTTGAGTAC
>JBEKYD010000279.1:0-10148 GCA_049511335.1 Bryobacteraceae bacterium | reverse complement strand
AAAAATGTTTCAGAACCGGATGGCACTAACTACAGGTCGTGCGGAACCCGCGACTGGCTCAAGGTCGGCGTTCCGTCCTGTGCCATTGCACACGCCAGACCTCCCGTGGAAATCGAGGCTAGTGATGGTGCCTGCTGGTCATCAAGGTCAAATGCTGTGCCGTGAAGTGAGAAGACGCCCTTCTGAGCCATGATGCGTTCGGAGTTCCACACCGGGTTGACTGCTACCGTTTTATGCTTGCGGGAGCCACCGACGCTGCCCTTCAAATCCAGATATCGAAGGATAGTCTTGGCGTCGAGGTGGGCGTCAAGCACTCGCGGAAGCTTAGGAAAGCTCGCGCGGTTTAGGTCGACGGGGTTCATCATGAATACGAGGCCGTCCGTCTTGGGCTCTTGACAGGCGAAGTAGAGAGCCACAGTCGGGCTTTCTGTCCAGTCGAGCAATCGCGTTGGCAAACCATAGTGCTGTGCTAGCTGGACCCACTTGAGCGACTCTCCCAAAAGGGGCGGACGCAGTAGTTTGATCTCGCCGACACGGCGAAAATCAGCAAGGAGCGACAGGGCCGCATTGCGAAGATCTTCGGTATCATATCGCAGCGCCGAAGGCCCCAGCCGCCAGCGGTGGTCACCATGCCCACGAAACCAGAGCGGCCCGGGCATGCTCATCACCGTTATATATTCCGCCAAGTTGCGGATACGCACATCAAACCGTCGGCACTTGACTGGACAGCGCGCGAAGCGGCGCTGTTCTCGGGAATTCAACCGCTCGGTAACAATCGGCATCAAGTACCCCGTCGCTTCCAGGGACGGTCATGGCCAGTAAAACAAGATTGAAGCATAATGCTAGCGCACTCTGGCGCAAGGACAAAGTGCAGCCAGGTGCAGCCGGGGACAGTAACTCCTGCGCTGCGTTTCCGGGCGGTTTCGCCCGCCCGTGCCAGGGTTCGGGGTCCTGCCGCTAAATGCCCCTCCCGAAGGCTGCCGAAGCCAGCCCAGTAGGGCGGACCCCTGGTCCGCGCGGGACGCCCACGTCACGCACTCCCACCGAACCAGAGAAACCGCCCAAGTTTCGGTGCCCGGCGCCCGCCGGCGGATATAAATTCTGGCCCGGCCTCATCCAAGCGCCTTGTTGTCAACCGGTTAGCGGGAACTGCCGCCGCTGCTCACCGCCTTCACAAACCCGGTCACACCCCATTTAAGCTCGTAACCCACTGAAGACAAACCGCCAGCCAAAAACAGCCCGTTCCCGCCGTTCTATTATGGTCGAGGGAGGTAAACCAACTGGCGCGGGCACGTGGCCTGCGGTGCCGGGACCCGACACGTTGCCGCGCCGACAAAAAGAGGCGTGGGAACTCGGGGCCAGCCCGCCTGTTTCCCCCCGTGAGCCAACACGGAGCGGGCTGGCGCTGCGCGGGCGAGACGAATTCTGTCACGGAAACACGCGGGATGTCCCCAGGTTCCCCCAGGTTCCCAGGAATCTCATTGCCCGCCCGTCCAGGTAACCGATCACGACTGCGAACCAGCCGCCAGAATACCGAGCGATCCGAGCGGAGCATTCCCGGCATCCTCGTTGCCGCCGCAAACTCGCTTGGTGGCCGTCCAAACGTTGCCCCATGTCCGGATAAATCGGAGCAGCAGGCCCGAAACGTGCTATAATATTTTTGGCATCTCTCACCAAGAGCCGAGCGGCCAGTTGTTTTTGGCCCGCTGAACCGTCCGTCCCTGATGTCTCTTGCCAGAAAGGACGGAACATCGTGCTCCGCTTCCACACCCCGCAATCCTCCGAGCCTGTCGCAGCCCCGACATTTCAAAAAGGCGATGGAGTTTTCCTCGCAAAAGGGTCTTACGAAGGCACCATCGGAACCTTCCTCAACCTCAAGGACGACGACCCGAAGTGGGCAGACATCCTTGAGCAGAATTCACAGGTTCGCTCCCACCCAGTAGAATGGCTTCAACATTACCAGCCAGCGGCGCATTCCGATCACGAAGCGATCCAAGTTCCCGCATACGAATGCTGGGTAGCAAGAGGCCGTCCCATCGGTTCACCGGAAGTGGACTGGCTTCAAGCCGAAGAAGACCTGAAGAACGAAGGAGCGAAGGCGGCTGCGTAGGTGGCATATGCGCTCCTCAGCAATCGGGCTGATAAAACTGGCACGTCCATCAAGCCAGTGAGTTGCCTACGGCGAAACTTGCCCCCTCGACTCGCAATCGGCAGTCAAGTCATTGCAGTACTATCGGTCAGCCCAATTCAACACGACCACGATACTCTGGCAGGTTTGTTGGGCCGTGACCGATGGAGGATTCACAGCGCTCTGAGTCTCCTGTCTGCGTCAGAGTTTTTGCGGGCGCACCTAGTTCCGCTGATAATCTGTGAGCACGACCTATTGCCGGGTGCGTGGACCCAACTGTTGGACGAAATACGGCTACTTCCGATTTGTCACGAACACTAATGCCAACGGCAGCGGTGGCGTGGGACCGCCTTTCGACTGTAGTTTTTGCAAAGTGACCCGCCGAAACAGTTGCCTTTGCATTCATTCCAGGAACGCTGTATCGCCGGGTGAAATCTTCGATTGTTATCGCAAATTGGTTGAGGAAGAACCAAACGCATGACGAAAATCTATGTGGGAAACCTCAGTGTTTCGGCAACGGAAGACATGCTCCGTCCGCTCTTTGAAAAATACGGAACCGTGGAGCGGGTTAATATCGTGACAGACCGTGACACGGGACAGCCAAGGAGCTTTGGATTTGTCGAGATGAGCAATCATGCGGAAGCGGTGAAAGCAATCGCCGCTTTGAATGGTTGGAAACTCGATGGCCGCACGTTAAATGTTAATGAGGCGCGCCCTAAGACGGATCGGCCCAGGGGTGATCTTCCGAGCGGCGGCGGTTCTGGACGCAAACGCTGGTAGCGGGATTTTAAACGGCAAAACCTTGAAGCTGCGCCAAGCCGTCCAGAACTTCATCGCAGTAGTCGAGAGCGGGACGGCAACACAGCCAGTGATACGGCAGAATTCTGAGAAAGGAACTCTTCATGCCTAAGCACTTGACTTCCGGGTGGCTTTATCCGAAACTGCGGTTATGCAAGGCAACCCCAAAGTCATCGCTCTATTGAATGAAGCACTGCAGGAGGAGTTGACGGCCATCACCCAATACTTTCTCCACGCCGAGATGTGTGAGAACTGGCAGTATGACAAATTGGGCGGCTACATCAAAAAGCTGTCCATTGTTGAAATGAAGCACGCCGAAGCACTTATCGAACGCATCCTGTTTCTCGACGGTACGCCCAACCTCACCGAGTTGTTGAAGCTCTTGGTGGGGCAGAACGTCAAGGAACAGGTCGAAAGCGATCTCAAGCTGGAAATGGAAGCCGTGGCGCTATACAACCGGGCAATCCAGATCGCTCGTGACGAAGGCGACAATGGCTCAAGGGAGTTGTTCGAGCGCCTTTTGAAGGCTGAAGAAGGTCACGTCGATTGGCTGGAAGCGCAACTCCATCAAATTGGCGAGATCGGCTACGAACGCTACCTGAGTCAGCAAATTCGGGAAGAGAAGTAGGGACACTCACGAATTCCCCTTCCGTTTCTTGCGGAGCGGGAAGTGAGGGAAACCAGTAAAACCAGTGACAGGCTACGTGTTTCCACTTTTCCGACCGGCCAGTCGATCGGAGATAGGAAACCTCTGCGCCCAAGTTTCGGCTCCCGGCGCCCGCTGGCGTATATAAACGCTGGCCCGACCTCACCCAAGCGCCTTGCTGTCAACCGGTTAGCGGGAATTGCCGCCGCTGCTCACCGCCTTCACAAACCCGGTCACACCCCATTCAAGCTCGTAACCCACTGAAAACAAATCGCCAGCCAAAAACAGCCCGTTCCCGCCGTTCTATCATGGTCGAGGGAGGGTAAACAAACTGGCACGGGCACGCGCCCGCCGTGCCGGGACCCGACACGTTGCCGCGCTACCGACAAAAAGAGGCCTAAATGCACAAAACTGCACAAAACCAAGCCTCGATGGGTTCGCCCCAATGTGGCTTAATCAATAGATATGACTGGTTTTATCGATACCGGCGCCGACCGCCTCGTTTTTGTGCATCCGTGGCCCGGAATGCGAGTGTGCGGTTGCTACGTCGCGCCGGCCAGCAGCAGACCGGATTTCACCATAAAATGCACAAATCGCACAAGACCCAAGCTCCCGCAGGGTTCGCCCTCAATGGCCTTAAACCACGGAAATGACTAGCCTTACCCATGCCGCAATTTGTTTTTTCAAACCCCAACCCAAACCACCGGCCTGACGGTGAATCTACGGGAAACCAGGTGGGACAGACGATCGTTTTTTGTCGTTCGTCGAGCTGCCGCGGTATCGCGAGGGCCATGACAGACCACGAAGACGATGGTCTGTCCCACCGCTCAGCTCATGAACCAGCCGCCATTGACGTTGATGGTCTGTCCGGTGATGTACCCGTTGCGGGCCAGCATCAGGGCCACTTCGGCGACCTCGTCCGGCAATCCGAATCGGCCGATGGGGATTCGCTCCGGCCGCGCGTTGAGGTTCGACGTCACCATCTCGGTTTCCACCAGCGCCGGTGCGATGGAGTTGACGGTGATGCCTTCCTTGGCCAGCCGTTGCGCATAGAAGTGGGTCAGGCCGAGCATGCCGGCTTTGGAGGCGGCATAGTGCGGGCCGACCACCCCACCCACCTGAGCGGCCACCGAGGAAAGGTTGATAATGCGGCCCCACTTGAGGCTGCGCATGGCCGGCAACGCCGCCGCGGTCATCAGGAAGCAGGACTTGAGATTCACGTCGATCGCCTCGTCCCAATCCCGCTCGGTGATCTCTTCGATCGGCTGCGGCTTGGCGATACCCGCATTGTTCACCAGGATGCCGATGGGGCCGAACCGGTCTTGGGCGGCGCCGACCAGCCGCGCCACCTCCCCGGCAACGGACACGTCCGCCTGAACCGAGAGACACTGTCTTTCCAATCGGCGGATCTCGCGTTCCACGGCGGCAGCTTCAGCCGCACGGGTGCGGAAATTGAGCACAACGTCGGCGCCGGCCTGGGCGAGCGCCAATGCGATGGCGCGGCCAATTCCCCGGCTCGAACCGGTGACGAGCGCCAGTCTTCCTTTGAGGTCGTCCACTCTATGAAGATAGCGCGTGTTGCGGCAACCGCTTCCTCACGGCCGCGAGGCGGATTGCATCACACGTACCTGCGAAAGTTCGCGAACTCAAACCGAGCCACGGCCGTGGGGGAGCCGTTGCCGCAACACTAACTGAGCCTATTGGCCGCCGGCCCAATTCATGACCAGGTTATAAGCGTTGATGCTGCCCAAGCCGGTGGCCAGGTTCCAGCCGGCCGCGGCTGGGAACGCCGGGGAGAAAGCCGAGGTGGATGTGGAAAGAGCGCCGCCGGTGGATGTGGTAAAACCGCCGCCGAAACCGCGCCGCCCGCCGCCGCTGGTGACCGTGACCGCGCCGTAGCAACTCTGGTTGCCACCGCAATCCACGGAAATATCTCCCTGGTTGATGTTGTGAAAAATACACGGGCTCGAACCGGTGTCGCCGTTCGAAGAGGTGCACACGGAAGCGGAGTTGGCGGCCAGGCTGTAATAAATGGGATTGGGGTTGCCTTGAGGGCTGCCGGCATTCTGGTTCACCAGCGCCTGCACGCCGGCCAGGATCGGGGTCGCGAAAGAAGTGCCGCCGCCGCCGGCCCAATTGCTAGGATCGCCGGTGCAGGAAGCTCCGCCATTGCGGATGTCGCTGAAACAAATCACGTAGTAGTGGCCCCAGACGCCGGTGCCGGCGAACAGGGAAACGTCCGGAATATCGCGGACGTTGTCGCTGGGAATTCCGTTGACACCCGATTGCCAAGACGGCTTGGGCCACCCGGCACAGGTGCCGCCCACGACTCCCGCGGTGGTGGGATAACCGGTGGCGCAGCCGCTCGGCCCGCCGCTGCCTGCCACGACTTGCACCAAGCCGTATTCTCGCGCCATTCCGCTGGCGCAAAAACCGTCGGACCCATAGGGGCTGGCGTAGCCAAGGTAACCGGACAGCAAAGTACTGGCGCAGGAATCGTCCCAGGGGATTTCGGGGATGTAGGATAGCGCCGAGCCGTAGTTGGCGTCGTTGCTGGCGTTCCAGTAATTGGAAGTGGTGTTGTCGTAATTGTCGGCAAAATCGGTGCCGCCCACGGCGACGTTGTAAACCGTGGACGCCCACGCGCTCACGCCGATTCCATGAGTGGCGACCGTAGCGCCGGCATCGCAACTGGCGGCGCCCTCGTCTCCGGCCGCCACGAAAACCGAGATCCCCTCGGCTGCCGCCTGCTGATAGAGCAGGTTGAAAGCCGCGTTGCCCGTGGCTCCGTTCTCGGCTTCGCATTCGCCGTAGCTGATGCTGACGACCGACGGCGGGTTGGCCGAGTTGACGAGGTTCTGGATGGCGATGAGTTGGCCGTAGGTGGCCCGCGTGTCGGCGCAGGCGGCGACTTCAATGGCCGCGCCGGGGGCCGCGGCGCTGGCCCATTCGGCATCGAGAGCGGCTTCCTCATCGTCGGCGCCCACAATGCCCGGGTTCAGGCAGTTCGAAGCGCCGGAAGCGGGCGCCGGTTGGACGGTGGTGAGAGAGCCTGTCGAATATTGCGCTAGTCCGAAGGTGGTGCGGAACGTAGTCCAGTCGGCGGAACTGTACAGATTGGTATCTTCGATCACGGCCACGGTCTGGCCTTGGCCCGTCACCCCGGCGGCGAACAGCGGATTCAGATTGTAGATCGTTGCCACATCTTCCGGCGTTAGGGCCTGGTAGGTTTGGCCTTGAGACGTGAAGGTGTACTGCGGGCGCGCGCGCTTCATGGAGTGGGGCGTAAAGTCATGCAGCGACACGATGCCAGCTACCCCGGATGCCAGCGCGGCCGGAATTTTGGGGTCGCTCATGTTGGCGATGTGCCGCACGCCGTTCACATCCAAATAGTGCATCTCGGTCTGAAACGTCCGCCGGATCTCGCCTGCGTTGCCGGAGAAGTCCACTACGAGGCCGTTGGGATACACCTGGTTGACTGTAAAACCATGGCTGGCAAGCCAGGCCGTCACCGTATCGATATCCGCCTGCGAAGCTCCGTATTTGGCGCCGAACTGCTCCGCGGTCAGCCATTTGTGGAAGTTCGGGGATTTGGGATTTTGGAGATCGGCAATGGCCCGCTCCACGGCTTCGGTTTGCTCGGTTGAGCGCCGGAGTTGAAGCTGGATATGCTCGAGCGGCAGCGAATCGGCCACGGCGCCGCGATCGTTAGCCGAGGTGGCTTCCGGCCGGGTATTGCCGGCCAAGGCCACCATCTTCGATTGGTCGATCTTCTGAGTAATCAACGGCCCGGCTGTCCGGCCGGCAGCCGCAACCTGGGCGGCCGCGAGGCCCGCGGCCCAAAGACAAATCGCACAAACAGTAAGATAGCGTGGAATCATTGGGGTCAGGATTCTCCTTAATAGGACTAGCGCTGAGGGCGCGGACATCCTGGTAGACGGGCTATCTTTTGCAGCCGGGTACAAATTCTCGTACGCCTCTGGGCGGGTTCAACCGTCCATGTAGAAGAACAAAGAACTTACTGCAAAATTTTAACATGGCTAACACGAAGCGGCAGGCCTGGCTAGCGTGGGGTTGGGTGGCCCTGCTCACTCTGCTGCTGGGGGTGTTGGCGCTTTTGCAATACCGCTGGATCGCGGAAGTCAGCGTAGCGCAACGGGGTTGGCTGCAAAGCAACCTGGAGGCGCGGCTCAACCTGCTGAGCGCCAATTTCAACGAACGAATCGACAACGCCGCGATGACATTGTTTCCGGAACCGGACAGGATTCGCGCCGCCGGAAGGGAAGCGGCGTACGCGGCTCAATACCTTCGCTGGAAGCAACAACAGGAGCCGATGTTTCATCGGGTTGCCCTGGCGGCTCCGCTCGATGGCGAGCTAAAGCTGTGGAGCTTGGACGAGCAGCCGGGTGAGGCAACGCCGGCGGCATGGCCGGTGGAATGGGGATCGCTGCGCGATCGGCTGACCCTGCGCTGGAAAGGCGAGGCGACGCCTCCCGAAGATCCGCGCTCGACGGATCTGCTGGAATGGACCCGCTTCGATCCGGCCGAGCCGGGCAAGCCGGAATGGCTGATGGCGGAATTGAACCTGGATTACGTGCGCAACTCTCTTCTGCCGGAGTTGTTGGAGCGCTATATCGGCGAGCGGGGGCGCATCGGTTACGACGCGGAAGTGACCGCCAGCGGGGCTCCGGACGTGAGCATTTTCCGCTTGTCGCCGGCGGCTGGCCATCGCGCCGGAACGCCTGCGGACGCTTCCGTATTGCTGCTGGAGGTGCGGCCCGATCCGGACACCTCCGGGCGGGGTCCGCGAGCGGGGACGATCGGGGCAGCCAGCGGGCGCTGGCGGCTGTCGGTTTGGGATCCGATGGGAACGCTCGAAGCCACGGTGGCCAGGGCGCGGCGCCGGAACATGGGCGTTTCGGCGGGAATTCTGTTGCTGATCGTAGCCGTGGTTTACGCCCTGATCCGCTTCAGCCGCGAGAGCCAGCGGTTGGCGGAGCTGCAAATGAGCTTTGTGGCCGGAGTCTCCCACGATCTGCGCACGCCGCTCGCGGTAATTCGCACCGCCGCATTCAATCTGCGCGGCCGCCTGGCGAACCGGCCGGAGCAGATCGACCGGTACGGCAAATTGATCCAGGCGGAAAGCGAGAAGCTCACCACTTTGGTGGAACAGGTGCTGCAGTTCTCCCGAGCCAACGCCGGCCAGACCGTGCGGCGGCGCGAGGCCGTGCCCGTGGACGCGCTCATCGAAGGCGGCCTCGGGACCGGCCGCGTGGTCCTGGAAGATTCGGGAATCGAATTCGAGCGGCACGTCGCGCCCAATCTCCCACCCGTGCTGGCCGACAAGCTGGCCGTGCAACTGGCTCTGCAGAACCTGGTGGACAACGCCGTCAAGTACGGCACCGAGACGCACAAATGGGTCGGAATCTCCGCCAGCGCGGCGGAAGACGGCGAATCGCCGGCGGTAGAAATCCGCGTGGCCGATCACGGTCCCGGCATCCCGTTAGACGAGCAGAAGCACGTCTTCGACCCTTTCTTTCGCGGCCGCTGGGCGGTGCAGGACCAGGTGCGCGGCGCGGGCTTAGGCCTCAACCTCGTCAAAAAGATTATCGAAGCGCACGGCGGCACGGTGTCCCTGCGCAGCGAGCCGATGAAAGGAACCGAATTCGTGGTGCGGCTGCCGGTCGCGCCCGCGGAGTTGCAAGATGAGTTTTCGCATACTGTTGATTGAAGACGACCCTGGCCTGGTGCTCACGTTGTCGGACCTGTTGAGCGCGCAAGGCTATGCGCTCGAAACCGCTGCCGACGGCGAAGCCGGTTTGGCGCGGGCCTCCTCCGGACTATTCGACCTGATCGTCCTGGACGTGATGCTGCCCAAAAAGCCCGGCTTCGACGTCTGCCGCGAGCTGCGGCAGAAGGGAATCGACTCGGCCATTCTCATGCTCACCGCCAAGACCCAGGTAGCCGACCGCGTGGTGGGGTTGAAACTGGGCGCCGACGACTACCTGACCAAGCCGTTCGACCCGGCGGAACTGCTGGCTCGGATCGAGGCCCTGCTCCGCCGTGTGCAGAAAGAAGACCGGATCCCGGTGCGCACTTTCGCCTTCGACGGCATCGAAGCCGATTTCGAGCGCCCGGTGGTGACCCGTAACGGCCAGCCCGTCAATCTGGCGGCCAAGGAGATGCAACTCTTCCAGTTCCTGGTGGACCACCGCGAGCGGGTGGTGACGCGCGAGGAAATTCTGCAGAAGGTCTGGAAATACAATAGCGAAGTCTCCTCGCGCACCATCGACGTGCATATTGCCTGGCTGCGCCAGAAGCTGGAAGAGAATCCCCAGCACCCCAAGCACATCCACACCATTCGCGGCAAAGGCTACCGGTTTACGGCGTAAGAGTGAGACCGGCCTCCCGGCCGGTCCTTGGAGTTTCCACATTGCGGTGAGAAAGTGTGGGGCAGACCCACAGCTGTCCCGTTAAAAGTCGAACAGATTCAGTTGGTTAGGGTCGAGGCCTGCTTCCATTTGGACGTTAGGCCGTTCAAACACCTGTAAAATAGGCATTTTTTCGAAAGCGGTG
>JBEKYD010000278.1:0-10175 GCA_049511335.1 Bryobacteraceae bacterium | reverse complement strand
TAACCTGCCGAGCAACCCCACCTACCATAAGGTGAATCCGTCCGATTCGCCGATTTTCATGATCGCTCTCACCTCCAAGGTGCTGAGCAAGGGAGCCATGTACGACGCCGCCTCCACCATCATGGCGCAGAAGCTCGCCCAGGTCAGCGGCGTAGGCCAAGTGTCGGTAGGAGGCAGCGCGCTGCCGGGTGTGCGCATCGAGCTGAACCCCGAGTCTCTGTTCAAATACGGCGTCAGCCTGGAAAATGTCCCTGTCGACCCTGCCTTCGGCCGGCGTCGGCGCGTTGCTGGCCCTGATGCTCACCAAGACCGATCTGAGCGTAATCGCCATGATCGGAATTATTTTACTGATTGGACTTGTGAAGAAAAACGCTATTTTGATGATCGATTTTGCCCTGCAGGCCGAACGCCTGGAGGGTAAGAACTCGCGCGACGCCATCTTCGAAGCTTGCAAATGCATGCTGCGTTTCCGGCCCATTCTGATGACCACCATGGCCGCCATGCTGGGGGCCGTTCCGCTGGCCTTCGGCACCGGAACCGGCTCGGAATTGCGCCGGCCGCTGGGCATCACCATTATCGGAGGCCTGATCGTCAGCCAATGCCTGACTCTTTACACCACTCCCGTGGTTTACTTATACTTCGACCGGTTGCAGCACTGGTGGACCCGCTTCCACGCCGAGAGCGGCCAAACCGGCGAGCCGCTGGGGTCGGAGGCTTAGACCAATGAACCGAAATCGTGAAAGATGGACCAACCGCCGGCTGGCGGGCTCGGGCCTGGCGCTCCTGTTATTGGCGTCTTGCGCATGCAGAGTAGGCCCCACTTACAAACGTCCGGCTGCGCCGGCTGCGCCGGCTTTCAAGGAACAACCGCCGCCCGCATTCAAGGAAGCCGGCGACTGGCAGGTGGCGCAGCCCAACGACAGCCAGTTGAAGGGCAAGTGGTGGGAGATATACAACGACCCGGTGCTGAACGCGCTCGAAGAGCAGATCGGCATCTCCAATCAGAACCTGCTGCAGGCCGAAGCGCAATATCGGCAGGCGCGCACGACGGTTCTGACCGCGCGGTCCGCGCTCTTCCCGGCGGTGAGCGCCTCCTCGTCGATTACCGAGTCGCGCAGCGGAACGCTTGGCAGGACGACCACGCCCAACGGCAAATCCGAGCTGGTATCCGGAACTTCGAGTACCGAGTACACCCTGCCCGTCACCGCTTCCTGGGAACCCGATTTATGGGGCAGTATCCGCCGCGGCATGACGGCGGCCGCTGCCAACGCGCAAGCCTCCGCCGCGCAGTTGGAGAATTTGCGGCTGCTCTACCAGTCCGAGCTGGCGCAGGACTACATCCAACTGCACGGAACCGATAGCGACGCCGCTCTGCTGGATACGACGGCAAAGTCGTACCAGGAATACGTCGTGCTTACGCGCAACCGTTTCGCCGGCGGTGTTGCGTCCGATCTGGACGTGGCGCAAGCCGAAGCGCAGCTCTACGCCACCCAAGCAGAGCTGCAGGATTTGGGAGTGACCCGCAACCAGTTGGAACACGCCATTGCGGTCTTGACCGGCAAGCCGCCCGCCGAGGTCGCCATTCAGGCGCAGGTGCTCAAGAATCCGCCGCCAGTCTTTCCGATCGCGGTGCCTTCGACCCTGTTGGAGCGCAGGCCCGACATCGCCAACGCGGAACGCACCATGGCCGCCGCCAACGAGCAGATCGGCATTACCGAGGCCGCCTACTACCCCACCCTGACCATCAACCCCAGCGCGGGCCTCGAATCGCTAAGTATCGCCCACTGGTTTACCTTCCCCAGCCGGTTCTTCGCGGTCGGCCCGAGCCTGGCCGAAACTCTGTTCGATGCCGGCCGGCGGCGGGCGGCCGTGGCTGGCGCCCAAGCCGCCTACGACGCCACCGTGGCGGCCTACCGGCAGACCGTCCTGACCGCTTTCCAGCAGGTGGAAGACGAACTTTCGGCGTTGCGCGTTCTGGCCGAAGAATCGGTGACCGCGACGGATTCGGTGAATGCGGCGCAGCGCGCTCTGGATGTTTCCACCGCCCAATACAAGGCCGGAACGGCCAACTACCTCACCGTGATTACCGCCCAGGCCACGCTGTTGGCCGCCCAGCGAACCAATACCGACTTGCTGACCAGGCGCTTGGTGGCCAGCGTGGTGCTGATCCAGGCCCTCGGCGGCGGCTGGGATTCCACTCAACTGCCTGGCAAGCGCGACCTCACCGCCGGAAAGGACACGCCCCAACCGCCTGCTAAGCGGGGGGTCGCCGCCGGCCGGTAGCTCGGAGCTCCTGACCAAGGTGGGACAGACGATCGTTTTTTGTCGTCTGTCGAGCGGCTAGCCTGCATTTCTCACAAGCCCATGACCGGAAGGGTGGCCGGACAGATATTGTGGCGCGGGCACTCTTGCCCAATGTCACTTAGCTTTGGCCAAAAGAGCGGCGGCATAAATCGGGGGGCGGACGCCCTCGTCCGCGCGGGACCCCCTGGTCGCGCATCGGCCTGTCCGGGAAGCTGGTTCCAGGGGGAAGAGCGGGACGAGGGCGTCCCCCGCGGGCCAGGGGGCCCCCGGAAAGTGTTCGCAAAACGATGCAGCGGCGGCTGCCCCAGCTCCCTGGACCATCCGGTGACAGATAGGCGAATTATGTGGGGCAGGAAGGTATCCTGCCGCCGATTGTCAATCGGCGCATCCGGAAGCGGGTTACCAACCCGCTGCAGGTTACCAACCTGCCCCACACTCAGCCCAAGAACAGCGGCCGAATGTGCCGGTCGAATAGATTTTCGGTTACGTTTCGGGCGATCGACGGTTCGCAGGCCACCAGCATATCGGTATAGCGCTTGCCCATCTTGGCCGCCACCTTGTATCCGACGTGCAAGAGTTGGCGGAAGTTGGGATTAAAGGCCGGATTGCTCCGGTCGTGGCGCAAAGCTCCGGCATACTGTTCCCAGTTCCAGGCGGCCACGGTGTCTGGCGTTGGCAGACACGTGCCATCGATATCGATCACACTCGCGTAGGGGGCACACAGCTCCACGCGGTGGCTGTAAGCCTCGGCGTAAACCTCTTTGGCCAGAGCGAGGCCCTCCGAACCCGCCTCGGCCAGGCCGATCAGTTCCTCCAGCCACGTCGTGCCGGCCGTCTTCACGTGTACGCCGGCATCGAACCGCGCCAACGCCCTGCGAATCGGCGCGTAGATCGAAAACTTGTCGCTGCCGGAGTGAACGCTCAGCTTTAGGTTGCAGGCTAATCCGTAACGCTTCGCGGCGAAGGCGATGACCGCCAGGTCTTCGCTAAACTCTCTCTCAAATTGCTCCACGTTGCCGGCGTAGTCCACGCCTTTGTTGAAGCGTCCGGTGAACTTGGGGGCGATGGTTTGAATGGGAATGCCGGCATCCGCGATGGCGGCGAGAATCAGCAGGAGCTGTGGAGGGGTTTGGGGCGAATCCGTCTCGTCCATGGAGACTTCGGTCACAAAACGTCCCGGCTCTTTATTGGCGGCGATCTTGCGGTAAATCGCGGCCGCTTCCGAGACCGCTTCCAGGTATTTAGCCGCGGCAAGGCCGGCTTGTTCGGCGGTCACTTGAAACGGCTCGGCGATCCCGGGAATCTCGATCCGGCCTTGCAGCTCGGAGTGCCTGGCCAGAAACTTTTCCACCGCTCCCGCCGCCGGGGGCTTGCCGATGGCTTCGGCTACGTCGAGAGTAAAGAAATCGCAGGGCGCCAGGAACCGGCTCACCGTGCCGAGGTTGATATGATCGGCGTCGAGATAGTAAGAATGGGTCCAGCCGAGGGCCCGAACCGCGGCGTCCGCCGCCTGGCGCGCGCTCTCCGGCCCGGAGCCCACCGTGGTGTGCTCGCGATTCGATTTATTCCAAACCGGTATCACCACGCGGCCGAGTTCCGCCGCGTGCACGCAAGCCGCCAATTGGGCTTTCGCCTGGTGGGCGAAGCGGTCGCCTACGCCGAGGGAGTATTTCTCCAATACGACGCGCTTCTCCGATACGACGGGTTTCTCCAATACGACGCTATCAGGTGTTTCGCTCACAAACTTTCGACCCCGCCTGTACTATATGTGTTGGCCGGTTCCCGGTCAAGCGGATTCCAGTTAAATAGGACCTTTAGCGATCCTAAATTGAGACGCGCGCGCCATTTGACAGGGAGCGGCGCCACCGAATAGAGTCGTCAACGAGAGTAGACTTCGCCATGACCCGTCGTCTGTTTCTAGCTGCCGCGGCAGCCTCGCCCGTTAGCCGCCGAGTGCTTGCCGCCGAAACGCCCTTCGATCCCGCGCGCGAGATGAGCGCGATTCTGGACCGCATCCGGCCGCCCCAATTCCCGGACCGCGTCTTCGACATCACCCGCTACGGAGCGCGCCCCGGTAACCGGATGTCCGGCGATGCCATCCGCCAAGCCATCGATGCCTGTTCCCAAGCCGGCGGCGGCCGCGTGGTGGTTCCCGCGGGAGAGTTCCTCACCGGTCCGATTCACCTGAAAAGCAATGTCAACCTGCACCTGGAAAAAGACGCGACGCTGCGTTTTTCCACCGATGCGGCAGACTATCTGCCCTTGGTGTTCACCCGCTGGGAAGGCACCGAGTGCATGAACTATTCGCCCCTGATTTACGCCTTCGACGAGACCGGTATCGCGGTCACCGGCGAGGGCACGCTGGACGGCCAGGCCGACCTGGACCACTGGTGGTTCTGGAAGGGCAACGCGAGATTCAAGAAGGCCGGCGCCCCCAACCAAATCAAGGCGCGCAATGCCCTGATGGCCGCCGGCGACAATGACGTTCCCGTCGAGAAACGCGTCTACGGCGAAGGCGCCTATCTGCGCCCTCCGTTCGTGCAGCCCTACCGCTCCACCAACGTGTGGATCGAAGGCGTCACCATCCGCAATTCGCCCTTCTGGGAGTTGAACCCGGTGCTCTGCCGCAACGTGACGGTGCGCAATGTGACCATTGTCAGCAAGGGACCCAACAACGACGGCTGCGACCCCGAGTCTTCCACCGATGTGCTGGTGGAGGGCTGCGATTTCACCACCGGTGACGATTGCATCGCCATCAAGAGCGGGCGCAACCGCGACGGACGGCGGCTACACGTCCCCACCGCCAATCTGATTATCCGCAATTGCCGCATGCGCGACGGCCACGGCGGCGTATCGCTCGGCAGCGAGCTCTCCGGCGGCATCCGCAACGTGTTCGTCGAAAACTGCCGTATGGACAGCCCCGATCTGGAGCGCGCGCTCCGCATAAAAACCAATTCCTACCGCGGCGGCGAGGTGGAGAACATTTACTTCCGCAACAACACGGTGGGACAGGTTTCCGAAGCCGTGATCGAAGTGGATTATTTCTACGAGGAAGGCAAAGGCGGCCCGTTCCACCCGGTGGTGCGCAATGTGGTGGTCGAGAATGTAACTTCGAAGCGAAGTAAACATGCCTTGTTTTTCCGCGGCTTCCCCGATGCGCCCATCGACGGCGTTCGCGTGGCGCATTGCAACTTCGAGAACGCGGCGGAAGCCAACGTGTTCCAGGACGTTGCCGGAGTGACGCTCGACGACGTGATGGTCAACGGGAAGAAGGTGCGGAGCGAGTAGCGGGCTAGCAGATGGTCTCATCCCGTCAACATCCCGGCACGCCCATCGCCAAACACCATGAGAATCTTCTTAAAGTCGGTCGCCATGCGCAACTGCGAATAGATGTAGCGATATGCCTCTAAGCAGGAAATTCCCCCGGCGCTGATCGCAGCCAGCCCATCGCTCGCCCGCAAGCCCAGGCGCCAAGGGGCTGCAAACCGTTGCGGTGGAATGCGTGGAAAAGGAGGCGCCTAACTGAACTAACCACGGCTGAAGGATGCCACGCTCGTCGCCCCTCGCCGGCTCGGCCGGTACTTGGTCGGCCCGCGCAGCCGCGGCGGCCGCGACTGCTCGCGGCGGCAAGGAAAATGAGGTGGCCATTCGAGCAGGGTTCGCACCGGCTCGTAGCGCCGGCGAGCGTGGGGCAGACCATCGTTTTCTGTGGTCTGCCCTCGACCAGACTCTCTCCCTGGCGCCTGCGGGCTGCCTGTGGGGCAGCCAATATTGGCTGCGGCCCCCTTTCAGGCGGCCCTCTCCAAGTGACACTCGTGCCCGCTTCGGTTGCGGCTACGCTGCTCTGTGGCGCAGGTCGTTCAACCTGCGGACCGATTGTGGGGCGCCCTCTGGGCCCGATCCAGCCGGGCGTTAGCCCGGCTGTTTGCAACCTGGGACGGCCCGCGCGCTCCCGTGAGAGCGCTGGCCTCGCCGATCAGCCCTCACGCAGGGCAGCCCTTATCTGGGATTGACTACCCGGAAGCATGCCGGCTGTCCCCGCGGCCCCGCAGCCCACGCAAATCCAAGAATAGCGCGCCCCCCGGCCAGTTCACGTGAGCGACTCGCGCCCGCACCCGGCGCACGCTCCCCGGATAGCCGTATCTGAGGGGTTTGCAGACTGGGCAGTTCCATTTAGTCGAGTTCTGCCAGCCGGGGCACTTCCGATAGGGTTCTGCCGTATATGGGGCCAGTGTACGAGCGGCCGGCGACCGGCCGGAATCCTCGTTAAGGGAGCGCTGGTCGCAGCCAGGACTGGCGGCACTCTCTTATTTCGCGGGGATGTCGATGGCGTAGATGTTGCCGGTAGCGGAGGTGCGCTCGTAGACCACCTGTTCGGTGTGAGGGCGCCAGGTGGGATAGCGGACATATGAGCCGAAATCGGTGTAGTGGGTCAGCGCCTTGCGTTCGCCGGTGGTGCGGTCGAGCGTGCTGATGTTCCACACGGCGTCCTGAAGGGTGGCGGTGGCAATGCGGCGGCCGTCGGCAGAGAAGGAATGAGGAAAGTCGACACCGCCCACGGGGGTCAGTTGCCGCTGGTGGCCGCCGTCGATATCCATGACGGTAGCGTAGGTATCGTCGCCGCGTTTCACCTGATACACGACCCACTTGCCATCCAATGAAATGTCGGGCCAGCCGGCAAACTCCGGATCGAATGTGAGTTGCCTGGGCTTGGAGTCAAGCGACAATTTCCAGATATTCGTCGGATTGCCGGATTGATAAACGGCGGTTCGCTCGTCGGGCGCGATGCTCCCCCAGCCTAAGGGGATAGGGCCTTTCAATAGCAACTCGTTCGCGCCGCCGGGAGTGATGCGGCGGAATTCGCGGGGGTTGGCTAGATCGATGTAAAGAACCCCGGAGCTAGCGGCATTCCAACTGAACCAGACTTGGTCGTTGGCGGCGGCGCTATAGAGCGCCGTGGCGCCGGAGCCATCGGCGTTGGCCGTCCAGATTTCCCACTTCGATCCATGCCGGCTGGTAACGAACGCGAGTTTCTTGCCGTCTGGCGAAAATCTGGGAATCAGGACGCGGACACCCACTTCCTGGAATACGGGCTGGGGATCTGCGCCGGGCTGCGCCTGCCAAAGCTCGCTGCGCACGGCCATCTGGCTAAAAGCGAGGCGAGTGCCTGCTCGGGAAAGCGAGAGGAGAACGGGATGAGTGGTATTGGCTGCGAAAACCGGGGTGGGCCGCCGATCCCCGGAAAGCGGCAGCCGGAGAATCCGGTCGCCGTTCACATAGTAGACGCTTTGCTCGTCGGGCGCCGGGACGGCTTGTCCCCCGGCTGGAGTGTCCGCGAGAAGTTCGCTCTTGCCGGACGCGACATCGGCCAGAAAGAGCCGGGACCTGGCGCTCAACAGCAGGCGTTTCCCATCCGGCCACCAGCAAAGGCCGTGGAGGCCGTGGTCGGCAAGCAAGGGGCCCTTGGATTTCAGATTGAGCACCTCACGCAGCCTGGTCCCGTCGGCCGCTACGATCCAAACGTCTGCATACTCCCCGCGGTGGAGTTCGAAAGGCGAGAGGGAGACAAGGGCGCCGGCGGCAAATGCGATCCATTGGCCGTCGGGTGACCATACGGGTAGGGAGCCGAACTTGGCGATCTGGCGAGAAGCACCGCCCATGGCGGGAACGATGCAGATACCGCGGCGGCGCACCGAATAGAACGCGATGGCGCTGCCATCGGGCGACCAGGCCGGATCGATATTTTCGTTGCCGTCCGAGGTAACTTGCAGTTCGCGACCGCGGGGGTCCAGGGGATGGAGATAGATCTCGAAATGGCCGGAGCGGTTAGAACTGTAGGCCAATGAGCTGCCATCGGGGTTGAACGAGCCGTTGAGGTCGAGGCCGGGCGAGGTTGTGAGCTGAACAGGGTGGGCGGCGAGCGCCACAGCGGAGTGGCGCCGCGCATACCAGCGGGCCGCGGCCGCGGCGATGACGATGAGGATGACGGCGCCAGCCAGCAGTATCCAACGGTGGCGTCGCGGGTGAGGCGGAACCGCGGATGGCCTAAGCTCCGCCACGAACCGGTAGCCCATCGTGGGGAGCGTTTGGATGTAGCGGGGTTGGCGGGCGTCATCGCCAAGCTCTTTGCGGAGTTGGGCGACGATGCGCGAGAGGGCGTTGTCGGTGACGGCGACGCCGTCCCAGAGCTTCTCGATCAATTCGTCTTTTCCGATGGCGCGGTCGCGGTTTTCGATGAGGTAAAGCAGGACGCGGAAGGCTTTGGGCTCCAGCGCGAGAGGTTTGCCCTGGCGCAGGACCTCGCGGGCGTTACCCCTCACTTCCACGTCATCGAATTGATAGTCAAGGCTTTGCACGCCCATCACGATTCCATCATGCCCCTTGGCAGAAACCGAGTGAAAAGATCAACGCGGCCTCACGACCATCAAGGGCGGCCGGCCGCAGACTCGCCGCATGAGACTTTCACGCTTCTTGCTGCTGCTTACCGTAACAGAAACGTGGGGAGCTGAAGTCGCTCTTCCCCTCCACCGGGTTGGCCACACGCTCATCTTAGACGCAGTTTACCTGAATGGGCAAGGCCCGTTCCGGATGATGGTCGATACAGGCAACGCTTCCAGCCTGATCCGGCCCAAGGTTGCCCGAAGGCTCGGGGGCCGGGCGGCCTATAGTGTCGAACAGGTCACTTCAGCCGGCGTGCGCCGCGTGCCGGTCATGGTGATCGATCAACTCACGATGGGGCCCGCAACCGACCGCCAAATTGAGGCCATGGTCGGCGAAGTGGCTATGGATGGAGTGGATGGCGTTCTGGGGCAAAGCTGGCTGGTTCGCCACGATTACCTGCTCGATTACAAGGACCGGCGGCTGGTGCTCGATGGCGCGGCGCCGGAGGGCGCGATCAGAGCGGATCTGCGGTCGGTGGATGGCCGTCCCGCGGTAGCGGCCCTGGTGGATGGCGTTGCTCGGGACCTGGTAGTCGATTCCGGCGCAGACGTTTTGGTGCTGTTCGAGCACAAGCTGGGCAATGCACTGGAGACCACGTTGTTGACGAACGGGCAGACTGGCGGCGCCGAATTGGGCTCGGCGCGAGTCGCCTTGGCCGGCGCGGAGGGGCAGCGCATGACCGCCGCGCGCGTGAGTTCCACGCAGTTGAGCGGCGGGCTGCTTCCCGCGAAGACATTTCGAGCGATTTACGTTTCCAACCGCCACGGCTTTATCGAGTTAGCGAGGTGACGGATCATGGACCTCATCGTGGATTCAGTTGGGGTCGTGGGTGGAGGTGAATGTTCCCGAAACAAACATCTCTGATCCGGCTGCGTTTCCGCCCGGATAACGCGCTATCCGGAAGTTCGGCTGTTCGGCGTCAAGTTGCCGGGAAACAGTCGGCCGAGGCGGCCCGCCGGTCGTCGCCCGCCAAACCCCTCGGTATCCCCTGCCGCTCCGCTCCCCGCCGCCTGTTCCACCCCAAACGCGGCTCCCCCGTTTTGCCGGTCACAAGCTTTCGAAGTATTTTTCGACCTGTCTTACTCCTTCCCTTTCATCGCGCTACAGATATCCCGCCCTTTCCCGCACCCCGGTTTCTCCGCCCTCCCGCGCTATCGTGGAGCCGAGGTTAGGTTCGATTCGATATGACAGATTTCGCTTTAGATGATCGCCAGGCCACCGTCATCGCCGCTTTGAGCGCTGGCTACTCCCCCGAAAAGGCCGCCGAGTTCGCCGGCGTCAATCCCATGATGATCGACCTGTGGCGCCGCAATGAGATCGCGTTTCAACGCGCCCTGCTCGACACCCACTACATCCGCGCCATCCAGTTCCGCGAAAAAGCCCTGGCCCTCGCCGACCGGGCCCTCAAAACTCTCAGCGACCTGCTCGAC
>JBEKYD010000277.1:0-10205 GCA_049511335.1 Bryobacteraceae bacterium | reverse complement strand
CTCCGATCATGGAGGTTGCGGAGTTTAGCGGTCCGGTGCCACAGCCGGTGGAAGCGGCGGAGGCCATTGACGGGAAAGCCGCGGCTGAAACGCCGGCGGTTCAACCGGAGGCGAACCGCGTGCCCGACAAGCTGCCTGAGAAGCAGCCGGGCGAAGAGCGGTTGGCTGACGGAGCCTTCAACACCAAAGACCAGCGTGACAAGCACGAACGCAGCAGTTTCACGCCATCCGGGTCGCCATTCTTGCCGCCGGTTGTCGCCGCCCCGGCGAACGTGGCCGCGCCGCCGCGGCAGCAGACGATGGAAGCCGCGCTTCCGCCGGCTCCGGCCGTGAGCTCGCCCGCGCGTCCGCCCGCCGATACTCCGCTTAGACCGGCGGCCAGCCAGCCGGCGCAGAGTACGCCGTCCGTACCGCGGCCGGTTCCGCCAGCCTCGCAACCGGCAACTTCAGCGGCGGCAGGTACTGCGGCGCCCGCGGCGCCCACTGCTCCAAATATCGCGCCAGCGGCAGTGCAGCCGCCGAAGCCCATCCTGGCGCGGTTATCGGGGCATTGGGTACATGGCGCGGATGCGCCCACAGGTTCGCCGTTCCCCCCGGAATCGTTATCGTTGACCTTGAACGAGTCGGGGGGACAACTCCGCGGCTCATTTTCCGGCAGCTACAAGGTACCCAAGGATCGCAAGGGGAACGGCCGAATCGATTTTGAATTTGCAGGGCCCGCCGGCGCGGGCTCGGCGCGCTTCCCCTTCAATGCCGCCGACGGATCGAAGGGAGAAGTGGAAATCATCCGCTTGCCGGGCCACCTCGATACCATCGAAGTCGTGTGGCATTCCAGCCGCGATCAAATTACCTTCGACGACGTTTTCCAACGCGTGCCATAGAGGCTCAAGTTATCAGTTGTCAGTCGTCAGTTATCAGTTATCAGTTCAGGTTCACTGACTCAGCTCCGGCAGTTAGAAACTGACAACTGATGACTGACAACTGATAACTGATAACTGACGACTGTCTCCTTAGTGGCTCCGATCGCCCGCATGGAGCCATCGCCGGCAGCGCGCGATGGGCAGCAGAGGCCACACGGGGACACCGAGTGCGCCGGCCAGATGCGCGGTGGGATTATCGATTGCGATCGCCGGCGCCGAATTAGAACGGGCGGCCTATTTCATAGAGAAATGCATATCAGGTAAATCTGATGACGGTATACAGATAATTCTTGCAAAAGGTGGGCCTCGGCTGGCACAAGGCTACACAAGTTTTTAGGGGCACAGAGGCCATCTTTGCTGGCAGAAATAGCTCTAGCGTCGCGTTTTGCAACATTTTCGCCTCAACGGCACCGCGCGAAGAAGCCTCATATTTCACAAGGTTAGAGATAGAAGAATTTTGGACAAGAAACTAAGAAAAGCTGTTGACATTTATATAATTCAACTTTAGCTTAATATCAGTCCCCGAAACGGTCTTTTGACGCCAGACATTGCGCTCCCGAAGTCAAGGACCAGACAAATGGCCTCTAGAAACACGTGTCCTCCATAAGACACAATCAGAGGAGGTAGCGCCCATGAGAGGGCAACGCGAAATCGATAGGGCCCCCGTTGCAACTGCACCGCCTACCGCCGGAAGACTGACTGTTTTGTCTCTTAGCCCACTTGATGAGGACCACTTGTCCATACACGCCATTATCGGTCACTCAGCGTGGGCGCACTTACCTTGTTATGAGCTTGCCTCCGCGGTTGCCTTATTGCGGCAATACGATATCTCGGTGATTCTTTGCGCCGAGCATTTAGGACATGGAAAGTGGATCGATCTGCTCAATCAGATCAGCGTTATGCCAACCCCCCCGTCCTTGATCGTCGTGTCGAGCGCTGCGGACGCGCGCCTTTGGGCGGAAGCGTTGAACCTAGGCGCTTGGGACGTGTTGGAGAAGCCGCTGGATCGTAGAGAAGTGATTCGGAGCGTGAAATCGGGATGGCAGCACCGCTACGATCAGGCTTATGGCCGTACGATTGCGAAGACGCTGAAAGCCGCGGGATAAGACGCAGGCGATGGCGAGAACCGGTTGGCTGTCGAGCTTTGCGTCATAGAGCCCCTAAGGGGTTCAATAAACAAGATGCAAACCGTACGTCACCGAAGGGCGTGTAACGATGCGCACGGATAAGTCGCAACATCCAAGCGGCGGGCTGTTTTATTTACTTAGTCGGTTTCGCAATTACGGTGACGTGTTCAGCGGTTGCCTCGGAATACGTCACTGAATTTCCGAAACAGGAAACTTGGCGGACTTACCGCGGCTCGCAAATTAGAGTTACGAACGGCCGGAGGCTGTAGGGCAGATTGGTCACCTGCAGCGGGTTGGTAACCGGCTTTCGGCAGTTTCCCAGCGGCCCGCGAAGCGCCGATTCACAATCGGCGGCAGGATACCATCCTGCGCCACAGGCGCCGCTTGCCGTCACTGTATGATGCGAGCCTCCATAACATGGTGGATGTCATTCGCGCCTTCCAGTGTGGGGACTACTACGGGACGCTCGCTACCGGTGGGACGGCGAACCGCCAGCGCCGGATCCTGTGGCTGGGTGCGCTACTTCGGAACTTCGGCAACCTGTTCACGCGCAACTGCTGACGCTCGCGGTTCGGACTCACGCTTTTTCACATTGTCGGATTCTCGGCTTTGAGCCCAGTTGCATCTTCTCGACCAATACTCAGCTCGCCGGTTATGTCATTCGCGTATGCGCACCGGGTCGTCGACGGGGGTCGGTTTTTCCGGGGAGAATTCTTCGAGCGACCGCGCCAGGCTCGCCAGGCCGTCCAGGATTTGGTCCAGTTCCACACCGACGTAGAAACCCGAGCCGGCTGCTTGACAATACACCGCCTCAGCCAGGAGCATGGCGTTTTCAAGCTGAATTTTCAAGGCCTTACCCGCCTCGACCGGACGCGAGGTCATCAGCCCGAGGCCGCGCCCGGAAACGTCGTGGACTACCGCGTCCAGGTGTTGGCCACTCTCATCCAGGATGGTCACCCGGACCGGTTGCTCAGGTTTAAGTCTTGGCTCGCGCCGCCGTTCCATACATACAGTTATCGGCACATGGCGGACCGAACTGTAGGGCGGAAGCGGGCACGGGTGGACACAGATGTACACAGATAAGAAATCAAAGGGGTTATCTCCGCTTATGGCGGCGCGAATTTGTTTTTTCACCGCGCCCGCGGCTCGTTTACCAACGATGGCGAAAGAGGAACGTTACTATCGCTACCACCAGGGTGCCCAGGGCGATCAGGATCGCACCGCGGCGGCCCCTGGTGAACCAGGACGGCCCGCGCTCGGTATCCGCTCCCGGCACCAGCGAACGGTACAGCCGGCGATTGCCCGAGCCCGGCAGGCTCCGCACCGCTTTCGCGATTTCTTTCCTTCCCCGCCTGTCGGCAATCAGGATGGTGGCCGAATTGGGGCTGTTGGTGGACGCCAGCAGTTTTTGCCGAAGTGGCGCGGGCACCTCATCCACCGACCGATACACCAAATCCGCGGCGCCGGCGGCGATCCGGACCACCGAAGTCTGGTACATGCCGTTGGCGTCGGCATTGGCAAGCCCGCAGTAGGGGCACCGCGGTTCGTCCGCGTCAATCGTCTTTCGGCAACGGTGACAGGTCATGAAACGATCACTTCCGGCGCCGTGGGCCGCTTGGCGCCCGCAGCTTCGTCACCGACATTATCCAACACAACCTGGATGAAACCCAATGCCGCTTTGGATAACGCTTTGTCCTTCCGATAAACTAATCCAAGGCGTCGCACCATCGGATCCGGGGCCAGCGAAACGGCGCTGGCCTTGCCGGCGGCTACTTCCTCCCGGCTGTTGGAAGCGGCTACAAAAGCCACTCCCAGTCCCGCCAACACGAAACGCTTCATCATTTCGGTGGAATCGAGCTCCATCGAAATGCGCAGGCGGTCCTCGACCGGTTCCAACCACTGATTCAGCCGAGCTCGCGTCTTGCCGTGTTTGGGAAGCATCAGGAAGCTCTCCACCACGTCGGCCGGCGTAACCGAAGCATGCGCCGCCAGCCGGTGGCCCGCGGGCACCAGCAGGCAGATTTCGTCATGGTGGACGTTGACCACCTGCAGCCGTTTCTCTTCCACCGGCAATTGCGTCAGGCCGAAATCGGCCGAGTTGTCCAGCACCGCCTCCACCACGTGAGCCGCGTAGGAACGCTCCACCTGGAGTTGCACCGCGGGAAACAAGCGCCGATATTCGGAGAAGACCTTGGGGAGGACATAGATGCAAGTGGCTTCGTTGGCCGCGATCACCAATTCCCCGCGCGGGTTCGCTTCCAGCTCGGCAATGGTATCCTGCGCCCGCCGCCGCAAGTCCAGCATCTGCTCGGCGTAGTCGGCAAAAATCCGGCCCGCGGTGGTCAGCGAAATGCGGCTTCCGAACCGTTCAAAAAGATCGGTCCGAAGCTCCTGTTCGAGCTGACGAACCTGGGCGCTAATGGCGGGTTGGGTGCGGTAGCATGTTTGGGCGGCTTTCGAAAAACTCTTTAAACGAACGATCTCGAGAAACGTGTGGAGTTGATCGAAATCCATAAAGTCCCAGCCGCATCCTTGGAGACGCTACGAATCCTAAGAAAACCCGCCCGCTCGACGGCGACCAGGCCTTTTCCAATGCTATCCGCCGCTTCGGCAAAGTATTGTGAATGGGAGGGATAGAAATAATGAATTTCCCCCGCATCACGCAGCTTTGGTAAGTATTGTAACAGAGGCCGGGTGGTGCGGTTGAGATGGTGGGCTTTGACATTCGCAAACCGCTCCCCGAGGGCAAGGCGGGCGGAACCGCCGCACAATCACCTGGCGAACCATAAGCAGACTCCATAGAATGCGAAAAAGCCCGGCACTCCGAACGCGGCGTGCCGGGCTTTCAGCGTACAGGGGCAGAAGCCTGGGCCCGTTAGGCCGGCGTTAGTCAACGGGTCATCTCGCCCATCCACAAATGGGCGTCGCGGATGGTTCGGGTGAAAAAAATCCGGCGTCCGCTGGCGCTGATTTGCAGGAAGTACATCTGGTTGTGGGGCGTGGAAAACAGGCGCTTCTCGCGCTTCTGTTCCCGGTCGTATAAGAAACAAGCGTCTTCCCGGAGAAACACGAAATAGCGGTTGTTGGAGCCCGGAATCCAAGCCGGGCGGGTTCCCCGCACGCCTAGCCGCGTGAGCTTGCCATCAGCCAGAGAATAAAGAACCAGCGGATTCTCTCCGTTTCCAGCGATATGTCCCAGCAGGAGCCCATTCTCCGGTGGCGACACAAAGGCGTAGGAGAATCCACTCAACCTTTCCAGGCCCGGCAGCATTGCAGGTTCGGCGATCGGACGAGTGACGGCTGGATCGAGCAACGCCAGCCCGAATCCAAACAACGAAGCCACAATCCGCCGCCCGCCGTCGATCCAGACCCCCGTGTTCACAATGCTACGGGCGTCCGTCAATTGGCGCAGTCCACTGCCGTCGGGGCGGATGATCCACTCCTGGAATTGCCCCGAACGGGTCGAGATAAAGAGGATTTCGTCTCCCTTGGGCGACCAGCGCGGGAGACGGTTCCGAAACGAATCGGAGGTCAGCTTGCGGCGGCCGGAACCATCCAGGTTGACGATCCACAGATCCTCGTGTATGTCTCCCACCGTGTCATGCACGATCTTCGATTCATCCGGCGACAAACTAAAATTGCCGATATTATAATTTCCGCCGGCAGCAACCGGATAGCCGACCGTCTCCAGGCGAGTCCTATCGAAGTCGACGTAAGACAGGCTGATCCGATTCTGCGCCTGCGAATATAGAAACTTGGCGCCATCGGCGGACCAACTGAGGAATCGCACATAGACGGCCGGTGCGGTGACGGGTTCGGGTCTCCCGCCGATCTTGCCCGTGCCTTCGTCGATGCGCACCCGCCAGATGTTCATGGTCCCTCCCCGATCACTGATAAAGTACAGCTCCCGGCCGGAAGGCGCCCAGACCGGATTCCAGTCGATCGCGGCATCGTCGGTAACCGGCACCGGTGGGCCGCCGGCGGCCGCCACCGTGAAGATTTCGCGGTCACCAGCGGCGCCGATACCCCAATACGCGATGCGCTGGCCATGCGGGGACCAGTTCGGTTGCACGGCGTCATCCGTTTGCAGTTCGCGCTCCGCATTGGTTGCCAGATCGAGCACGTGCAGACGCGAGCCGCGCATGCCGCGGTCGTTGGGCATGATGAATGTGTCGTCGCAATATACGATCGCCTTGCCGTCCGGCGACCACGCCGGCAGATGGCCGCGGCTGCCGATGCGGCGCGGATTCTCGCCCGTCGCCTCCATCACGAACAATCCGCCTTCGCCGCGCTCGCTTCGGAAAGCGATTCTCGAACCGTCCCGGGAAAGAGCGGGCTCGGTGTTGTCCGCCGCGGAATCGGCTGTCAGGTTGATCTCGGCGCTGCCGCCCGCACGCTGTAAATAGATATCCCATTGGCCCCGCGCCGAACTCGCGTAGATAAACTGCTTCCCGTCGGGCGAGAGGTTGGGATAGATCTGCTCGCCTTCGCCGAAGGTCATGCGATCGAACCGGCTGGGCAGCGGGGCGGGCGAGGTTTCGAGTGCGAACCACAAAACGCCCATCAGCGCCATTCCGCCGGCCCCCGCCAATGTAGGCGCCCGCCATCCTCGTCTCGCCGGAGTGGGAGCCGGCTTTGGCGCCAATGCCGGGCCGGAAGGTTGGGAATCCCGAACCAGAAGCCGCAACGCCGAGCGCATATCGTTGGCGGTCTGAAAACGAAGATCGGGATCCTTTTCCAGCGCCCGCATAATGAGCGCTTCCAGATCTTTATCGATAGACCGGCCCAATTCCGAGGGGCGCACGGGCTGCCGGTTCAATATCTCGGCAAAGATCGCGCCATCCGTCACGCCATCGAACGGGCGCACGCCGGCTGCCAATTCGTAAAGCACTACCCCCGCGCTGAAGATATCGCTTTGCGGCCCCACCGGCTTGCCCAACACCTGTTCCGGCGACAAATATTGCAGCGTGCCGGCCACGCTTCCCGGACGGGTGCGCAAGTCCATGTCCGGCCGGTTCGGCGATTCCAGCAGTTTGGCCAAGCCGAAGTCGAGCACTTTGACGATGCCATCCGGCCGAACCATCAAGTTGTCCGGCTTGATGTCGCGGTGCACGATGCCCGCTTCATGCGCCGCGGCAAGCGCCGAACAGATTTGAATGGCGATATCGAGGAGAACCTTCCGCTCCACGGGACCCTCGGCCGCCAGCCGCCCCAACGTTCTGCCTTCCACGAACTCAGTGGCGATGTAATAATGCCCCTGATCGAAGTCGGCATCGAAAATCGAGAGGATGTTGGGGTGATTGAGCAGAGAAGCGGCGCGGGCTTCCCGCTGGAAGCGCTTGACCCGTTCTTCTCCTTCTCCGCCAAACGGCAGCGCCAGAATCTTGATGGCTACCCGGCGATGCAAGCGCAGATCTTGCGCTTCAAAGACAACCCCCATTCCCCCTGCTCCAATCCGGGAGCCGAGGCAATAGTTCCCGATCGCGGTTCCGGGGGCCGGCAATTTCTGACCGTCTGAAACCAGCAGCCGGGCCGCATCTTCAATCGCGCGCCGTTCCAGGAACGAACCGCTGGCAGCGTCGCGGTCAGCCTCCAAAAGGCGCAACACCTGCGCGCGCAACTCGGTATTCCCGGCACAGGCGGCATCGAGTGCGTCCGCACGCTCCTGGTCCGGAAGTTCCCGGAGCTGATCGAACAGTATGCCGGCCCGCCGGTAGTCCTCTGCCGTCATTTGTTGGGGTGATTTGCGGCCGCCCGCCGCTCCGCGCCTTGAAGGTTCGGGGGTTGAAGTCTGGCGTAGAGCCAGGCGCGCGCTACGCGCCAGTCCCGGACCACGGTGGGCTCCGAGACTTCTAGTACTGCGGCGATCTGCGCATTTTCCAGGCCGCCGAAGTAGCGAAGCTCCACCACCTGTGCTTGGCGCGGGTCAAGCCTGGACAGGTCTTCCAAAGCCGCGTCGAGATCGATCAAATCGACCGGGTTCGCTGTCTTTTTGGGGTAATCCTTGACCTCGGAAAGGTCGACGTGGGGCGCGCGATGGCCGCGTTTGCCGGTGTCCTGGGCACGCGCGAAATCGATGAGAATCTGCCGCATGAGACGGGCGGAGACGGCAAAGAAGTGCGCGCGGCTGGCCCACTCCACCGGTGCGCTGCCCAGCAGGCGGACAAAAGCTTCATTGACCAGAGCCGAAGGCTGTAACAAGTGCCCTTCGCGTTCCCCGGCCATGTTGCACCGCGCCAGCCGGTGCAGTTCGGCGTATACGATGGGCGTCAGACGATCGAGTGCGGATGCGTCCCCGTCGCTCCAGGCTTTGAGCATGCGGGTCAGGGCGACCGAAGAGAAGTCCTGCACCGCCATCACAAGATTATATCGTACCGTGATCGCCCTGCCGCGAGTTTCTCGCCTCTGTGTTTCAGGGGGCTGAAAACGATGCTTCGACGCCTCTTCGCCCCGCTGGCTGTGGCACTCGTGGACGACAGCAGCTACACCGCAGTCGTCATTTTTGATCGTCGCGGAGGAGTTTTCTCGCACTCTCTAATAGGATATGTTTTAGCACACGATCCGGAGCGTTCCGACAGTGAGGAAATCCATGAAGAATGTGTTGCGCGCCGTAGCGTCTGTGGCGCTGCTGTGGTTGACGAGTTCGATAACGCTGGAAGTGGGGCCGTGTACGCCGGCGGCCTATACCGTGACCAGCACGACGGATAACGGGACGGGGACGACGCCGGGCACGTTGAGCCGGGCGGTGGCGCAGGCGTTGGCCGCCAACTGCGCGGGGTCGGAGGTGAATTTTAGCGTTCCGAACAGCTCGACGATCACCCTGCCGAAGCGCATCCTGATCAATGGCCCGGTTACCATCAACAGGCCGGGCGCGAGCAATCTGACGATTAGCGGTGGCGGCACAACCCGCATCTTCTTCGTGAACCCGGGCAGTGGGGTAGTGGTCAACATCAATAACCTGACGCTCGCCAATGGCTACGGCATGGGGGCAATTCCTACTTTGGCGGCGCGGTCGCGGGCATGGGCGGGGCGATCTTCCAGTACACCGGAACGCTCAACCCCTCTGGCGTCGTCTTGAGCGGCAATACCGCTTTGGGGGCATTGCCTGTAACGCAAAACGGGTACCTCGCGGAGTGCCAACTTACTAAAACGGGATCTCACAATGGATCGTACCTTACTTAGCCTGAAAACCTCTACCGTAGCTGCCTGTTCGGCACTGCTAAATCGCTATGCTCCCAACGGATCGGCGTCCTCGCTCTCCGATCGTGGAGCCCGAGTCTGGAGCCAACCCTCACCTCGGGACGCGAGCCAACTTGGGAAGGGAGTGCCGATGCGAGTGCAGACTTGGCTTCGACTCCTGCTGGCGTCGCTGGCGATCCTCAGCATCGGCGTGGCGCCCATGCGCGGGCAGTCTGCCGCAGCCGCCGCTGACCGGGTTCCGCTGTACTTCGAAGAAAATCAGGGACAAACTGCCGGGGAAGTTCGGTACGTTGCTCGCGGCGCCGGCTATACGGCGTACCTGACGGGCCGCGAGACCGTCTTCCAATACCGCACCGGGAAGCCGGGCCGGAAGGACAGCAAGGAAGCCGTGGTCCGCATGACCCTATCCGGGTCCAAGGCGCCTGCCAGCATCCAAGGCGGCGGCCGTTTGCCCGGCATCGTCAACTACCTGATCGGCAACGACCCCTCCCAGTGGCACAGCAGCATTCCCACCTACTCCGAAGTGGACTACAGCGGCGTCTACCCAGGCGTCGACTTGGTTTACCGGGGCGCGGGCAAGCATCTGGAGTTCGATTTCCAGGTGGCGCCGGGCACGGATCCCAACAAGATCCGCCTGGCTTACACGGGCGCATCCAAAATGCATTTGGATGCCGGCGGAGATCTGTTCCTGGATACGGACGCGGGGCCGGCGCCGTTCACGAAGCCGGTGGCGTACCAGGAGATTGACGGGACGCGCGTGCCGGTGGCGGCGAATTTCAAGCTGCTGGCAAACGGCGAAGTGGGTTTCCGGCTCGGGAAGTACGACCGCAAGCGGCAGTTGACGATCGACCCGGTGAGTGGGCCGTCCGTATATTATTCGACCTACCTGGGATCGGGTAGCGACGACAATTTTAAGGGAATCGCCGTGGACCCCGCGGGCCAAGCCTTCATCTGCGGC
>JBEKYD010000276.1:0-10285 GCA_049511335.1 Bryobacteraceae bacterium | reverse complement strand
GTCCGTGCTCGCCGACCTCGCCGGGCGATGCAGCCCGATCGACCGCGCCAAGCTGAGTAACTGGTTCGAAAGTGTCTTCCGCGCCAGCGACCCGAGCGACATACTCGACGTTCGCCCGGCAGCGGAAAAGAATCGATTGTTCGCATATAAGGAACAAGTGTGGTCGAATTTCGGTTATTCGCATGCCTACCTGGAGGAGATGAAAGCACAGTCCTTCTGGGATGCGGAGTTCGGGGCTATCGAGTGTGTGGATCGGGACCTTACACAGGCTAGGAAGTTGTAGCAGCACGAGTCTGCGAAGTCCCGATGTCGGGGAATTTGGGCTGAGCCGGGTTTGGGTGACCCAGAGGTGGGACAGACCATCGCCTTTTGTGGTCTGTCGGGCCCTCGCCGGGCCACACCGCCTGACAGACGACCAAAAACAATCGTCTGTCCCACCTAGGGTCAGCGGGCGCACCTCGCCTCAACGATCAAGCATCCGATACCGGCGAAGAGCCGGCCAGGGGGCCGGCTGCGGACCAGGGGCGGACCAGGGGGTCCGCCCTACGAGTTACGCCGCGTCCGCTATCGGGAAAAGTATGTGGCATTTGGCTGCCGGTTCGCGCCGCTTGCTACAATCCGTTCAGGACCTGAACATCTTCCATGCCCCGCCGTTTGGGCCGAAAGCTGATCCTTTCGATCACGGTGATTGTCATCATCGTGGCCGCGGTTTCAGGCTTGGTGAATGTAAAAACCGAGGAGCAACAACTCCTCAATACCATGATTCTGGGAGCGGACCAGCTCTCGAAAGGAATCACCAGCGCCACCTGGCACGCCATGCTGGACGACAATCGCGAGGCTGCCTACCAGGTGATGCAGACGATTGCGCTCAAGCAGGGAATCGACCGCATTCGCATGTACAACAGCGCCGGGCAGGTGATGTTCTCCACCAATAGCGCGGAGGCGCATGGCGTCGCGGTGACGAAACTCGACCTGGCCTATCCAGTCCGCAGCCACTGGGGCGCCGACGGCCGGCGACGCCTCGAAATGCTCACCCCGATTTACAACGAGGGGGCCTGCAGCCAGGCGGCGTGCCATGCCCATCCGGCCGGCGTCAAAGTGCTGGGCGTGCTCGACCTGGAGCTGAATCTGGAAAGCGTCGATCACGAAGTGGACAGCATGAAGGTTCGGGTGCTGCTGGTAACCGGCATCGAAATCGCGCTGATCGCCCTGTGCATTATATTCTTCACGCGGCGCTTCCTGGGCCGCCCCATCGAAAAGCTGATCGAAGGCACCAAGGCCATCAGCCAGATGGAACTGGACAAACCGCTCAATATCGTGGGCAGCAGCGAAGAACTGGACGAGTTGGCCCGCTCGTTCGAAACGATGCGCGACCGCCTGCGCACGGCGCTCGGGGAAATCAACCAGTTCACGCAAAAGCTGGAGATCAAGGTAGAAGAACGCACCCAGCAACTCAAAGCCGCGCAGAAAAAGCTGTTGCACAACGATCGGCTGGCGTCGCTGGGCCAGCTTTCCGCCAGCGTGGCGCACGAAATCAACAATCCGGTCTCGGGCGTGCTCAATCTCTCCATGCTGCTGCAGCGCATGCTCAAAGACGACGGCGTGCCGCCGAATCGGGTCGAGGAGTTCCGCAAGTATCTGTCGCAGGTGGTGAATGAGACCGCGCGGGTGGGCCGCATCGTTTCGGATCTGCTGTCGTTTTCGCGCCGCTCCAAGCCGCAGCGCGCGCCCGACGATCTGAACCGGATCGTCAAGACGACGCTTTCGGTGGCGCAGCACAAGCTGAAGCTCAGCAACGTGACGGTGGAACAGAATCTGCGCGAAGATCTGCCGCTGGTGGCCTGCGATGCGTCACAGATGCAGCAGGTGGTTCTGAATTTGCTTCTAAATGCGGCCGAGGCGACGCACAGCAAGAGCGAACGGCGCGTCCGGGTTTCGACCGAGGCCGCGGACGGGGAAGTGCGTTTGGTGGTTGCCGATAACGGCGAAGGCATCCAGCCGGAGAACCTGGCCAAGATTTTCGATCCTTTCTTCACCACCAAGCCGGAAGGCAAAGGGGTGGGACTGGGACTGGCCGTCTCCTACGGCATCATCCAGGAGCACGGCGGCGATATCGAAGTGAAGAGCCAGGCCGGCCAGGGCGCGACCTTTATCGTTTCTCTGCCGCCGGCGCAGGCCGCGCCGGCCAAAGCGCCGCCGGAGACGTTTGCCGGGAAAGGATGAAGTACTTCTACGTCGGCGCGACTCCCGAGGTGGAACGAGTGGCGTTCGAGGCAGTGCGGGATCGCATGACAGCGGAATTGGGCGTCGCGGTGAAAGAACTTCCCCTGCCGGGCGTAGAGTTCGCATTCGACGCGGCGCGGGGGCAGTTCCGGTCGACGGAAGTGCTGGAGATGCTGGTGCGCCATTGCCCGGCGGACGGTTGGAAGCTGCTGGCGCTGACGGAACGCGATCTGTTCGTGCCGGTGTTGACGTTTGTTTTCGGGCAGGCGCAGTTGGCGGGCCGGGTGGCGGTGGTTTCGCTGGCGCGGCTAAGGCAGGAGTTTTACGGGCTGGCGCCCAACCGCGAGGTGCTGCTGGAGCGCGCCGCCAAAGAAGCGCTGCACGAAACCGGGCACACGTTCGGTTTGGTGCACTGCGCCGACCGGAGTTGCGCCATGTCGCTGGCAACCAACGTCCGGCACATCGATGAGAAACAGGACGCGTGGTGCGGCGCGTGCGCGGGGCAATTACATCGGGCACTGGGAGCAATGGGATGAAGAGCCATTGGCAGATTCTGGTAGTTGACGACGAAGAGGTGATGTGCGAATCGCTCGCCGCCTGGCTGCGCGAGGATGGCTACCACGTGGACACGGCCGCATCCGGCCGCGAGGCGGTGGAGAAAGCCGAACAGCGGGATTATGCCATCTATTTTGTAGACCTGAAGATGCCGGGCGGCATGGATGGCATCGAGACCATGATGCAGATTCGCCGCCGCCACGGGGAAGCGTCGATCATCATTATCACGGCCTATGCCACCGTGGATACCGCCATCACGGCGATGAAGGAAGGGGCGCAGGAGTATATCGTCAAGCCTTGCAACCCGGAGGAGATCTCGCTGCTGGTGAGCCGCATCATCAAGGTGAAGAACCTGCAGCGGGAGAACGCCATCCTGCGCAAGAAGCTGAGCCGCCAGTACCGGGTTGGGGACGTGATCGGCAAAAGCCCCAAAATGCAGGAGATTCTGGCGTTGGCGGACGAAGTTTCGAGCCTGCGCAGCACGGTTCTGATTCAGGGCGAAAGCGGAACCGGCAAGGAGATTGTGGCTCGCGCCGTGCATTATTCCGGCGACCGCCGGGCGAAACCGTTCGTAGCCGTCTCCTGCGCGGCGCTGGCGGAGACGCTGCTCGAAAGCGAGCTGTTCGGCCACGAAAAGGGCGCCTTTACAGGGGCGGCCCAGCAGAAGCAAGGCAAATTCGAAATGGCCGACGGCGGCACCATCTTCCTGGACGAGATCGGCGATATTTCGCCCAAGCTGCAGGTGGACTTGCTGCGGGTGTTGCAGGACCGCAGCTTCTATCGCGTGGGCGGCTCCGAAGAAGTAAAAGTAGATGTGAGGGTGATCGCGGCGACGAACGTGAATTTACGCCAAGCCGTTGCCGATGGGAAGTTCCGCGAAGACCTGTTCTACCGCTTGAACGTGATCGAAATCAGAATCCCTCCCTTGCGCGAGCGGCGTGAAGATATCCCCCTGCTGGCGGCCCATTTCGTGGAAAAGATCTCGCACGAACTGGGCCGCGCGGTGGACGATATTACCGAAGGCGGCCTCAAGGCCTTGATGGCGTATGACTGGCCCGGTAACGTGCGCGAGCTGGAGAACGCCGTGGAGCGCGCCATCGTGACTTGCCGGACGCGGGCGCTGACGGAGGACGATTTTTCGTTTCTGGTCAAGAACCCGGCGTCGGCCCAACCCTTGGCGATTCCCGCCGGGATGAGTATTCAGGAAATGGAGAAGGTCCTGATCGCCGAGACGCTGCGGCGGACCGGCGGCAATATCATGGAGTCGGCCAATACGCTGGGGATCGATCGGTCGACGCTTTACGAGAAGATCAAGAGGTATGAGATACCGAGGTAGGGGCGGCGTTAGCGTCTTGCGGGTCTGGTGATTCACATGCAAAAAATGGCACGTGAACAGTGGAATCAGCTCAAAGCCCGGGCAGAAGCCGGGGATTCGGAAGCACGGTGGGAAGTTGGCTCTTGGCTGGAAGACGGCTTAGCTGACCCTAATGGACAGGTTCTCGTCCATCCCGACGCGCGCGCCGCTGTCCGCTGGTTCCGCAAGAGTGCGATTGCCGGCGACCCTTCCGGCCAGAATCACCTCGGCGTCTGCCTCAGCGTCGGACGTGGCGTACGGCGGGACGATGCGGAAGCTCTTCGCTGGTTCAAGCGCGCGTTTCGCCAGGGTGACCCCTGTGCCGCGAACAATATCGCGAGTGTGTACGGAGATCAGGGACACAATCGTCGCGCGATGCTCTGGTATCAACGTGCGGTCGCCTGCGGCGACGGAGACGCGTTGGTTGAAGTGGGGCGTAGATACTACGCTGGCGTCGGCGTAAGGCGCGACCCAAAGCACGCAGTTCGTTGCTTCCATAAGGCAGTCACAAGCAAGTACATCTCGCAAGCGGGGCGCGAGGACGCAATGTTCCACCTCGGCGTCGCGTACCATGAGGGGCGCGGCGTGAAGAAATCCAATCCCCGAGCCGTTAGCTGGCTTTCTCGAGCGAACAAAGATGACGACCACGCCGAGGCCCGCAATCTGATTAAGACAATTACGGAGGAGAGGCGTTTGGATCGCTATCCCGTGGATGTCCGTGAATGATCGCCACGTACCGGTGCCTTAGCTGCTAGCTGCAAGGCGGGTGGCTGGGCTTTCTCGCCGGGACTCCGTGGAGCATGCCCTCTGCGCTGATGTCCTCGTCAATCTCAGGCCAGTGTATTCCGGAACCGCTACCGATGATCTCGAACCGTGCACGCTGCTCGGGAGTTGCCTCGGAGAGCCGCCAAGACCATGCCAGCGGGACGCTAATCGTCCGGCCGTCCATCAACTGAGCGGTGATAGTGTCCTCGGTAACCGAAACTGACTGAATACGCGCCTCGATACTAGCAGCAATGCTCATTCCAAGCCTCCAAAATCGTCTCCACATTGAATGCGATCTGGGAACGGATCTGATTCAATTCTCGCACCGAAAAGCCATCGTTGCGGGCCAACGCCAAAGGAGTGAGCCAGTATTTGCAGACCTTGCTCTCCCGTTGAACGTGTACGTGCTCGGGCTCATTGCAGTCGAAGCTGTAAAAGAAAAACCGGTACGGTCCGGGAATGTTCCTAACGGTGGGCATTCTGCGTCCTCATGGCCCGCACAGGGATTATCGTATCGCAGCGGGATCTCCTTTCGTGCGAAAACCGTGACAGCCCGACCTGCATCGTTTCCCCGTTCTCCCGCTGGCGCCGTCCTAGCTTGCCAGTTCCTCGAACTGCGTGATCCGCACTTCTCGATCTTTGAAGACCGCGAGGATCTCCAGCCGGCCGCCCATAGCCTCAATGTATTCGGCCAGGGTGCTGACACAGATGTCGGACCGGTGCCCGATCTTTGAGACCTCTCCCTCGTTGACGCCGAGGATTTCGGCGAGGTGCAGTTGGTTCATCTGCTGCGCCTTCCGCAATTGATCGAGCGGCATCGGGGCCAGACTCTCCGGAAGCGTTTCTCAATTTTCTGCTGCCGATCAGCCGGCATGGCTTCCAGCAATTCACGGAGATTACCCGACAACCGCTCCCTAACGGTCGCGGCTCGGTTATGAGTGCCGCGCGTTTGCTGTCGCTTACCGAGCCGCAACCGTTAGGGAGCGGTTGTCGCACCTAAAATTGCGAAATCGCCGGATTGGTTAAGGACCCTGCGGCGTTCCGCGGACGAAGCTGACATGGGACAATGGCTATTATGCAGGCCACAGTGGATCTCCCGGAGGCGGTCCTTCGCCAACTCGAGATGCTTGCCAGGCGAGAGGGCGCCACGCCTGGCGATCTAATCCGGCGGATTGTGGAAGATCATGTGGCACGCAGCCAGCCGCCCGTAGCGCGCGGTCCCAACGTGTCGCTTCCGCTGATCCCCGCCTCCGAAACCGGACCGATCCGGCCCGTTACGGGCAAGGATGTGGACGAACTACTATCGGATGATCGCCTCACTGCCTGACGTCAACGTAATGATTGCCCTTGCTGCCGAGGGTCACATTCACCACGTACCGGCGCGCGAGTGGTTCACCGCACAACCGGATGCCTCCATTGCATTCTGCCGCATAACCCAGATGGGGTTGCTGCGTCTTTTGACGAATCCCAGCGTAATGGGACGCGCTCCGAGGACTATCGTGCAGTCCTGGGATGCCTTCGCGCAGTTGCGTGCCGATCGGAGGGTGATCTTCGCAACTGAGCCGGGCGTCGTCGAGTCCGCCTGGCGGCAACTCATGACACTGGCTGGCGTTGGACCGAGTTCCTGGACGGATGCCTACCTGGCCGCTTTTGCCGAAGCACACTCTTTGACCCTGGTCACCTTTGACGCCGGGTTCGAGCGGTGGCCGGCGCTCAAACTGACGCTTCTTTCGTCCGCGCGGAACTGGCCCGGCAAATGAACGGCTGCCAATCCGATGCTGCGGGGCGAAAAACTACGCGGCGGATCACAGGCCGAGCCGGCGTCGGACTTCGTCCAGGGGGATGTCGTCGCCCGGTTCCGCGCGGGCCAGATCCAGCTTGGCCGCAGTCTCGGTATCGATGACTTCCTGCTCACCCAGTTCCGAAAGAAAAGAAATGGCCACCTGCACCTCACTGTCCGCAAGGGCATCTACGAGCGACTGAAGGCGGTTGCGATCGGTGGACATGCCTCAATTATAGCTTCACCGGCGACCGGCTAGTTCCGGCCCGACCATCAAGCCTTGCCCCTACTTGTGGTCCGATGGCAGACGACAAAAACCGATCGTCTGCCCCACCAAGGCATAACGACAGCCCCCTGCAGGCGAAAACGCCTGCTCCACAACGGCGGATCAACGGCCTCGGTTGCCGCTACCCCTCCAGAAACATCTCGCCGCAGACCGCGTCCCAGTCGGCTTTCGGGTAACTCGCGGAGATATCGGCTACGGGCAAGCCGCCATCGGCTAGAGCGGGGGCTGCGGCGCCTTCGGCGGAGAGAGTCAGTTGCAGGCGTTCCAGTTCGCGCATGAGCCACGGGCGAATTTCGGCGCCGCGTAGCAGGTGGCGGAAGGCGCGTTCGTCATTGGCGGTGGGGCGCACACGCAGGTACCAGCCCTGGCCGGCGCCGCCGGTTTCGATCACTTCTCCATCCACCGGCGAGAGCACACGCACGTCGGCATCGCGCTTGCGCACGTGGAATGCGGTACCGTTGACTTCCAACAGAGATCCCGGCGCAGGCAAAGTCACTGCGTCGGGGGTCGCTATGAGACGGCTCGCCAGGTCGTCCAAGCCGACCGTTACGGTGCCATCGCTCTCGCGTTGCGCCCAGGTATGCCCGCGGTGGTACATGCGGTTGAGTGGGAATGACAGTCCGAAGAATTCTTCCTCGTCGCCCGCCTGCACTTCGGCCAACACTTCAACCCGACTGACCGGGAATACCAGGCCGAAGATCTCTTCCTCAGCAACCGGGCGCCGTTCGATCAGTTTGGCATGTGTCTCACATTCCCGGCAATCGAACGCGTGCGGACACTCGCGGCTCTTAAACTCGCCGGTCAGCACATGACGGCACACGCGGTCCTGCGCGGGCAGGTCGTGAAAATCCGAATGCCAGCGAATGTGCTCCACTTTCCGGGTACGGAGGTCGCGGCGGGAACGAATGCCGGCCCTCAAAAGCGTGGCGGCTACCGTCGCCAGCACCGCATAGAAAGCTCCCAAGAAGATAATGTGTCCGGCATTCCATTGAAATCCATAATTCCAAGGCAACATATCGGTTCTCTCCAGTGATTACTTCACCTGCATCTTGAGCTCGCGCTCCGACGGGAAAAGTTGGAAGTAGCGGAACGAGACGGAATAGACCAGCACTCCGAACGCTACCACCGCCAGAAAGGTGCCCACTTCCTGCCAGCTCGGGAAGTACGACAAGTACCGGTCGAACGCGAGCGTGGGCAGCGCCAGCGTTTGCACCGTCATCACGAAGCGGTTCAGCGCCACTCCACAGCACGCCATCGCCGCCGCGGCCACCAGCCAACCGGTGTGCGCGCGCAGCTTGGGTGAAAGCAGCATCAGCGCCGGCACCAGGCCCAACAGGCCGATTTCGGCGAACAGAATCCAGGTGCCGAAAGGCTGCCACGAGTAGTATTGCGCCGCCGGAAAGCCACTCTCGGGCGAGGTGCGGTTGATCCAGATGAGCGTGTCCACCGTCTTCGCGATCACGTACACGGAGAGCAGCAGGCCCGAGATCCGCCCCAGCAAGCCGAACACTTCCGGCTTCACCAACTTCTTGCGGGAGATCTTTTCCACCAGCCAGGTGGTGAGCAGGACGAAGCTGGGCCCGACCGCGGCGGCGGAAAGGATGAAAAGGAAAAAGGTGGAAGGCCACACCGCGAGGCCTTCCCGAAACGCGAAGGGTCTTCCCCGCAGCACGCCGTACAGCCCGCCCAGAGAGCCCTGGTGGAAGAACGACAGGAACGTCCCCACCCCAGCCAGCACGTAGATCAGCTTGTGCAGCTCGAATTCGAATACCAGAAACGATGGCACCTCGCGCAGCTTGCGGTTCTTGAGCACAATGGGCACATACTCGATGGCCAGCACCGTGAGGTAACAACTGATGCAGAACGTCACTTCGGTCAGCATGGAATGGACATTGGGATACCAGAAGGTAAACCACGCCCGCAGCGGTTGCCCCACATCCACAGCCAGCACGCATACCGCGCCGCTGTAGCACACCAGGCCGATCACTACGGCGCTGTTGATGACCGCGCGCAGTTCACCGATTTTCAGAATGTAGAGCAGAAAACCGGTGAAGAACGCTCCCGCGCCCAACGCGATCACGGTGAGATCCAGAAAGATCCATAGCCCGAAAGCGAAGCGGTTGTCCATGTTGGTCTGGTTCAAACCTTTCACCAGGACCAAAGCCGCCGCATAGAGGCCGAACGCCAGCAGAGCGGCCCAGGGAACGATCCACAGCAAGAACTTTCCGGTAGAGCAGCGCTTGACGCCGCGCGCGATGAATTCTTTATCCATGGAAACTCTCCTTGCCGGAGGCGGCGGGATGCGGCGCGTTGGCGATCTGGCGCACCCACTCACGTTTGGACCGGTAATAAATCTTCGAGCCGGTATCGAGCTTCTCGAGCAGCCGGAAGCTTTCGCCGTTTTTGGCTGCCTGCGCGGGCTCGCTGGCCGGATCGTTCAGATCGCCGAAGCGAATGGCTTTGGTAGGGCAGGCTTCGGCACAGGCCGGTGTGTATTCCACCGGCTCGGTATCCGGTTTGCCATCGGCGGCAGCTTGTTGCTTCGCGGCATGCCAGCGGCCGTGACAGAAGTTGCACTTCTCCACCACGCCACGCATGCGGGGGGTGACGTCCGGATTGAGCGTCTTCTCCATTCCGGCGGGCCACTTCGGATCCCACCAATTGAAGTAGCGGGCATGGTACGGGCACGCCGCCACGCAATAGCGGCAGCCGAGGCAGCGCTGGGGCATCTCGCCAACCACGCCCGTGGCCGGGTCCACTTCCACCGCCTGCTGCGGGCAGACATGCACGCACGGCGTTTCGTTTCCGCAATGCTGGCAGAGCACCGGCACGAACGCCGAGCGAGTTTCCGGATACGGCAGGCCGTTGTCGATCTTGTACACGCGGATCCAGGTCAGGCCGGTGCGATCGGTCGCCTTCGGATTCGCCGGGGGGACGTTGTTTTCCACCGCGCAGGCCACCATGCATGCGCCGCAGCCCGAGCAACGGTCCACGTCGATGGTCATGCCGTAGCGCGCCGCGCGGATGTTTTTGTTTGGGCCGATCATATTCGCACCACCTTGGCGCGAGCCGAAGAGGCGAACAGCTCCAGGGTGGACGCCGCCGCGGCCAACTGCACCACGCCTTTCGGGACCGCCGCATCGAGCGTCACCAGAACTTCCAGCTTGCCGCTGCGCGTCTCGATCATGGCCCGGCAGCCATCCTTGACGCCGCAATCCCCGGCTGCCGAGGGGTGGAGCGCCGCGCGATTCGCCGCCAGCCGCAGGTTCGATTCCTGATAGACCTTGGAGAGAATCGGCGAGCAGGGCAAGGCATATGCATC
>JBEKYD010000275.1:0-10323 GCA_049511335.1 Bryobacteraceae bacterium | reverse complement strand
CGGTACCCACGGCGTCAACCGGCACCGGTACTCGAACCGGCGCCACCACCGCCAAAACGCGGCGCGCGCGGCACGCTCCGCTCGCCGCCGCCCACCCGGCCCTGGCTCAAGTCTCTCATAAGGTCACCCCGGTCTCGGAAGTGGCAGCGCCGGTAATCCGCGGCGGTCCCTGGATCAGCCCCACCTTCGCCGATTCCACCGATGGCGACAACGTGGATGGCGAAGACTTAACGGTGCGACGCGCGGCGGCCGAGGCGCTCGGTCCGTATAACGGCTCCGTGGTAGTGGTCGATCCGTTCAGCGGCCGCATCCTGAGCATGGTGAATCAGCGGGTGGCGCTTGGTTCCGGTTTCCAGCCCTGCTCCACGGTAAAGATCTCGGTGGCGCTGGCAGCCCTCAGCGAAAAAGTGATTCAGCCGGCGTCCAAGTTCCGCCTCGGCGGCCCCAGCCGCATGGACCTTACCTATGCCCTGGCCCACTCCATCAACATGTATTTCGCCACTCTGGGCGAAAGGATGGGGTTCGAAAAATTCAGCTACTACGCTCACCTGTTCGGATATGGCGAAAAGGCCGGCCTGAATGTCACCGGCGAGCAACCCGGCGGCTTCCCCGCAGCGCCGCCGAGGAATGGCGGCGTGGGCATGCTCACCAGTTTCGGAGAGGAAATCGAGCAAACGCCCCTGCAGCTTGCCGCGCTGATGAGCGCGATCGCCAATGGCGGTACGCTTTACTACCTGCAATATCCTCATACCGTCGCCGAGGCCAGCCAGTTCGTTCCGCAGATCAAGCGGCGCTTGGAGATCGGTAAATGGATCGCCGACATCCTGCCGGGCATGCGTGGGGCGGTGGAATTCGGCACGGCCCACCGCGCTCGCGAAGATGGGCCCATCGCCGGCAAGACCGGCACCTGCAGCAGCGAAGACCACGTTCACCTCGGTTGGTTTGGCGCCTTCAACGACTCCGCCGGCCGCAAGCTGGTGGTAGTGGTGCTGCTCACCGGCGGCAGGCAAACCAGCGGGCCGCTGGCTGCCGGCATCGCCGGCGAAGTCTACCGCCGCTTGAACGAAGTCCGGTACCTGGGCGCATCAAGTTCGTTCACGCCCGCTTCGCTGGTCACGTCCCAGATCTGCTGCGCGCGATAGGACCATCCGCGCAGAAGAATATAGCCACCGATGAACGCCGATAAAACGCTAGCGCTGTATCGGAAATGACGCGGCACTGTAATTCTGCGACGGTGCGCGCTCCGTCGGCGGATAGCTTGCGAGTAGGTAGCTAGGCCCAAACGTGCAGAGCCGGGGACGAAGTCGCGGCCAACGCCAGCTAACGACGATTTCGGCGAATTTCGCCCGAGCGAGGTTGATTGGGGGTGAGGATGCTCTCCCGGATTTCGAAGATATCGCGTGCGCGAGGCACCAGTGGCGTGCTGCGTTCCGCGGCGGCCTTAACGTCAGCGTCCAGATGGCACCTTTTGTATTTCCTGCCGCTGCCACACCAACAAGGCGCATTTCTGCCCGGCGCTGTCTCTGCCATAGACGCTCCAGACTCAGTGTATCGCGCGCTAAGCCGATCCAAACGGATCGTTGAACAAGCCGCCTCCGATATCGGCGGCTCGAATTTGAGTTTTTCACCCCTTCATTCCAGGCACTCGAACACCTCCCGATAAAACTCCGCATGCGCCCGCCACGTCTCCCCGGTGACCAGATTGCCGTCGCGCACCGCGGGCTTGTGCACAAAAACTCCGCCGCCGCGCTCCACTTCCACACGCACATGCGGATGGGCGGTCAGCGACCGTCCCTTCAGAATGCCGGCCGCGGCCAGAATTTGCACCCCGTGCCCGATGGCGAAAATACCTTTATTCTGCGCCGCGAACTCATGCACCAGCGAAATCAGGCTGGCGTCGTTGCGGAGGTATTCGGGGGCCCGTCCGCCAATTACCAGCACGGCGGCAAACTCGCGCGCGGCAACCGCCGTGATCACCACGTCGGCGTCGATCGAAGGCCCAGGCCGCTCCACGTAGGTTTCCCAACCGGCCTCCTCGTCGTGAACCACCATGTGCAACCGGCGCCGCACCGGCGCCGCCACCACCGGAACCCAGCCCGATTCTTCCAGGCGCTGGTACGCGTAAAGGGCTTCGTAGCCGTTGCCTCCGTCGCCCGTAACGATTAGGATTTTGCGGCTCATCCGAGCAACATGATCTCACAAACTCGCAATCCTCGCGCCGCGTCGCGGCGAGGCATAGCCCCGCGGATCGCCCCGTACCGTTTGCGAAATTCGCCGCGCCCTCGCGCCCGCCCCATATGATACATTCGGTTGAGGCTCCGGACTCGAGTTGGGGCGCTTCATCCATGCTGGAAGCGTGCGCATTATCGGACAAGGGCTGCGTCCGGTCCAATAACGAAGACTACTGCTTGATCGAGCCGGCGCTGGGCCTTTACGTTCTTGCCGACGGCATGGGGGGGGCCAGGGCCGGCGAGCGTGCCTCCCGTCTGGCCGTCGAAACCGTGGCCGAAACCGTCTTCCTGGCGCAACGGCGCGATTCGCAAGTCTTATTGTCGGCCGTCGAAGCCGCCAACCAGAAGGTGCTCGAAGCGGCCCAAAGCGATGAAAGCCTGGAAGGAATGGGCACCACCCTGGTGGCGGCTCTCGAAAGCGGCGACACCCTGGCCATCGCCAGCGTGGGCGACAGCCGCGCCTATCTCCTCGACCGCAACGGGTTCCGCGCCATCACCGACGATCAGACCTGGATCAACGAGGTGGGCCGGCCGCTCGGGCTCGACGAGGAAAGCCTCCGCCATCATCCCATGCGCCACGTTTTGACCATGGCCATCGGAGCCAGCTCGCCCCTCACCGTCAATTGCTACTCGGTGCCGCTCGAACCCGGCGCCATGGTGCTGATCTGCAGCGATGGCCTGCACGGCGTAGTGGAAGCCCCTGAGATCGAGAAGATTCTGGGCGCCGCCAATCATGGCGGTTCCCTTGAAGACGGCTGCCGCGACCTGATCGAAGCCGCCAAACAGGCCGGCGGCCCCGATAACGTCACCGCCGTCCTGGTGCGCAAGCATGGCTGAGATTTGTGGGACCGGCCTCCCGGCCGGTCGATGATAAGAAGCTGTAAAAAAAAGATTTGAGCCACGGATGAACCCCGATAACTTCATGGTTTTCTTTATCGGCGTTTATCGGCGGCTATATTGCTTTACACGTTCGGCTCGGTTAGCCCCACCATCGCAATCCCCGCCCGGTTGGCCGCAACCAGCATCTCTTCGCGGTCGAGCATCAGCGTTCGCCCGGCTTCGATCGCCGCCACCGTCGTGCCGGTTTCCCTCATCACCGGGATGGTGCCGGCGCCCACCACGGGCACGTCAAACAGCAGGTGCTCGCGGCGGCGCGCCATCTTGACCAGCGTCAGCGGACGCCCGTTGACCAATGCGGCCGCCCGGCGCAGCATCGCGTCGGTCCCTTCCATCGCCTCCAGAGCCACGGTGGCGCGCTCGCACACGGCCACCGCCTGGCCCACGTCGACGGCGGCCAGCGCGTTCGCCACCGGGCGGCCATAATCGATATCGGCCTGCTCCTGCTTATTCGGCTTGCGCGCAGTCATCACCCCGGCGCCGGCCAGCAATGGCTTCAGCAAGGTTGTGGAATCGCGCAGATGAATTCCTTCGTCTTCGAGAACCCGAATCACGCCGCCGATCAACCCATCGGTATTCTTCGCCGGCAGCGAAGCCAGCAGTTTCACCAGCCGCCAGTCCGGCCGGATCGACGAAAATATCTTGGCGTGCTTGACCTGCCCGCACATGACCACCTCGCTGATGCCTTCGCTCTTCAGAATGTCGATGAGCTTGCTCAGCGCGCCCAGGGAAATCCAGTGGCAGCGCGCCGCCAGCGCCTCCACCTCCCGCGCGGCCTCTTCCTCGATGGCGATTACGGTAATGTCGTGCCCCAGCCGCCGCGCGCTTTCGAGCGCCAGCAGCGGGAAGCGGCCATTACCGGCGATGAGACCGTAGCGCATGGCGGGCAACCTGTCTCACCATCATTTCACCACCCCTCGCTCGGATGCCTCGATAAAGGCGAGCAACTCTTCAACCTGCGGGCAAGGCGGAACTTCGGCGCGGATTCGCTGCATGGCCTGGGCCGTATTCAGTTGCGCGCGCGTGAGCAGGCGGAATGCGGTCTGGAGGGCTTCGACCGTCTGCTTGTCGAATCCCCGCCGCTCCAGTCCAATGCTGTTGGCGCCGAAAACCGAAGTCTCCGGCTTCGAGCTGGTGAGCGAGAACGGCATCACGTCTTGCTTGATCACGCTGTAGGGCCCGACAAAGGCGTGCCGGCCGATGCGGCAAAACTGGTGTACCCCGCTGTAGGGCGCCACGTCGGCCCAATCTTCCACCGTCACGTGCCCGGCCAGACCCACGCTATTGCCCAGAATCGCGTGGTCGCCGATATGCACGTCGTGGGCTACGTGGGCGTAGGTCATGATCAGGTTATCGTTGCCGATGGATGTGACCAGACCGCCGCCCTGGGTGCCGCGATGGATGGTGACGAACTCGCGGATGCGGTTGCGGTGGCCGATACGGGTTTCCGCGCGCTCCCCCTTGTACTTCAAGTCTTGGGACGCGACCCCGACCGTGTTGTAAGGGAACAGGACGTTATCTTCGCCGACCCAGGTGGGGCCCTCCAGGTAATTGTGAGCCATCAGACGAGTGCGAGCGCCGATCTCCACGTCCGCGCCGACTACCGCATAGGGTCCGATTTCGGCGCTCTCGGAAATGCGCGCCCGCGCGTCCACAATCGCGGTCGGATGAATGGGCATCGCGACGGCTCAGGCCTGGGACGCGCCGCCGGGCGCAGCGGGAGTCTCAGGCGGAGGGTCGTCCTTGTCTTCCAGCTTGCACATGACTTCGGCTTCGGCCACCACCGCGCCATTGACGGTAGCCACTCCCGCCATCTTGGCCACGCTGGCCTTGCGTTTGAGAACCTTCATTTCGAGCCGAAGCGTGTCACCCGGAACCACCGGCTTGCGGAAGCGCGCATTTTCGATGGCCACCAGCAACACCAGCTTGCGGTGCCGGTCGGGGATGCTCTTGAGGACCAGCACGCCGGCGGCCTGGGCCATGGCTTCCACAATCAGCACGCCCGGCATCACCGGAAAGTCCGGGAAGTGACCTTGAAAAAACGGCTCGTTGTGAGTCACGTTCTTGATGCCGACGACGCGCTCCCCTTCCAGTTCGACGATCCGGTCGACCAGAAGGAATGGATAGCGATGAGGCAGGATATCCCTGATTTCGTTGATGTCCAAAACGGGCATGGAGTTGCTATTGTAGCGCGAAGAATGTGGAGCAGGCGTTTTCGCCTGCAAGCCCTTTCCATCCGATCTGTGCGCGAGAATAGCGGCATGGTTCATGCCAAGGACAAAGTTGCCGCATTGCGCCCCGCCACCGAGCCGGCCGAGGAGTTGCGCCCAGGATTGTCGCGAAGAATCATCCGCACCGAGCAGCTCATGTCGGTGGCGCTCGACATCGAAGGCGGCCCGTGGAAAGAGCCCGAAGCGTTCCACTCGCACCCCCACGAGCAGACTACGTATGTAGCCTCCGGCGAAGTGCTGTTCTGCAGCGAGGGAAACGCCCCGGAAAGGCTCATCGCCGGAGATCTGATCGCGATCCCCTCCGGCATCCCGCACTCCATCCAGTTGTTGTCCGCTTCCGCGCGGCTGGTGGATACGTTCTATCCGGTTCGCGAGGACTTCATCAAGTAGCGCCGGCGATCTGGTCGCCGGTGGTCTTCCTAAAACGAACAACCCGGCGGAAGCTCTCGCTCCCGCCGGGCCGCGTCGATCCAATTTGACCCTGTATGAATTACTTCTTGGTCCCCTTCACATCGGGGCTTTTTCCACTATATCACTCTATCGTCGCCGTTTTGATGTAATCGAGCAGGGGAAACTGGCTCTGAAGGTATGTATTCCCCTGGTTGGTGATGGCCTCCTGGTCTGGCCTTTGGCCGTAGCCGGAGTAAATACTCATGACCGCGTCCATGCCGGAAATCACCGTGCCGAGCGGAGCGAAGCCCTGCGGATCGAGAGTCTGCGAATTATCGCCCGTATTGATGAAAAGCTGAGTCGTGCGCGAATTCGGTGCGGAGGTTTTGGCGTAAACCAGCGTGCCCACCGTGTTGTGCTGCGTCACCGGATCGTCCGGAAGCTGTGTATCCCATTTCTTTGTCACGGCGGGGTCCGCCGCCAGACCGAACTGCACCACAAACCCCGGCACCACGCGAAAGAAGCGCGCCCCGTCGTAGTAGCCATGCTTCACCAGATCGTACAGACGATCCGCCCCGATCGGCGCCCAGTCGCGGTGAATTTCGATCGCTACCGGTCCCTTCGAGGTATCCAGCTTGATCTTGTAAATGTCCGGCACCTTGGGGGTTTGGACCGCCTCTTTCTTGGCCGAATCCGGCGACGAACATCCAGTCAACACCACACACGCGGCCGCTGCCGCCAACCATGGAAATCGCATTTCCCCCAGTATGCCACGGCTGCGGTGGGGCAGGTTGCCAGCCTAATGCCACCAGGTACCCAGTTCCGGAAACTCAGTAACGTACTCCAGGGCGACCGCTCCCTCACGGTCGCGGCTCTGACCCGCGGCTCTTTCGCAAACTCGACCACGTCGGCATCAGGATCGAATGTTCGGGTCAGAGCCGCGACTGTCAAGGAGCGGTTGCCGAATATGCGACCCTAATTGCGAAATCGAATGCTAAGCTCTCCTTTCTGCCGCTGGCTCGATGACGGCCTTGGCTAGTTACGTTAGAAATCCGCGCCGAACGGCACGTTCCGCCAGTGCATTTCCCCGCCCTGCTCGAATCCTGCATAATCGTACCTGGTGTCCGCCCGCGTCGCGTTTCGTTATCCCAGTTTTCGCAATTATTTGATCGCCCGGTTCCTCGCCACCGTCTCCAACGAAATGCAGGCGGTCGCGGTGGGCTGGCAGATCTATTCACTCACCCATCGGCCTCTCGATTTGGGACTGGTCGGGTTAGCCCAATTTTTTCCCGGCATACTGCTGTTTCTGGTTGCCGGGCATGCCGCCGACCGTTTCGAGCGGCGAAGCATCCTGCGCGTCTGCTGGGGCATATTCGCCGTCTGTTCTCTGTCCCTGGCCGCTTTCACCGTGGGTGGATTTACCTCCGTCTATCCGATTTACATCATTCTGCTGGCCAATGGAACCGTGCGAGCTTTTCATCACCCAGCCAGCCAGGCCTTTCTGCCGTTGCTGGTGGCCGAAGAGCACTTCGTCAACGCGGTCACCTGGAGCGCCTCGGCCTTTACCACCGCTACCATTTGCGGTCCGATGATCGGCGGCCTGGTGTACGGCTTGAGCGGCAGCCCGCTGCCCGTCTACCTCGGCGCCGCCGCCTCGTACACCGTCGGCCTGGTGCTGCTGGCGCGGGTGCGAACCGCGCGGCCGCAACAGGCCGCCGCCGTCGGGCCGGCCGCATCCATCTCCGGAGGGTTGCGGTTTCTGGCGCGAAATCGCCTGGTGCTGGGCGCCATGTCGCTCGACCTGTTTGCCGTCCTGCTGGGCGGCGCCGTGGCCCTCCTGCCGGTCTACGCCCGCGAGATATTGGCCATCGGCGCCATCGGATTGGGCCTGCTGCGCTGCGCGCCGGGCCTCGGCGCCACCCTGACGGCGGTCGCTTTGGCCCATCGTCCCCTCGGGCGCCGCGCCGGACCGGCCATGCTGGTGGCCGTTGCCGGTTTCGGCGCCGCCACCGTGGTGTTCGGATTGTCCCGCAATGTCTGGCTTTCGCTGGCTGCTCTCATGCTCGTCGGCGGCTGCGACATGGTGAGCGTCATCGTGCGCCAGACCATCATCCAACTCGGCACCCCGGATGAAATGCGCGGCCGCGTCAACGCCGTGAATTCAGTCTTCATCGGCGCCTCCAACGAGGTCGGCCAATTCGAATCCGGCGTCACTGCCCAGTGGTTCGGCACCGTCCCCGCCGTAGTCCTGGGCGGATTCGGCACCATCGCGGTCGTAGCCGTGTGGACTATACTCTTCCCCGGCCTGCGCCGCTGGAAAGGAGCGCCGAAGTAGGGCGGTGGGTCAGGTTACCCAACCTGCGGGCCAACCCTCACAATCGCTTTCCGAGCGCCGCGACGATTTTTGTGGCGCGGACCCCCAGGTCTGCGGTCGACCCCCTGGTCGACCTTCTTCGCCGCGAAAACCCACCCCGAGGCAGAGCGCAAGCCAGCACGGCGTGCCGCATTGTGGGGCAGGTTGATAACCTGCAGCGGGTTGGCAACCCGCTTTCGGCATTTCCTCCGCAGCCCGCGAAACGCCGATTCACAATCGGCGGCAGGATACCACCCTGCCCCACAGATGGCGCCCCTTCAACGGCCGAGTATCAACGCGCGGAATTCGTCGACCAGTCGATCCTGCTGTTTCGGGTCGTTGTTGGCAAGATTCTCCTTCAATCTATTGAAGAACTCGCGCTTGCGGTTCTCCTGGTTCTCGAGGCCCAAACGGACGAGCGCCGCAATCGCCTTGCTCATACTCGTGTCGACCGCCGAGGCGTACCTCTGTACTTGATCGGCGAGACTCGGGGCCAATCCGACGGTATAGCGCGACCCGGCTTCACGAGGACGATTCCTGCCAGGCTTCTGGGCGGCGCGCCGGCTGCGTGCGATTTTCGTCTCGGAATGAGGCATAACATCAGGGGGCGCTGGGGACAGTCTGACGCGACACACATCGAAATCTCGGATCTGGGGCACTCGGCTCCGTCCCCCCATCGATTTTACGCGATCGCGCTGTGATCCGTAAGCCGGCGGCAGGGCTGGCGGTCTTGAGCACTGCCGCTGAAGGCTTTCGCACCGACGCTCGACGAAGGCGGCCTCTCCTGGCGGTCTACCTGCGTAAGTCGCCCGCCTCACCGGTTGGCCATCGATTTGGCACTAGGTTGCGTGGAAGGCGGGCCCGGATTCGACATACGTGCGTTTCAAGGCATCAGAAAACAGATACGCCGCTGGAGCCGAGATTTTCACTTGAGGACATAGGCTCCGTCCCAGACTGCCGGTTCGGCGGTGTCGCGTCAGACTGTCCCGAGCGCCCGTCGAGCGCCCCCCGATTGCAATGGGTGGCGTGGCCTGCCCGGTGCATTACAACCTCTCTGGTGGATTCCAGCCAGGTGGTTTCCGGAGGATGTCCAGCCCTTTCCGCAAGTTGCAGCTTGGCGAACAAACTGCTACGCTCTGCGTTTGCGGCGTGCAGCCATATTGAGGAGCAGCACAGATGCCGGATAGCTATAGGGACTCTGAAGGCTGGAAGCCTTATACCGGCGGCGAAGGCTATTCGCCGCCTGGCGAAGTCCCCCACGCCACTGGTGGTGGCGGCGGGTCCGTTTATGGCTGCGCGTGCTTAGTGATAACCCTGGTCCTCATGGCCTTGTTGTTGACGAGAACTCCCTCAGACTTCGAGTTCGGCTTTTTTTATAACATTGGAGTGTTGCCGACGTACCCTGGGGAGAATGCCGCCATACGTCTAGCCAACCAACAGTTGCACGTGCAGTTGGCGGAGCTTCTCATTGCATGGGCCGTCGTCATCGGCATCCCGTCCGTTCTATTGTTCCTACGGACGATAAAGGAAGCTTTCTTCTGAGTCGATAGCTCGGGTGCGGTGGGGCACCGCACCCGTGGTGCGCCAGCCCAGGACCGTGGGGTGTGATGCTGAATAGCGTAGCGTCGAGAATGCGGATAAGTCCATTAATTACGAGTGACCGCGTTGTTGCCTGGATGTCCTCTCGTGCCAAGATCAAGACCAGCAGCTTGTCAGCCATATCATGGAGAGATGGCACACGATCCGCTGAAATCCCAGCTCCCAGCACAAAGAGGGGCTGCTTACCAAGGAAGTACCAAGGAAGTAGCCAGCCCCAAGAAAGGAATGAGCGCAGAAGCTGCGGCGGCATTTTCTTGTTCCATCTAGCGAGCACTGCCAGAACCAACTGGTTTCTGCGTGGCTCTTATCCGCGGCCCCTTCTCTTGTCAACAAAACCGGTTCACCACGGTAGAGAACTCGACGGCGGTCTTTTTCAATTCGCGGTACTATAGCGCGATTCTGCGAATGCAATTGCGTTGGCATGGTCCATCGGCTGGAAGCGTTGAAGGGGCACGTGTAGGGTGGTCCGAGAGTTGGGGAACACGGGGGGAACACGGGGACAGTGAAGTGAACCCCTGGAGTGAGACACGAAGTTAAGGGGGTAATCGCCGTTCGATGAGAAATCATTGCACGGCGAGGTTGATGGTGTCCACTCTGGAAGGACCTGAGCGGAGGATAGGGC
>JBEKYD010000274.1:0-10339 GCA_049511335.1 Bryobacteraceae bacterium | reverse complement strand
CTGGCAGCGGCGGGATCACCGGCACCAAACCCACTACCACTGGCACTTCCAGCGGCGGGATCACCGGCACGAGACCCTCTACGAGTAGCTCGGGTAGTAGCGCGGCCAGCGGGAGTAACCGGACCGTGTCGCGGGGACCTACATACACTCCGGGCCGGAACGTGCAAACGACAACGAACACGGACGGAACACAGAGACATTACAACTCGCAAACACAAACGGCGGTTCACACGGATAGAAGCGGCCACGTAATGGCTGTGGAAAGACCGGGGCTGAAGGCCACCAACTTCAGAGAAGACGGACACCCGGCGCACATCGAGCATACCCGCGCCGACGGCAGCAGGATGGTGGTGAACCGTGGGGTGCATGGTGAGCGGAGCGTCGAGGTCGTGCGGCGGGACGGGGTGCGTGTGGTCACCATGGGACGGCGCGGGTTCGTGGAGCGCCCGCTCCGCGCGGGCTATGTTGCGCGCACTTATGTCTCCGATGGCCGGACTCAAGTGCACGTGTACCGGACTAATACCTACGGCCGCTTTCACTACTCCAGCTTTGTCCCGGGCGTCTCTTATCAACCCGGGTTTTATGGCTGGGCTTATCGTCCGTGGCGGGCGCCGGTAGTCTTCGGTTGGGGCTGGGGGCGCGCTCCGTGGTTTTACGGCGGCTATTTCGCGCCGGCTCCCGTTTACCCCAGCGCCGCTCTGTGGTTGACGGACTTTCTGCTGGCGGAAGACTTGAGGCTTGCGTACGAGAACCAGACCTCCGCCGCCGGAGAAGGACAGCCGGAGCCCGCAGCTCCGGTGGCCGCGGATAACTCGGCCGCCTTGACTCCCGAAATCAAGCGAATGATCGCTGAGGAGGTACAGCGACAGCTTGCGGCGCAGTGGAACGCCGCATCGCAGCCGGCTTCGCCCGAGCTGGCCGGGGCGGCGGCCGGCGCGCCGCCGCCCGTGCTGGATGCGAGGCTCAAACTGTTTGTGGTCTCCTCAAACTTGAATCTGAGCGCGGGCTCTGATGGGCAAACCTGCGCGCTGACACCGGGCGACATTCTTAAGCGTATGGGCGGCAATCTCACGGCCGAAGGTCAACTACCGGTCGGCGTGCTGGTCAGCAAGGAAGGCAATTGCCCGGCAGGCTTTGCCACGGCGCTCGATCTTGCGGTGCTCCAGGATATGCAGAATGAGTTCTGCCAGCAGATCTCGGACGGTCTGGCGAAACTTGCCTCTAATGAGGGTAGAGGCGGGCTGCCGGCCGGCCCCGCGGCCGATCCCCAGCCGGCGGCCGAGGGACAAGCGCCTGCCTCGGCGGATGCCAAGGACTTGCTGTCGCAGCAGGCGCAGGAGGCGAATCAGACCGAAGCCGCGGTGAGCCAACCTTCCGGCGGCCAGTAACACGCAGAACGCGCCCCGGTCTTGTCGGGGGGATGACCGGGGCGCCCCGGGACATTGGACCAGATGGAGATTTGGCCTGGAGGATCTGTGAATCGAGCACTTTTCTTATTGGGCGCTGCCGTGGCGTCGTCCTGCTACGCCCAGTCACTTGGCCCGTTTGCGGCTCTTGGACACAGCAACCCGTTTCTGGCGGCCGCGCTGAGCGGAAGCACCTGTTGTTCCGATGCCTACGGCACGGACACGGACAGCCCGGAGCAATCCCGCGACTCCGCCGGCCGGCCGCCAGGGCTCCGGTCCGTGTACATCAATGCGCAGGACGCGGCGGAGCGGCTTCAATTGAACGGTTCCGATGGCTCGTTCTCGCTCGCCGAAGGCGGACAGAAATTCAGTGGGACTTATTCGGTGAGCGGCAACGTATTGACACTTCATATCGCGCAGTTGGGAAAGGACGTCGACATAGCCATCGATGGCAACAGGCTGGTTGTCAACGGCGCTGAGATCTGGAACGCGGCGCCGAACTCCCAGCTCGTCCCGGTGCGCCCGGCTCCATCGGAACCGGCGCAGCAGCAGCCGCAACCCGATCAAGCAGCCGACGGAGTCTGGCTGGCATTTTACGGGACCTGTAACAAAGGCGATCTGGTGATCTTCAAACCGACCATATATGCCAACAAGGTCGAGTTGGCCCGCCTGGCATGCAACACCTACTTCTACGTCGCCGCGCGGCCGGGAACCTACAAGTTTTGCGCGACGAAAAACAAGTGCGCCACCGCGGCCATCGGTGAGAACGGGCCATACTACTTCCGCATTCTGCCGACCACGCTCAGTTACAGCATTGGCCAGGTGGACTCCTCGACAGCCCAAGACGAGATCCGCGATACCGGCATGACCGCGCTGGACCTGGGCCGGGTTCTGGCTCCCAAAATGGTTACCACGAACACCGATAATCCACCCTCCGTGTTCCTATCGCCGCAATAGGATCATGCCGAGCTGAAGGAACGGTTGCCGAATATGTCGCCATAATTGCGAAACCGAATACTAAGCCACAATATATCCATGGACATCAACCGATTCACCGAAAAGCTCCAGGAGGCTATCCGGTCCGCGCAAACCAAAGCCATTCGTAACGGGAATCAGCAGGTGGACGTCGAACACCTCCTCGCTGCACTGCTCGAACAATCCGGTGGCCTCGCGCCCGCGATCCTAACCAAAGCCGGTGTGGCTGTCGAAGGCATCCAACCGCGCCTCGAATCGGAGATCGACCGCTTGCCCAAGGTTTCCGGTGCCTCCGGCCCTCCCGACCAGATTTACGTCACGGCGCGTCTCAATCGCCTCCTGGCCGATGCCGAAACCGAAGCCGCCCAACTAAAGGACGAATACATTTCCGTCGAACACGTGCTGCTGGCCGCCACCGACGACCGCGGTCCCGCCGGCAAACTACTTAAGGAGTTCGGCCTCACCCGCGAGCGTCTCATGCAGGCCCTGCGCGACGTGCGCGGCAGCCAGCGCGTCACTTCTCAAACCCCGGAGGCCACCTACGAAGCTCTGGAACGCTACGGCCGCGATCTGACCAAGGCCGCCTCGCAGGGCAAGCTCGACCCCGTCATCGGCCGCGACGAAGAGATCCGCCGCGTCATCCAGGTGCTCTCCCGCCGCACCAAGAACAATCCGGTCCTGATCGGCGAGCCCGGCGTCGGCAAAACCGCCATCGTCGAGGGACTCGCCCTGCGCATCGTCCGCGGCGACGTTCCCGAAGGATTGAAGAACCGCCGCATCGTGGCTCTCGATATGGGCGCCCTTATCGCCGGCGCCAAATACCGCGGCGAATTCGAAGAGCGTCTCAAGGCTGTCCTCAAGGAAATTCAGGACGCCGCCGGCGACATCATCCTATTTATCGACGAGCTCCACACCGTGGTCGGCGCCGGCAAAACCGAGGGCTCTATGGATGCGGGCAACCTGCTCAAGCCTATGCTGGCGCGCGGCGAGTTGCATTGTATCGGCGCTACTACGCTGGACGAATACCGCCTGTACATCGAGAAAGACGCCGCACTGGAGCGCCGCTTCCAGCCCGTGGTCGTCGATCAGCCGTCGGTCGAAGACACCATCTCGATCCTCCGCGGCCTCAAGGAGCGTTACGAAGTGCACCACGGTGTTCGCATCAAAGACGCCGCGCTGGTCGCCGCCGCGGTGCTCAGCAACCGCTATATCGCCGACCGTTTCCTGCCCGATAAAGCCATCGACCTGGTGGACGAGGCCGCCGCGCGCCTCCGCACCGAAATCGATTCCATGCCGGCCGAGCTCGATGAAACCCGCCGCCGCGTGATGCAGCTCGAGATCGAGCGCGAAGCTCTCAAAAAGGAAAACGACGCCGCCTCACGCGAGCGCCTTGTCAAACTGGAAAAAGAACTGGCCGACCTGAAGGCCGATTCCGACGCTCTCACCGCCCGCTGGCAGGCCGAAAAAACCGCCGTCGGCAAGCTACGCGAGTTGCGCGAGAAAGTCGAACAAACCAAAAAGGAGATCGAACAGGCCGAGCGGCAGTACGATTTGAATCGCGCCGCCGAGCTCAAATACGGCACGCTGGTCGCTCTCGAACGCCAGCTCGCCGAAGCCTCCGCCAAATTCGATCGCCAGCAAAAGTCGCAGCCCAAACTGATTAAGGAAGAAGTCGGCGAAGAAGACATTGCCGCGGTGGTCAGCCGTTGGACCGGCGTGCCGGTTACGCGCCTGCTCGAAGGCGAAGTCGAAAAGCTGCTGCACCTCGAAGACGAGCTGCATAAGCGCGTGATCGGCCAGGATGAAGCCGTCGCCGCCGTCGCCGAAGCCGTCGTCCGCGCCCGCTCCGGCCTGAGCGATCCCAATCGCCCCATCGGCAGCTTCATTTTTCTCGGCCCCACTGGCGTGGGCAAGACCGAGCTCGCTCGCGCTCTGGCCGAATTCCTCTTCGACGACGAGCGCGCCATGATCCGCATCGACATGACCGAATATCAGGAGAAGCACACCGTGGCGCGCCTGGTCGGCGCCCCTCCCGGATACGTCGGCTACGAAGAAGGCGGCCAGTTGACCGAGGCCGTGCGCCGCCGCCCCTACGCCGTCGTGCTGTTCGACGAAATCGAAAAGGCGCACGCCGACGTGTTCAACATCATGCTCCAGATCCTCGACGATGGCCGCCTCACCGACGGCCAGGGCCGCACTGTCGATTTCAAGAACACCATCGTGATCATGACCTCCAACCTACCCACCGAGCGCCTGCGCGATCACTTCCGCCCCGAATTCCTCAACCGCATCGACGAAATCATCATTTTCCATCGCCTCGATGAAGACCAGCTCAAGAAAATCGTCGAGATCCAACTTGGCCGCCTGCGCGCCCGGCTGACCGACCGCCACATCACCCTCGAGCTCACCGATGCCGCCCGCACCATTCTGGTCCGCTCCGGCTACGATCCCGCCTACGGCGCCCGCCCGCTCAAGCGCGCCATTCAAAAGAAGATCGAAACCCCGCTGGGACGGCTACTGATCGCCGGCAAAATCCTCGACGGCCAGACGGTTAAGGTAGACGCCGCCGGCGGCGAGCTGACGTTCACTGGTGGGACAGACGATCGCCGTTTGTCGTCCGCCATGCATGGCTAAGGGATGTGGCGCGCGCACTCGTGCGTGCCGCGTCGGCACTTTTGCCGGCAGTTCCGGCTGCTATCCGAATCGCCCGCTGCACCGTCTAAGCGATAATCCACCTGAGGAGGCCTATGCTACGCATTCGTTTTGCTCTCCGCAGCCTGGCGAAATCGCCGCTGCTCAGCTCGGTGGTGGTTCTGTCGCTGGGGCTCGGCATCGGCGTCAATACCGCCATCTTTTCGCTTCTCCACCAGGTGGTGCTGAGCTCGCTGCCGGTTCCCCATCCGGAACAACTGGTGATCCTCAGCTCGCCGGGCGACCTCAAGAACGGCTCGACGCATAGCAACGATTCCGGCGATGAGGGCTACATTTTTAACTGGCGGACCTTTCGCGAATTCGAAAGACACAACCAAGTGGCTACGGTGGCGGGCTTCCGTGCCTTCGCCGGCAATATCGCATTCTCGCGGCAGACGGTTTCCGGTTTGATGATGCTCGTCTCCGGCCGCTATTTTCAGGTGATGGGCGTGCAGCCTTTGCTGGGCCGCTTGATCGGACCGGAAGACGACGTGCCCGGCGCCGGCAACCCGGTGGCCGTGGTGGATTATCGCTATTGGCAGGAAAAGCTGGGCGGCGAGGCCGATGTGCTGAATCAGACGGTGAAGGTCAACGGCCAGCCATTTACGGTAGTTGGCATCACCCCGCCGAACTTCACCGGAACCACGGTAGGCTCCGAGCCGGGGGTTTTCGTTCCCATGTCTTTCAAGCCGCTTCTCACCGAGGGCTGGGATGGCACCGACAAGCTGGACGATTACTGGGTGTACTTGATTGCGAGGCTCCGTCCGGGCGTCACGCGTGAGCGCGCCGAAGCAGTGCTCAACGGCCCTTATCACGCGATGGTGGAAGAGATCGCGCGGAACGTGCATGGGAAGGTGGAACAGACGCCGCGCTTTCTGCAGCAGAAACTGACGCTAAAGGATGGCAGCAAGGGCAACAGCGGCTTTCGCGACGATTACGCCTCCGCGCTGCGCATCCTGCTTCTGGCCACGGCGCTGGTTCTGTTGATCGCCATGGGCAACGCGGCCAACCTGCTGCTGGCGCGCTCGGCGGAGCGGCGCCGCGAGTTGGCCATTCGCGCGGCCATGGGCGCCGGCCGTGGCGACCTGATGGCGCAATTCCTTACCGAAGCTTTGCTGCTTGCCGGCGCCGGCGGCGCGGCGGGTCTCGGGATCGCCGCCGCCACTCTGAAACTGCTGCTGGCTTCCTGGGGCGCCGAGGCGCGCGATTCCTTCGCCGTCACCGGCCTCAATTGGCCCGTGCTCGCTTTCAGCTTGGGCCTCACCCTGCTCACGGGAATTCTGTTTGGCCTCTACCCCGCCTGGGACGCCGCGCGCACGTCGACGGCTGCCACGCTCAGCGATGAATCCTCCCGCTCGTCTTCCTCGATCGGCGCCGTGCGCTTGCGCAAAGCGCTGGTGTGCGCTCAGGTCACCATCTCCGTCATTCTGCTGGTTCCCACCGGCCTGTTTCTGAAGAGCCTGGTCAATCTGCTGCATGTAGATCTTGGAATCCGCACGGCCAATGTCATCGGCTTCCGTATCGACCCGCATTCCAACGGCTATACGCCGGGGCAATGCCAGGCCCTTTTCGAACGCGCCGAAGCGGACTTGGCCGCTATTCCCGGTGTCCGCAGCGTAGCTGCTTCGAGTGTGCCTCTGATCGCCGGCAGTAACTGGGGCACCAGCTTCAGCCAAGCGGGTCAGGCCCCTGGCGCCCGCCGGAACAGTTCAAAATACGACGACGTCGGGCCCGCCTTCTTCTCCCAGGAGGGCATCCCCCTCATCGCCGGCCGCGAGATTCGCGCTTCAGATACGGCCGCCGCGCCCAAAGTCGTGGTGGTGAACGAAACCTTCGTGAAGCAATTCTTCGACGGCCGCAACCCCGTGGGCCAGCGCATTGGATTCGCCAAGGACGGCAGCCTCGACACCGAAATTGTCGGCGTAGTGAAAGACAGCCACTACTCCAGCGTGCGCAAGCCCGCCCCGCCGGTTTTCTATCGGCCCTGGCGGCAGGACCCGAGGCTCTCCGAAATCACGTTCTACGTGCGATCCGAGATCGCGCCCAAGAGCATCGTCCCGCAAATCCGTGCCATGATGCGTTCCATCGATCGCGACCTCCCGCTCGTGGACATGCGCACGCTCGAAGATCAAATCCATTTCAACATCCGCTCCGATGAGCTGATCATGCGGTTGGCATTGGCGTTCGCGATGCTGGCAACCTCGCTGGCCATGCTCGGACTTTACGGTGTGATGGCCCACGGCGTTGCCCGGCGTACCCGCGAATTCGGCATCCGCATGGCGCTGGGCGCCGCGCCGGCCAGAATCCGCACCATGGTCCTGCGCGACCTGGTCTGGATTCTCGGTTTCGGACTTGGCGTGGGCATACCTGTTGCCCTCGCCTCCACCCGTCTGATCGAGAGCCGCCTCTTCGGGGTGCACGGCAGAGATGCGGCCATCGTCACGGCCGCCGCCCTGCTGCTCTCGCTTACCGCCGCGGCCGCCGCTTATTGGCCCGCCCGGCGGGCTTCCAAAGTCAATCCGCTGGAAGCTCTGCGGTACGAGTGATAATCGGAATCTGCTATACCCGTGATAGTGATCCGCGCGTATAGAGACAGGGTCGCCGTAATTACAGGGGCGGCCAATGGCCTTGGCCGGGCGCTGGCGGGAGAACTCGCGGCCCGCGGATGTAATCTGGCGCTGGTAGACATCGATTCGTCCGCGTTGCGGAAGGTGAGGGAAGAACTCGCGCAGCCCGGACTTGCAGTGACGGTTCACTGCGCGGATGTCGGTTCCGAGCAAGCGTTTCAGAGTGTGGCGGTAGAGATCGGCAGCGCCCATGGAAACGTGCACCTGGTGATCAACAATGCGGCGATCTCCGCGTCGGCTGTCTTCACCAACACGGGCGCGGCGGATTTTGAGCGGGTCATGCGCGTGAACTTTTTCGGAGCTGTGTACGGTTGCAGGGCCTTGCTGCCGTTCCTCCAAAAGCATGCGGAAGGGCAGATTCTCAATGTCTCGAGTTGTTTCGCCTGGCTTGGATACCCTGGCAAGACGGCATATGCTTCTTCGAAAGGAGCCCTTCGGGGCTTTTCCGAATCGCTTCGGCTGGAGCTCGCTCGCAGTGGAGTTGGGGTAACGCTTTTGTATCCCGGCCCGTTACACACGTCGTTGGTTCGCAGCGGAATCTCCGATTCCGAGCAACGGCGCAAGCTGGAAGAGCAGTTTCTGATGAGGCGCGGCCTCCCATTAGAGCGGGTCGTGCGCCGGTGCCTGGATGAGCTCCTCACGAACCCGGACCGGATTGTCGTCGGGCTCGACTATCGCATATTAGATCTGCTCGCCCGATTGTCGCCCTGGCTGGCCGGCAAGGCGATGGGTTTTGGAGCCGCTCGGGCCGGGTTTTGAGGGGGCAAACTGGGTGTTATGCCCCAATTAAGGCTAAAAAGGTCCTGAATGGTAGAATTTTGCTACGCTCTTCAATGACTTCCGTGTGGAATCGAAAATGCTTATGAATTCTCTCCTGAGGGGGAAAACCAATGAATTTCGATCAAGCGCCCATGCTGGTGATTTGGGAAGTGACGCAGGCTTGCGATCTGGCCTGCGTCCATTGCCGCGCATCGGCCCAGTCCGAACGCCATCCGCACGAGCTCTCGACCGAGCAGGGTTACCGGCTCCTCGATGAGATTCGCAGCTTCGCGGATGCTACCGCTGCCGCGGCCAAGCCGGTTCACGCCGGCGGTCATCCATTCGGCGCCGGCGAGCCGCCGCTGATGGTCTTCACCGGCGGCGATCCGCTCAAACGGCCGGATTTATTCGAGCTGCTGCGCTATTCGGCTAAGATCGACCTGCGCACCAACGTCACCCCCAGCGCCACGCCCCTGCTGACCGCTGAAGCCATCGACCGGTTTAAGGAAGCCGGCGTATCCCGTATGGCCATCAGCCTGGACGGTCCGGATGCCGCAACCCACGACGAGTTTCGCGGTATCCCTGGCACCTTCGACCGGGCCCTGTCCGCCCTCCGCCATGCCCGCGATATCGGTCTGGATACCCAGTTCCAGACCACCGTCACCAAGCGCAATATGGCGCGCCTTCCCGAAATGGCGGAGATTGTCAAGGAAGTGCGCTCGAAGATGTGGAGCCTGTTTTTCCTGATCGTGACCGGCCGCGCGCTCGAAAACGACGACCTGACCGCGGAAGAGTACGAAAAAGTCTTCGAGTTCATGTACGAGCTTTCGAAGACCGCGCCCTTCGGCGTCAAAACCACCGAAGCCATGCACTACCGCCGCTACGTGGCGCAGCGCGCCAAGGCCGAGCACGGCATCACCGAAAACGAAAGCGCCAAAGGCGTGGCCTGGCGCACCAGCGGCGTGAGCGATGGCAAAGGGTTCGTGTTCGTTTCCCATACCGGCGAAGTCTTCCCGTCGGGCTTCCTCCCGGTGAGCGCCGGCAACGTGTTGCGCGACCGCCTAACCGACGTCTACCGCAACTCCGAGCTCTTCCGCGACCTGCGCGATACCGACCAGCGCGGCGGCAAGTGCGGCCAGTGCGAATACCGCAAAATCTGCGGCGGCTCCCGCTCGCGCGCCTACGCCTTCACCGGCGACTACCAGGCCGAAGACCCGCGCTGCACCTATCAACCGCATATGGCTGAAGCGGTGGCGGGGTAGAGGAGGCGGTCAGCAATCAGCAATCAGCGATCAGCTTTGGAGCGTGCCCGTGCATCGGGCCCATGGAAGTATCTACCGGCCTCCAATGGCTGAGATCCTGCTCCTGCACCGGGTTCTCGAGGACGGCAGGCCGATCAGCGGAAAAGCCAGGTGACGGTTGCACAAGGCGCGCAAAAACAAAATCGCGGCATTGGTAAGCTTAGGCGTTTCTGCTGGTTAGGACCCATTTGGCCGCGCTCATTAAAGCCTGTATCTTGTGCATTTTTGTGCAATTTCGGGGGTTGAGATGGGGGGGAAGGAAAGAAACGTCGGCTTGACAGCCGACGCAGCAGGCCTGGAGGCCCGCGCCACGGAAGTGCAATTTTGTGCAAATTTTCGGGTTTTTCGAAGGCTTGGCCCTAAGCTGCCGGTTTATCCTCTTCGGCTTGGGGCTCTTTGTCGAGTCCGGCGATTTCGCGAGCGAGGTCCGGGGGCAGTTCTGCCAGGGTGACCGGCTTGGCCGGCTGAAAGCGCGGCGGGGCGATGGCGGTTTGGAAGATGAGGGTGGCGGCTTTGAGACGCACCGAGGGGGAAGCTTTGGGATCGTCGAGCAGGTCGCTGAGAGTTTTGAGGGCCCGGT
>JBEKYD010000273.1:0-10342 GCA_049511335.1 Bryobacteraceae bacterium | reverse complement strand
TTCCGCCTTGGTGGCAAGCATCTCACTGACGTCCTCAATCACAAGGCCGAGATCGAAAACTATGGATTCGATTTGCAACTTGCCGGCCTCGATCTTGGAAAAATCGAGAATGTCGTTAATGATGGCGAGAAGGGACTCTCCCGCTGCGTGGCGTCGATTGAAACCCACCGATGGGGTATTCCTCACGACCGGATCGCCTTTCCGTGGACGTTGTCCGCAGAGCGTGCAAGCCCTTTCGCAGGCTGGGAGCCTCGGCAGGCAATAGAATCTTCCTGATCGATTGGTTAGATACTGAGCACCGGGCACGGCGATTCACGAATGATGGCATAGGCGTTCGTCGGTAGGCGTCCGGTTATACCGTCACGAGGACTGCGTCCGATGACGAGTAGATCGGCTTGTACTTCCCTGGCGGCGTCCGCCATTGCGTCGGCAATCGACCCGATTTCAATGCGAATCTCGCCGTTGGCCCCCGCGGTCTCCAGCGACCGTACGAGTTCAGCTTTCGCTTCGTTGATAACGTGGCCTCTCCATTCCGGCGACAAATAGTAGTCCTCCAAACGGGGATCGAGTGAGGCAACGACGTGAATCACGCTGAGCGACGCTCCAAACTCCCTGGACAGCCGACTGGCCCAGCTCAAGATGCCATTTGTCTGCGGTCCACGATCAACAGCGCACGCAATGCGACGAGGTTGTGCCGAATGTGCGCATAACGCGGTGTCCGGCGTATGGACTGCCGTCCAGACGAGACAATTCGCATCGTGCAGGACTTTTGCTGTGATCGAACCCAGGAGCAGGCGTCGAAACGGCCCATACCCGTGGGTGGGCATCATGATCAAATCGACGTGTTCCGAATGGGCATACTCCACGATTTTCTTTGCCGGGTCTCCTTCCAGCAGGACACGCTTTACCGCGAGGTGCTGCCATTCGTTTGATCGGAATTCTCTCAATTTCTGCTCAGCGTCGGCCCTGGCGTTTTCAGTAGAGGTCCCGAGGGACAGGTCGAAACGCGGAGCCAAGACGTGCAGCAAGGCGATTTCAGAGCCGAAGTGTCCGGCGACCGCCGCCGCTGTGTCTGCGGCGTCAGTTGACCGGGACGAGAAGTCTATCGGAAGCAGGATCTTTGCGATGGTGAACATATTTGCGCTGTCCTTTCGAGCCCGGCCTCCCAAGTCCGATTCGATTTCAAGGTCGTTCTGAAGAGGTTGCTGCAATTAGCTCGGCCTTAGAGTAGCAGGCGGCACTTCGGCTCCGGCTCAAGAATTTGTGACACAAACAGTTGCGGCCAGTTTATCGTCCGCTTGTTTGCGTGGCTGGAACTCAGACAAAGGTTGATTTGCCTCTCTAATTATAAGTCATATCGTCACTCCAGGTCGCGCGCACGGGCACGCTACGTTTTGGGGTTCCTGTCCCAAAAGTGCAATTGAAGTTGAAGGGCTCTAGATGCAGCAGGTTGCCGGCGGAGTGGGCCGCCTGAATCTCAGCTCAGCCACCGACCGCAACCCCAACCGGTTTGGGGAGAGACCGAGCACCAGTTGCACAGGCTTTAGCCTGGGTCTGGAGGCTTCACCTCAATTGGTGAGGCTCGTGTGCCGGCCAGTGGTTTCGCCGTGCAGCCAGATGTAGAGGGGAGCGTGCGGGGCAGGCGCGGGCCACGGCAGAGCTACGCGCAAAACCTCTTCGCCAGGTTCGCCTACGACCGGCGTGGGGATGCCCGCTACGAGCTGGCCTGCGCCGGCGTCCCACCCGGTCTTTTCGATCACGTCCAGGTCTCGTCCGCGCAGCGTTCCGGCATAGACATTGGCACCGAGAGACTGGTCGGTAAGAGTGAACTGGTCAAGCACCGGCAAACGCACCACGCGGCCCAGGGGAAAGGGATCGGATGCGCCTCTGGGGTCCGCCCGAACGCGGGCCGCCAGCTCGCAATCGGGATAGCCGACAGAGCCGGGATCTATGGCTAGAAAAAGCGCGTCGGGACCGGCGAAGCTCAAACTGGCTTGCTTTGTGCGTTCGTCCGGCTCAAGCGTCAAGGCCTTGCGCAACTCGCCGGAGCTGCAACTCAGGTCCAATTGCGGCCGCCCGGCTTCACCGTTCGATTGGCGCAGGTGGCTCACCGCTAGAACCAGGCCGACGCTGGTACCGGCGGGCAACTCATCGTCGCGGATTTCGATCGGCGGGTCGGGCGGCAAAGATTTTTGCACGGACGAAATCGACGGCCTAGGGCCGACCACCAGAATGGCGTTTTCCAGCGTGAGGGGCTCTTGCCTTCCTTGCACTTTGAGAAGGAGCGAAAACCGCTGGCCGGGCTTAGCCTCCGGATTGAGTTGAATCTTGCCGGCCCAGGCGTCGCCATCCGCATCGCCGCTGATCGCTCCGGCGGCGGACGATGCCGTTTCCACTCTCGCTAGTCCGCTGCCTTCCAGGCGTAACTCCTGCTCTTTCTCGCCGATATTCACGCGAATGGGAAGACCAGAAATCTTGGGATTGGGCGGCAGGATGGCGATCGGCAGAGCGTGCGCCGCGCCATCGGACCGGGCGTCGCCGGACTGAGCGAGGAGCAGCCGATACTGGCCGGGCGAGGCGGTATCGATGTCCACGGTCATAGTCTTCTGTTCGCCCTGGCGCGCACCCAGCGGCAGATCGAACAGCACGGCCGAGGGCTTGGGCGCGTGCGGAACGACCTTTTGCAATTCCACTTTATTGACAAACTCGAAATCGGTGCCGGTGAGTTTCACCGTCACTGTGCCGCTACCCTCGACGAGTTTGTCGCGGGAGGCTGGCGGGATCTCGACCTTCTTAAGGTCGCCGAAGGGGCGCAAATGGACGGTACCCAGGCTCACGGAGTCCCAATCCCAAGCGGCGGTGATGCGATAGTCGCCGGCGGCGAATTCGGGCTTAGTCAGGTCAAGCTCGAGCGAATCGGGCGTGGATTCGATGGCGACGGTGACGGGGGCACCGATGCCGCCCGACAGCGGAACTAGGCGCCAATCGCGGGCGCGCGCCAGCGATTTCCCGGTGGCCCCATCGGCGGTCTTCAACTGCACGGTCGATTTTGCGCCCAGCGGCAGACACCGCGCGCCGGTGAGCGCTGCCACGGGGAACTGTTCGTGGGGAATGCGATAGGCCCACAAGTAGGCGAGGTGGGTACGCAACTTCGCCGGCTGGCTTTTGGCGCAGAACGCCAGCGCGCCGGATTCCGCCGACTGGGCGAAGGCCGAGCGGAATTCGGTGTTGGGAAACAGGGCCGACTTCAGATTGGTGACCAAGGCCGCGCCACCCGCAGCCAGGCCAACGCCGTTGCCGAAGAACAATCCTGCTACGGACGCCGCCAGGCCGCTGGTCTGTTGCATCTGAACGTCGGCCGACGCCAGCGGATCGTAGCTGGCGGTAGTGGGGAGAGTGGCCCTCAAAATGGCGGCTGCCTGCTGATTGGCAGATGCACTGGAATCGAGGCGCGGGGTGACGACACCCCAGCGCGAAGCGAAGCCTTTCAGAGCCGCATCGGTGCCCGCGCCCCTCTGCTCGGAATCCGCCAGTTGCTGAACCAGGAGTTCCACTGCCGAAGCCTGTTGGGCATAGTCGGCCAGTTGCGTCAATAGATCGGTATTGTTGGCCACCAGCGATTTCACCTTGTTTATGTTGAGCCCGTCCGGACCCAGCACCAGGGCGACCACGTCGGCGTAATCCGGCAGGTCCCATTCGAGATATTGCTTGGCCGGATGCACGGGCAGAACGATCAGGTTTCCGCCGCCGCGCGGCACAATCAAGATCGCGATCTCGCTTTTCTCGGCATCCCGCAACGGCAGGCGTACCGGGTCCCATATGAGCTTCGCACAGGACGGAATGGCGGCCAGCTCTTTGATCGGAATGAGCTCGCTCTTGCCGGGTAAGTACACGGATACGCGCACTTTGCCGAGAGTCGCATTGCCGAGGCAACCCGGCGGTGTGGCCAAGGACGGGGAGGTTGCGGCGATACTGCCCGCCGCGCACCAAAGAATCACGTAGAGAATGCGGCCCACTGCTATCAGACGCGTCGCGGGCTCGGAAGGCCGAAAATGGTTCACAATTTCAGGTTAAACAGCCGCGATGGTAGCAGGTTATCCTGTCCGGACAGTAGCGGGTCAATGCGTCAGGGAGTAGATAACGTCATTGACGCCGATACGGATGCTGAGGGCAGAGTATTTTTCGGGGTAGCGCGGGTCGTCGCCCCCTCCCAGGAATCGCCCCCGCGCGGTATTGAAGCAATAAACCACCCACAGAGTCGCACCTCAAATCGCCACTACCGGACATGGTGACTCGCGCAGAATGGCATACGCATTCGTGCGAAGCCGTCCTAGCATCCCGGACTCGCGGCCGCGTCCAATTACGACGAGATCGGCCTTCCGCTGGGAGGCCAAGTCGCTCACCACCACCGGCACGTCTCCGATCTCGACCATTACCAAACCTGCCGTCTGGAGTTCCTCCTGGAGCCGGACGATCTGGTCGCGCGCGGCGGCGGCCTGGCTGCGCCACTCCGGCTGGCTGCGCCACTCCGGGTCGAAGTAGTCTCTCTCTAACTCGATAGGCGGCTGCGGAAGTACGTGAACGATTGCAAGTTCCGCGCCGAACTCCCGCGCGAAGCGCCCGGCCCACTCCAGGACCGCACCGCTGCCTCTAGCGAGATCAATCGCGCACACAACGCGCCGAAAGCAGATGGTCGCGTAACTAGGAGCCTCTTCCAGGTGGGGCCCCGTCCACACCGGACACGTGGCGTCGTGCAGCACCTTGGCGGTCACCGAGCCCAGAAGAAACCGCCGGAAGGGTCCGTATGCATGAGTTGCCATGACGATCATGTCGACATCGTGATCTCGCGCATAGTCGACGACCTGTCGGGCCGGTTCGCCTTCCACCACCTCCTGGGTTAGCGAGATATCGGGACATTGGCCACCGCCCAAGTAGGTCCGTAGTTCGATTTTCGTTTGCTCCACTCTCTCCGCGGTCAGTTCGCCGGCTGTGGAGTAGCCCAGGGCAGTGGGTGGCATGTCGAGGGCCATGGGTGGCGCTACTACGTGGAACAAAATCAGTTCGCTGTGGAAATGACACGCCAACGCCTCGGCATACTGAATGGCGCCACGGCAGCTCGGAGAGAAAGCCATCGGCGCCAAGATTTTGGACAGCCAAGCCATACCATCACCTCCTGGCCTGCGTCGCAGCGGACGTGCGATTTTATTCTACTCCAATAGGAGCGCACCAATAAAACCATTAAAAACCGGTTTCGTAGGTTTTGTAGGTGCCACTTTGTGTGAAGCTCCCACGATTCGCGCGGCGCGATTGTTGGCGCAAAGCCGCAAGCCGACTCCAAAGGGATCGCCGACAGCCAGCGCATAGTCGCCCGCCTGCTAACAGGCGAAGATCAGGCCGACAGATTAAAGAACGTTCATCTTTGTTTCGCTATTTCTTCGCTGACAATCGCCTGTTCCAGGCCTGTTAGCAGCGGGACTGACGGCCGTAGTCCCGCAGGAAGCGCCGAAACACTTCGCCGAGTTCAGCTCCCTTGAGGCCGGAGTGGGTGAGCGCTTTTCTGGCTGTTTCCACATGTGATGAAGTTGCGTCTTTCTGGAACGTCTTCCGCAGCCTTCAGGAGATCGTGGCCGCGACCGAGTGGCAGGCGCACAGCGTCCGCGGCTTCATCTCCGGCAACCACCAAGCCGGGAGTCGTGGTTACTGTACACTCTTTCCGGGAGGTGTACTTTGCGCTTTCTCGATCTCGCCGCGGCTCTTCTCGTCTCTCTGTTTCTCGCGGAGGCCCAGCAAATTGCCCCAGGCTCGACCGTCGCACCTGTGGCGACTCGCGTTTCAATGGACCCGCTGGGACGCGATACACCCCAGAGTGCGGTCATAGGTTTCTTGGAGGCTTGTAGAACCCAAAATTACAAGCAAGCCGCTGCCTACCTGGACTTGCGCGCGCTTCCGGCCGCAGAAAGAGCGCTCAACGGCCCAACGCTTGCAAGGCAGCTAGAGCAACTGCTCGACAGAAACACGGAATTCGATGCCGGTGCCATTAGCCGGAATCCGGAGGGCGACACAGGCGCCGGCGGCCGCGAACCGGTTGCAGCTTTTATGGATGAGGGGCGTGCGTATCAGGTCGATCTAGAGCGCGTCCAGCTTCGTTTGAATTATCCGGTGTGGCAGTTCTCATCGAGCAGTGTTGGGCTCATTCCACAGTTGTACAAGCTGGTAGGGGAATCTGCCTTCGAACGGCGACTGCCGGAGCCGCTGGTCAGTTGGACCCTCCTGGAGACGGCTGTCTGGCGTTGGCTTGCCCTGATTCTGCTGGCCACCCTCCTGACCGCTCTCTCGTCCCTTCTCTCGCGCGGACTGCTCCGCCTCGTACATCCAATACTCCGCCGCGCGTCAGCGCACGTCCATCCGGAGATTCTGGAGACGCTCGCAGCTCCGCTTCGCCTTCTCGTCGTGGTCGCCGGTTTTCGCGCGGGAATGGAATTCATTGGACCCTCCGCGCTCCTGCGGCTGTACCTCGGCAGAGTGCTAACGTTCCTTTTTTCAATTGGTGTGGCATGGGCAGCGATGCGTTTGGTGGAGGTAGCAACAGACCGGATTCGCTTTGTGCTCGCCGCCGACCATGAGAGTATTTCCTCATCCATTCTTCCCTTGGTGAACAAGATGAGCAAAATCGTCATCTTCGTGCTCACTGTCGCGGTAGTTCTCAGCAATTGGGGGTACAACACGACCACAGTGCTTGCCGGAGTCGGCGTTGGGGGCCTGGCCGTGGCGCTGGCCGCCCAGAAGACACTTGAAAACCTCTTTGGGGGCGTCGCTGTGATCAGCGATCGTCCAGTCCTGGTCGGTGATACATGCCGATTCGGAGACCGGACAGGCGACGTTGAAGATATCGGACTTCGCTCAACCCGAATCAGGACCCCCGATCGAACACTCGTCACCGTTCCGAATGGCCAATTCTCGTCGATGACCTTGGAGAATTTGTCCCGGCGGGACAAGATCTGGTTCCATCCCAAGCTGAGTCTGACGCGAGAGACTTCGCCGGCGCAGATCCGGCAGTTGCTCGATTCGATTTCACGATTGCTGGACTCGAACCCCAAGGTGGATTCGGGCAGTCGCTCGGTGCACTTTGCGGCAGTCGGCGCGTATTCGTTAGATTTTGACGTCTCGGCCTATATCCTCACGTCAGACGACGACGAGTTCAGTCGCGTTCAACAGGAACTCCTCCTGCGCATTCTCGAAGCCGTTGAAGCCGCCGGGACGCGCCTCGCTTTCCCAACACAAACAAGCATTAACTACAATGCAGACGCTGCGACTACCGGAACGGATGCTCGGCCTACGGATCGGACCTAACTCGGTTCTCGGGCCTACCGAGTGCCATCACCACCAGGACCGCGTCCACGACTCCCTGAAAAAGGATGCCTCGAATCGCCGCCCGGTCGAAGCGCGGTTCTTAGCAAACGCGACGGTGATTTCCAGTCCTCACTTGGGCGGCTTTCATCATCGGTACTCCTGGCGCGACGCGACAGGGAAGAGCGCCGTTGAAATTCACCTTGCGCCGCACGTGCTCGTCCACGTACCGGAACACCCGCGGAAACAGTTGGTGACGGGACTGGAATCGCGGCAAAGGTTTTCGCACGTCGGTCGAGCTGGTCGCCCCTTGAGAGTATCTTGCAACTCGAAGCCCTCTCTCACCGCGAGTTCGAGGTCGTATTGAAGGATGGATCGCGATCACGTGTCAGCAGGACCTATGGCGCTCAGCTAGAAGAACGACTTGGGGAGTCGCCCCGGTAGAGAAGAAAAGGCCGGTCCCGCCGATAGAGGTCGGGGCCGGCCTTTTCCTGAATGGGTGATAACCGGGGTCAGACAGCCAGATACATCGTGCTGCCCTGCCTGTTCACTAGCAGGAGAGTGGCGTCCTTCGCGTTACGCATGGCAGATTCGAAATCCGAAGTGTTGCGCACCGGTTTGTGGTTTACTTCCTGAATTACGTCGCCCCGCTTTACCTGGTTAAGAAGCAGCCACTGTTCGATCTCGGCATTCCAGAAACACCAAATCTCACCGTTTGGGGAGGATGGAACCTCTCACCTCCGAATCGGACCACATAACCCGCTGGTGAATCAGCCCACCTTCACGAGCCCCGTTCAGAGCCTCGGGCAACGGCCATCAAGAGCGGCGGCTCGAAGGATACGGGCGCGGGCTCTCCTGCATACGCCATGCGCCGCGCCGCGATTCCTTCTTGCAGATTATCGATTCGCAGCAGAGCGCCGATGCTGATCTTCTTGCCTTCGGAAACGCCAAGGCGACGGTGCTCTTTGCCGACGTTGGCTTTGGCGATCTTCGCCCGAAAATTAACCCGCGGCCGTGGAAACCCTTGCTCCATTCCTTGTCGACCCGGCTATGGAGATGTTGGACTCGGCACCAGTAGTCACAGCAGTCAGCAAAGCGAAATCATGGATGTTGTGTTTGAGTGCGGCGGCTTTCGCACAGGCTCCGCAGCCCAGCCCATTCAACTCAGTCTGAGCTTAGCGCGGCACCGGCTATCGGCCGTTCGGGCGCCGACTGCGGCCAATCCCTGCGCCGGCCACCGCCGCCACCGGAATCACCAGCGCGTGCCAGAGCAGGTGTGGCGCCTGGAGATAAGGGCAGTGTAATTCGAGGGCGAAGACGCCCGCCAACGCTCCCATCAAGCCGGCAGCGGCGCCGGCGGCGCTCGGGTGGAGTACCACGCCGCGGCGCAGCCACAGTGCGGACAGCGCCCCCGCGGGCACGGCCACGAGCAACCCCATGGTCAGGCACCCCAAGCCGCGATGGACAAAGTCGGTCGTGGAGCGATCGGGAAAGAGCTGCACGAATACGGCCGTCAACGCCAAGGCGGTCCAGGTTGCCAGACGCGCCGGGCTAGTGAGCCTGGCGCTGGCCGGAACCATTTCGGCAAAGAGCGCACGGCTGGCCAACCAAAGCAAGACAGCCAATTCGCCGAAGATCAACGTAGCCTGGAAGCCGCTCAGGCTGCGAAGGCCGGATTGGCCAACCAACAACGATACCAACAGAGCCAAAACCACCGCGCCCGGCACCAGGATCGCGGAGAGACGCCAGGAAGAGATCATGGGGCGGACTGGCCGGATACCGGGCACGATGCCGCGTGAAATCGCTTCGATGAGGCTCGGGTCAGGGCCGGGCTGGGACATTGCCGAATCTCTCAGAATGCGGTCGAATTCGGGCGGTGTCATGCGCCGTCTCCCTTCAGGACCCCACGCAGCTTTAGGTAGGCGCGGTGGGCCTTCTGCTTGACCGATCCCACACTGGAAGCAGTGGCGCGGGCGACCTCCTCGAGCGTCATGCCCGAGACCTTCAGCATAACGAGCACCTCGCGCTGGCTTTCGGGGAGTTCGGCGAGGACGGCCGCAAGATCGGGGCCAGCCGCACGCGGTTCCGGTGAGGGCGGGTCGGGAAATGCTTCCACCTGAACCTCGCGGGCTTCCGAGCGCAGGCTGCGGCGGTAGTGATCGATGCGGATATGTCTTGCGATGGCATACACCCAGGGAAGCAGCGGCTGGCCGGGGCGATAAGTGTGGCGGGCCTGGTGGATGCGCAGCCAGGTCTCCTGGAGCAAATCGTCGGCATGGCGGCGGCTGCGGACCTGGGCCAGAAAGAAGCGATAAAGCGGCGGACTGAGCCGCTCGATGAGGGCATGCGTGCGAGCGCCGTCGCCTTGCTGATATCCGGCCATGAGCGTTTCGAGCGGGTCGTCTGGGAGCATGTTGCCGCAGCTTTTCCATTATGCCGCCCGCCGCGCGGCCCGTGATCCGGAATTTGCGGCCGATCACCCCTACCGCCCATATAATATGGATTCGCTCGCGGCACCCGAAAGGTTATCATGTCCCTCAATCGGTCAATCTGCGGGCCTGGTGGGGTACCCTCCGGGCTCAATAGGCGTTAAAATAAGCCGCCGGACACCACCGCATGTTGTGGACGGCAGAAATCGCGTTTCCAAGATCTTGCGGTCGGGACGGCATATTTTAACGCCTATTTCCGGGCTCGGCCCTCCCTGTGGGTTTGGTTCGGGTGACGGTTTGTGCCACTATTGATGACGCGAAGAGAATGGCTTGCCCTGATTGCGGCGACACCCGTCGTCAAGGCTTATGCGAATCCCTCGGCGCCCGCCGCCCCGGTGGTGATCGCCCGCTGCCGGACATAACGACGACGACGTAACCGCCAAACTGGGCTAGCCTCGATTTCCACGCGTAATAATTCAGTAACGGGAATGGCGTGTTGAGCTGTTGAGCGATGACGTCACGACTCAGGCAAATTGAATGATCAGCTTCTTGCCGCCGAACCAAGG
>JBEKYD010000272.1:0-10394 GCA_049511335.1 Bryobacteraceae bacterium | reverse complement strand
TCCGCCCTACGAAGCACATTGGCAACAGGATCGAATGTTCGGGTCAGAGCCGGGACTGCAAGGAACGGTTGCCGAAGACCCACCGTTCTTGCGAAACCGTGTGCTAAGCGGCCGCCCCATCAATACCGCAGCCGGCGCGTGCCCACGCTCAGCCCGATCAGCGCAAGGCCGACCAGCACGCAGGTCCCCGGTTCCGGCGTGCTCGCTCCGCCCGTGACCTGAACACCCGCCAGCGTGATGCCCGGCGACGAGTGCCCGCACTCGGTGACGATCTGGCCGTGGCCCGTTTCGTTCACCTCCACCAGCGAATAGTAGGTGTAGTCCGCCAGGTTGGGAATCGTTTCCCAGGTGTTGGCCGCCGTGCCCCAACCCGCCGTATTCGAAGTGATCGCCGTCCCCAATTCGCCCAGCGTGTCCGACCCGTACAGTGCCCACCCTTCCCCGCTGGACAAATTCCCTACTTCAAACGCTGCTGTGGCGCCGTGTACCGTCTCCGGATCGGCGAAATCGATGGTCACGAAATCGCTCGTCGTAATCTGGCTGGTTCCCGCCAACCCCAGGCCGCTCGGCGTCTCGGAGAGATCGGCCGCCCGATTCTGCGAATTTGTCGACGTCCCATCGAAGCCGTATACCGTAACGTTGTAAGGCGCCGTGCCGTAGTTGTGGCTGGTGCCCAGGTTGGCATTCGACGTCTGGAAGGTGTACGTATAAACCGTCGTCGCATTCGAGGGCACGGTAGCGGCTCCCAACAGCACTGCCGCGAGCATCCACTTCGTTCCGGTCATTTTTGGCTTCTTTCCGATTGCTTTCCCGGCCCCTGAGGTCCCGGTACAATTTCATTCTCTTGGAAGCCAAATCCCTTTCCGAGTCATGCGCGTACCGGCCAGGTACGGTTGCCACAATTTCGTGGAAATGGAACTCTTCACCAGTACCGAAGCTGGTCGCCTCATGCACCGATCCACTGAATCTAAAGAGCGCGCAGTCCTATCGGTACCGATCGACAGTATCGTGGCCCAGTGGAATTTACCGAGGCTCGCAAATTACAGTTACGGATGGAAAGAAATTGTGGGGCAGGTTGGCAACCTGCAGCGGGTTGGTAACCCGCTTTCGGCAGTTTCTCGGCGGACCGCGAAACGCCGATTCACAATCGGCGGCAGGATACCATCCTGCCCCACAGGCGCCGCTTGCCGTCACTCTATTATGCGAGCCTCAATAGATTGAGCCAGAGCTCGAGTCTGGTCCACCTGTGCCCGCGCGGTCAGAAGTGGGACAGGCCGCGAGTATTTCGCGGTCTGTCAGGCCCTCGCCAGGCCAGCCGCTCGACAGACGACAGAAAACGATCATCTGTCCCACCTGGTTTCGCGCGCGGCCGAAGGCGTAGGAAAGGCGCCCCAGAAATGAAAAAGCCTTACCGCATCGATGGAATATCGATGCGGTAAGGCCGGGAATGAATGAGCTAACGATCAAACCGCGAGTCGTTGCTCTCCCTCTGACATGAGCCGCGGCAGCGACGATCGAGATACCTTAACACTTGCTGGCGTTCCTCCCCCTGGGCGTGCCTTGCGCTTGCACGCCGACGAGGCAACCGCACTCAGGCAGCGATCACGTTTGTGGCCGGTGGTTCGACGGACTCCTCGCGTTTCTTGGCGGCGATCGGCCAGACTCGGTTGGCCGGCTCGCGATTCCATTCATGCGTCAGCAACGCGTATACAGTCGCCAGATTATGAGCGAACTGATCCTGCTGGGCGCGAATCGAGCCTTCCGGCATTAATTCTTCGGCCCTGGCCACCAGGCTGACCAGCGACGCCGGGTCTTCATTAATTTGCATGAGATAGTCGGCCACGTCGCATTTCTGTTCGAGCAGCGACAAGCTCAGCCAGCTATTCAGAATTTCTTGGTGTAGGCGCCGCGTCGCCCATTCGATTGCCTGACTGCCACTCTCGTGCGCCGTTCCCATTAGACGGAAATCCCGAAAAGTACATATCGCAACCAGCCGGCCAAGCGCCGACGTTTGATTTCGGACCAGGTCGTTCAGTTCGGGCACGAAGGTTTGCCCATGCGCCAAGACAGATGAACTCATCCAATCAACTCCTTTGACAGCGGATCGCGATCCGTTACCGGAATCGGATGCGCTGGTAATGGGAATCTTACTCAGAATCGTTCGGCGCGAACAAGACACAACTTGGATAGCGCCCCAGCGATATATAGCGCCATGAAAGTACTATAGAGTGTAGAACTCTATAGTACTGGGCGAAACCGGAACGCCCTGAGCTACCACCGCGATCGCGGCGGTCGCGGCGGCTACCGTAACGGCTTCGGTAACTCCGTGCTCAGTTGTAGTGGTTGGCGTTGAGTTCGGTGAAAGCTGCCTGCTCCGGAGGCAGATCTTCCAAAGTGTAGATCGAATTGGTTGGGCAAACCGGGATGCACGCGCCACAATCGATGCAGTCCGCTGGATTGACGTAGAGCTGCGGCGCATCGGCAAACCCCGGCTCATCTTGCTTGGGATGAATGCAATCGACGGGGCAAGCCTGGACGCAAAGTTCATCTTTGGTGCAGGTATCGGTGATTACGTAGGCCATGCCCACAGGAGTGCAATCGTTGGGCCAACGGTTCGTCAGGGCCAAGTTACAGAAAACAGGATGCAAAACTCTACATTTGATGTCCGGGTCTGGGGCAAATGGCGCACCTGGCCCTTGTGGAGCAGGCGTTTTCGCCTGCAATCGGTGGGTGTTTAACCGATCTGGGTATTTCGCAATTAGGCACGCCAACCGCTCCGTAACGGTCGGCGGGACGGATTTCTCCGGATCGGCTAAGCGCCTGCAATCGGCTGCTGCCACGCCTTGCTAGAATCTCATCATGCCGCTGGTTTCGATCGTCACGCCATGCCGTAACGCGGCCCGGTTCATCGGCGAGACGGTGCGCAGCGTGCTCGATCAGGACTACCCGGAACTCGAATACCTGGTCATGGATGGCGCCTCGACCGACGGCACGCTCGACGTCCTTGCTCCTTACCTTGGCCGTCTGCGCGCGATCAGCGCTCCCGACCACGGCCAAGCCGACGCCGTCAACCGTGGATTTGCCCAAACCCACGGCGCCATCTTCGCCTTTCTGAATGCCGACGACCGCTACCGCCCCGGCGCTATCCGTGCCGCCGTGGAGGCCTTTGCCGCCCACCCCGAAGCCGCTGCCGTTTACGGCCAGGCGCGCTTCATCGATGAATCCGGCCGGCCCGTGGGCAAGTATCCGGTGGAACCCTTCGATCGCGCCCGCCTGGCGCGGCGCTGTTATATCTGTCAGCCCGCAGCCTTCATCCGCAGGGACGCATTCGCGGCCTGCGGGGGGCTCGACGCCGGCATCCGCTACGCCATGGACTACGACCTGTGGATTCGGTTGTCCGCCTCTTATTCCATGCTCGAAATCGACAGAGAGCTGGCCGATTCGCGCCTGCACCCCGCCAGCAAAACGCTGGCCGAAATGCCCGCCGCGATGCGCGAAACCATCGAACTGCTTCGCCGCCACTACGGCTACGTGCCTTATAACTGGCTCTACGGCTATGCCCATCGCCTCCGCACCCGCCAGGCGCTCGCCTCTGCCGCGCCCGCGGCTTCGCTCCCGAGCGCGTTCCGCTCTCTGGCTATGGGCGTCCGCTACAACTGGTGCCACCCCTTTCGCTTTGTGATGGATGTGCTCGCTACCGCCCGCGAAGGCATCGCTTGAGTCAACCCCTGGTCACTATCGTCACCCCTTCTCTCAATCAGGGCGAGTTCATTCGCGGCGCCATCGAAAGCGTGCTGTCGCAGGACTATCCCTCGATCGAATACCTGATTATGGATGGCGGCTCGACTGATCGGACTGCCTCCATTGCCGCCGAATATGCCACTCGCCTGGTCTGGACCAGCGCCAAGGACCGCGGCCAGTCCGACGCCATCAATAAGGGTTTTCTGCGCGCCCGTGGCGACGTTGTGGCCTGGCTGAATTCCGACGATCTGCTGCTGCCCGGCGCGGTGGCCGCCGCCGTCGCCGCCCTCGGGCAAGCCGGGTCCGCCGGCGGCGTTTATGGCGAAGGCTGCTTGATGGACCGTTCCGGCCTCTCGCGCCGCCGCTTTCCCGCCACCGAACGCTTTAATCTCTGGAAGCTGACCTATCTGTCCGACTACATCCTGCAGCCGGCCGCGTTCTTCCGCCGCCGCGCCGTGGAGGCGGTTGGCTGGCTCGACGAGTCGCTCCACTACGCCATGGATTGGGACCTGCTCATCCGCCTCGGGAAAAAGTTCGGCCTGGCCTACACCCCCGAATGTCTGGCGGCCCTGCGCGAGTATCCCGAAGCGAAAAGTTTCTCCGGCGGAAGCGCCCGCATCGCCGAGATTCGCCGTGTTCTCGAGCGCCACACCGGATTGCGGCGCGCGCCCGGCTACTGGACCCACGCTCTCGACCAGTGGCAACGCAGTACGATGGCCGCGCTCTCCCAGCCGAGATCCCGCTGGCTCGCTCCACCCGCCCAATTCCTGAGCTTGCTTGTCTACGCAGCCACGGCCGCGCCCATCGCCTGGGTGGCGCGGCGGTCCCAGGGTTGCTTTCCCGATGGCTGGGTGGGGCCGCTCCTCCGCTGGATGATACCCGAAGCTCAGGCGAAAGTGACGATCCGCGGACACGTGCCCGACCGTTCCTCCCTGCGCGGGCAGACCCTCGCCATCCGAACCGAAGGCCGCGAACTGGCGCGCTGGCCGGTCGGCCCTGGAAATTTCGAAGTAGCTTTCGAACCGCGAAGCCGCGGTGGCCCGGTTCCGTTTGAGATCCACGCCAGCCGCTGGCGCCACGCTCCTTTGTACGGCGAATTGGGCCTGCGGCTCCTGGCCTGGAAGATCGAGTCGATCCATTCGGAACCGGCATAATTCAGGTGGCGAAAAACTCGGGACCCGACTTTGCAAAATGACATAAGCGGGGCTAACTTGCAAATCGAAGCTGCCGCACCAAGTACCAACAGTACTTTAGCCATGGTTATCTAAGCGTGGTAACCGTTAGCAACTTGCCACCGCCAGTAGAGAACTGGTTTACTCAGAAAAGGCGAGAGATTCCCGCTCAATATTTTGGAGGTAATCCATGTCCCCCGCTTCCACTCTTCCGCAGACCTTGGCGCACCGCCTGGCTGAGGGAAAGCTGCCGGTTTCCGAATCGCTTCGAATCGCAACCCAATTAGCGGAAGCATTGCGCAAGTTGCACGATTCCGGACGCGTACACGGAGCCGTGTCGCCCGCCAGCGTGACGCTGGGCACGGATGGCGTGGAGCTGATTCCCGCGCTTCCCCCTTTGACGCCTACGCCTTACACCGCGCCGGAAGTGGTGGCCGGAAAGCCGGCTGACGTGGCCAGCGATATTTTCTCCTACGGCACGGTGCTGTACGAAATGTTGACCGGGCGCCGCGCTTTCGATGGCGGCGATGCCGCGGCCATCGCCGCCGCAGTGACCGAAGCCACGCCCGCGCCTACCGGCAGCCCGGTGGTGGATCGCCTCATGGCCGCTTGCCTGGCCAAGGACCCCATGGCGCGGCCGCCGCGCATGCAAAAGGTCATCCTGGAACTGAAGATGTTGACCATGGTCGCGCGCCGCGCCGAACCGCCGGCGCCGCGCCGCGACGCCGCGCTCGAAACCGCGCTGCGATCCGAAATGGCGCAACTCGAGGCCCGCATCGACCGCCGCCTGGAAAGCCATCGGCAGGACATCGCCGGGGCGCACCGCGATACTGCCGAGACTCTGTCGAGCCTGCGCGGCGAACTGGGCAGAATCGCTTCCCAACTGGATGCCGCGCAACAACATTCGGCGCAGTCCCAGCAGGAAATTCACGCCGCCGGCGAAAAGATCGTTGGGCACGTCCAGCAACACCTGGATGCCAGCGCCGAGCGGATCCAGCGCCTGGAGCAGAATCTCGCGGCGGCCCAGGAGCGCGTGCAGAAACTGGCGGACACCGGGCTGAACTATCAACACCTGGAGAAGATCGGGCTCAACCTGGAAGCGCACGCCGGCCGCATGCAACAAATCGAGGCCAGCCTCGCCGCCATCCGTGGCACTCTGGAAGCGATCGATCGCAACGGCGCCAGCCGCGAACACCTGGACCAGCTCGCGCAAGGCTTCGGAAAACACCAGGCGCGCACCGACAAAATCGAGGCGGCGGTAGTCGCCTTGCAGGCCGCCTTCGAGCGCGGCAGGAACACCGGCGCCAGCCACGATCAAGTGGCGCAGCTCGTCCAACACGTCGAGAGCCACACCGCCCGCTTGGACGCAGTCGAGAAGACGGTTTCCGGCCACACCGGCAGCCTGATCGCCGACGTCGATCAACGCATTGCCGATCTCCACAAGCTAGTCGCGGAGGACGTGCAGAACCTCGAAACCAGCATCAAGCAGCAAGCCGCGTCCGTGGACTCGCTGCGTACCGCCATGTCTCAAACCGACGACCTGGTGGAACGCGTGGTCGAAGCGTTGGAATCCCTGCAATCGACCATTCTCGAGCACAACGGAGAGCGAACCACTACGCTGAACTGAGCTCTCAGCCATCGGCGGTCAGCTTTCAGCTAGCTGACCGCTGATCGCTGATTGCTTCGCTCACCTGTCCTGCACGCGCCCTTTCCACTGCCCGCCTTGCCCCCGCCAGTACACCGCCGCGGAATGGACCGTGGCGCCCAGATAGAAGCATGCGATCAGCGGCAACAGGGGGGCCCAAAGCACCGATTTCCGGTAGAAGCGCAGCATCGGCGCATATGCCAAGCTCATCAGTCCCCAAGCCAGAGCCCCTGCCAGCCGCGCGCCTCGCGGCGCCGCTATCGCCGCCACCGGCGGCGCCAGATACGTCAGCGCTAGGCCCGCCGTGGTTCCCAGCAACAGCAGCGCGGAATGCCGGAGCTGGGTAAACGCGCTGCGCGAAATCATGGCGCCGATCTCCGCCAAGCTGCCATACGGACGGATGCTCCGCGTAGACGAGTTCAGCCCCAGCCACACCTTGCCTCCGGCCTTCTTGATTTGCGCGGCCAGCGCGCAATCGTCGATCAGCGCCCCGCCAATCGCTTCGATACCCCCGCTCGATTCCAGCGCTTTCCGCTCCACCAGCATCGAGCCGCCGGCCGCTCCCGCCGTGCGCCGCCGCGCGTCGCGAATCCAACGCGGAGGGTACAACAGGAAGAAAAAGAACACGAACGCCGGAATCAGCGCCTGCTCCGCCAGCGTCCGGCACGCGAGCGTCGCCATATAAGAAACCAGTCGATAGCCCGAGCCCTCCGCCCGCGCCACGAGGCCGGCCAGGTTTTCGGGGGCGTGTACGATATCGGCGTTGGTCAGCCAGAAGTAGTCCGGTCGAAACCGTTCCGCGTAGCGCACCCCTTGCGCCACCGCCCACATTTTGCCGGTCCAACCGGCTTCCGGCGGCTCGGCGCGGATCGTGCTCAGACGCTCGGCCCCAGCCGCGGCGCGCGCCGCTTCCACCGTTTCGTCGCTGCTCGAGTCGTCGACCAGTACGATGTGAAACGCGCCTGGATAATGCTGTCCGGCCAAAGACCCGATGGCCTTCTCCACCACCAGGGCTTCGTTCCGTGCCGGAACCACGGCCACTACCGAAGGGTAATTCAGGGAAGCTCCCAACCGCGGCGGCGTGGTCGCCTTCTCCAGCCAGAAGCCGCCGCGACCCGCCACCAGATACACCCAGATCGCCAGCGCTAGGTACGCCGCCAGCTCAATCGCCATGCTTGGCGAGCCCGGCAAATACGCTCATCATGTCCCGGTGCGCCAGCACCGCGCCCGCGTCCCGCTGCATGGCCTCCCGATACCGGCGCGCGAATCCGTCGGCATTCTCTCCGGGTGAGATCAGCCGCCGGGCCTCTTGGATCAATCGGTCCGCGTCGGCATCCCTCGCCGGCTCGTCCAAATCCAGAGTCTCATCCATCATCACTATGAACTGCGACAACTCCCGCAGCCACTGGAACCACGGATCGTTCAACACCAAGTCCAGAAACTGTCCGGGCCCTTGAATCCGCGCCACGTCCCGCTCGTAGGCGGCCCGTTCCAAGTCGAGAAGATTTTTGTGCAGCCGGAGCAGACCGTTGCGCAGTGTGGTGAGGCGCTGTGGGGCGGGGTCGGCCATCGATTTGTCCCTCTCTATCCTAGCAGCCCCTCGCCCACTTGCCCCCCTCCCAATGGCAAACTGGATGGAACGGATAACCGACCTATGCGCAAACCCAGCTTCGATCCCGGCCTGACCGAAAAATTCATTTCGCCCATCAGCCGCGCCATCAATCCCGACGGCAGCTTCAACGTGCGCCGCCAGGGCACCACCTGGCGCGACTTCCATCCCTACCTGCACCTCATCAATATGGGTTGGACGGCCTTCTTCGCCACTCTGGTGGCCGGGTACACTGTGGCCAACCTGCTCTTTGCCGCCGTCTATTTTCTTCTCGGCCCCGATCAGTTGCAGGGCGCCGATGCTGCCACCGCCTTCGGCCGCTTCCTCAACGATTTCTTTTTCAGCTCGCACACCCTCAGCACCGTCGGCTACGGCAACATCGCGCCCAAGGGGCTGCCCGGCAATTTCGTCGCCGCGGGCGAAGCTCTGATCGGCGTGCTCGGGTTTGCCGTCGCCACCGGCCTGTTGTTCGGGCGCATCTCGCGGCCCTCGGCCCGCATCGGCTTCAGCCGCAACCTTCTGGTTGCGCCTTACCAGGAGGGCCAGAGCCTCCAGTTTCGGGTGGTCAATCGCCGCGCCAATTCCCTCATGGACCTGGAAGCTCGCGTGATGCTCATGACCGTCGAGCCTGGCAACGGCCAGTTACAGCGCCGCTACGACCTGCTGAATCTGGAACGCACCGGGGTTATGTTCCTGGCGCTGACTTGGACCGTGGTCCATCCCATCGATAGCGGCAGTCCGCTCTGGGGCAAAACTCCCGAGGAAATCGCGCGCCTCCAGCCCGAAATTATGATTCTGATCAAAGCCTACGACGACACCTTCAGCCAGACCGTCCTGACGCGCCATTCTTATACTTTCCCGGAGTTCGTATTCGGCGCTCGTTTCGCCCCCGCCTTCCATGTCGATCCGGCGGGCGATATCGTGCTCGATGTGCCCAAGGTCAGCAAGCTGTTGGAGTAGGACAGATTTGTTCCATCTCGGCGCTGGTCCGCAGCGCGAATGTAATCCTACGTACCGAAATTGAATGCTACAATTCAAACTTAAGGGGGAGGTCTTGCGTGTCGTTCCTCGAAAACCAGTTTGAGCAAAACGTGATTACTACCTCCGTGGATCACGTTTTCAACTGGGCCCGGCAATCCTCGTTGTGGCCGCTGACGTTTGGATTGGCTTGCTGCGCGATCGAAATGATCGCTTCCAGCACTTCGCGCTTCGATATCGCCCGCTTCGGCGCGGAGGTCTTCCGTCCCAGCCCGCGGCAAAGCGACCTGATGATTGTGGCCGGCACTGTAACTCTGAAAATGGCCCCTGTTTTGAAACGCATCTGGGACCAGATGCCCGATCCCAAATGGTGTATTTCGATGGGCGCCTGCTCGAGCGTCGGCGGTCCCTTCAATACCTACGCCGTGCTGCAGGGCGTGGATAAAATCGTACCCGTGGATGTCTACGTGCAAGGGTGCCCGCCACGCCCTGAGAATCTTTTTTACGGCCTGTTAAAATTGCAGGACAAAATCGATAGCATGTCCACCCTGGTGAAGCGTCCCACCGAGGTCCGCCTCGAAGAAAGCATGCTCGAGCAATTCAAGCAGCAAGTCCGCATCGCCCAGATTTCCCAGCCGGCCTAAACCACACAAAATCACTTAGCCGCCGATAAACGCCGATGAACACCGATAAACCAATTTGTTCTTATCCGTGTTCATCGGTGTTCATCCGTGGCTAAAATTCTTTTACAGATGTTCCATAAAGACTCGCGCGGCATTTATCAGGTCGCCGACTGGGACGCTTTCCCCTGGCTCGATCACGGTTTCGGCACCCGTCATGCCGATCTCTCGGGCCTTTTTCCTCAATTGGCGACTCTCAAACAGGCGCATTCCGCCGAATGCGTTACCGCCCGCGGCCGAACCGGCGTCCTCGGCCGTGGCGACGCCTTGCTGGAAAATACGCCCGGCGCCTTGATCGCGGTCAAGACCGCCGATTGCCTCCCCATTCTTTTGGTCGATCCCGTCGTCCGCGCGGTCGCCGCCATCCATGCCGGCTGGCGCGGTACGGTGGCGCGCGTTGCCGCCCGCGCCGTCGCCGCGATGTCAGTCGAATTCCGCACCCGACCCGAGAACCTTCGCGCCGCCATCGGCCCCGGTATCGGCAAGTGCTGTTTCGAGGTAGGGCCGGAGGTCGCCGCGCCATTCGACGAGCCGGCCTCGGGCGACGGCCGCGCTCACGTCGATCTCGC
>JBEKYD010000271.1:0-10448 GCA_049511335.1 Bryobacteraceae bacterium | reverse complement strand
AGGGCGGAATGCCGATTCGCCCCACACGCCCCCATGTCGCCACTCACCGCCACCCAGCATTCGCGGTGTGGCGCTCTCTAGCCCGCCAAAATGGTTCCCTCCCCCGCCGCCGCTAACAATCCGAGTGTTTGCGACAGAACGAAGGCTGCTGCATAGCTCGACACGTTTCTGGCTCCGCACAGTGCCAGGCTCGGGAGCGATACCGCATAGGCAATCGAGGCAATCAATTTTACCGCATTGTAATCTGCAATCCAACCTGCCCCCAACAACAGATAAGCCTGGTAGCCGGAGACCAGGATGAGAGGTACACTCAGCAGCCCGATGCGCATTCCGGCACAAGCGGTTGGAGTAAGTGCGGATAGCAGAATGGGTAGCAAGAAGGATCCGAGCGTCGCCAGGATCGCGCCGACACCCGAACCGATCAGGACGGTCAGTGTCCACAATGTTCCGATCTCTTCGGGCTGCGTGCCTGCGTAGAAGGAGAACGCAAAGCCGAGTCCAAGATCTCCCAGCAGCACGAGAACACCCGGCCATAACAAAGCCGCAGCCATTTCTCCCCTGCCGATCGGCCCCAGCGAGCGCGCCAAAGTCACTCCGCAGATGATTCCGCAAACGGCTATGGCCAGGTTGCATGACATCGTGCCGCCGAGCCCACCAAGACGTCCTTGCAACTTCAGAAATGCCGCTCCCGGCAAGTAGCCGAACGCGCGTTTCCCGCAAACTTGTACGTTCATCGCTCGTCAGATCCGACACCTGCACGACCAAACGTCGGGATGCCTACGGCGGAAGAACCACTTACGCCCAGTAACCGTTCGTAGGCTTCCAGAAACGGGCGAGCCGCCACGGCGAAAGAAAACTTCTCCTCAACTCTCTGCCTACCGTTGTGTCCCAACCGGAAGCGCAACTCGCGGTCCTGTGCCAGCCGGTACATGGCTAGCGCCATTGCCTCCGGGTCGCCGATGGGCGTGAGTATCCCTGTGCTGCCGTCAGATATCGAGACCGCGGCGCCGGCCGTAGCGGTACTGATAACGGCTAAACCACAAGCCATGGCTTCCAGAATGACCAAGCCGAGGCCCTCCTCGTCCGCGGGAAGAACAAATTGGCTGGCCCCGCGGTACAAACCTCGAAGTTCATCTTCCGATACACCAGTGTGCACCTGCACATACGCATCCAAGCCCCGTGCCGTGGCCCAAGCCCAATCTTCGCTCGGCGGAGCGGACGCTCCCGCTAGTACCAGCGGTGGGGCCTCCGGCATCAACTGGCGCAGCCGGGCGTACGCAACCAGCAGAAGCCTTACGTTTTTGCGGATGTCTCCAAAGCGCCCCACCGAGAGGACATAACCATCGGTCTGGTACTCCGCGGAGAAAAAGAACGACGTATCGACTCCTGGTGGCGCAAAGATCACATCGGACTTCGGAACCGCACGGCGACAATGTTCCTTCATCCACTCGTTTTCGACGAAGACCGTGCGTACTCGGCGCAACGCCATCTGTTCCAACATAGTCGTCACCCTAGTCATTAGCAGCCGCCACACACGATAGACCCCGCGCGCACGCCGGAGCAGCGAGAGGCGCTCCACATTGACCAGCGTAGCCACCTGAAGGCACACCGGGCGCCCACACCGGCTCGCGGCCAGTGTCCAGGCAGGGGCCCCAGCTACCACCTGGACCAGATCATACTGTTTCAACAAATGGGTCAGACGCTGGCCGGGCAGATATCTTGTGAACTCCAACTCCGCGAGATAGCAGCCGACGTGTTTGAAGCGAAGATCTCCTGATGTTCCCTCAGAGATTCGCACGCCCCTGAGCCATGTAGTCGGCCTCAACATCCCAACACTGTCGAGGTCACAGTGCGAATCCGCTATGGAGATGAGATCCACCGCGAACCTACCAGATCCCGAGATGGCGCGGTATAGGAAAGTACTCACCCGCGCTACTCCCCCGGGACGTTCGTAAGCGGGAACGACCAACGCGATCGACGGCAGTGTCATTACAAACGGCTCGACATTAGTCTTGAAGATTCGCTTTGCGACGTGCCATCGGGTGACTCGACGCGGGAGCGCGACCCAGATCTTCGGCTACACAAAAAGAATGCCGATGCCAGCCCATCCTTGTTCCGGGTCGCCGACGATCTCAAGTCGGGGATAGTCATGCTTGATGCGGTTCCACAGAACATCAACATGGACGTCACTTAGGTATTTGTGCTTCAGGATGTCATGAAAGATGATAAAGCCGCCTGGCTTTACGATTGTACGCCAGAGATCGTAGTCGGCCGTTACCCCCTCGAGCGTGTGGTCGCCATCAATGAATAAAATGTCAAGCTGCCGGCTACCCAGAATTGCGTCAACCTCTAACTTGGTCTCCCAAAGGTGACTGTCTTTCTGTAGCAGGTGTAAAGACACGTTAGGCCTGCCGTACGTGAACAGGCGGTACAGCGGTTGCCTTTGACGCGAATAGCCTCCGCCGTGAATGCCACCGGGGAGGTCGACAGAAATCACGGATTCAGAAGCGATGCGGCACCACGCGAGCAGTGTGGCGCCCGACGCCGTGCCGATTTCCATGATGCGTGCTGGGGCTTGCTGGCTCACCCAATCCACCAGCCTTACGAATTCGCTGTCGACTTGGAAGGCCCCGAGTCGCCTATACCAGCCGCTGCCCTTGTAGGCCTTTGTGATCGCCAATATGTCGGTGCCTGACCCGGATGAGTGTTGAGCAAGCAGTGACAGAAGCTCAGCCCTTGCCTTTGGCCCGAAGTAGGAGTTCCCCACCGTTTTTGCGGCTGATTTCAGTAGGTCGATCATTTGCGATCAGTAGTCGATAGGTGGTCGAAGCAGATCACCGGGGGAACTTTGTCAGGCGGGCGTGCCCAAATTAGCGATGAGATGTTATCAAACATCCTTGCTACGCACTGACTCAAGTTTTCCACGATTGCGTTTGTGCCTCCTACTCCTTCTGCTGCTTGTAATATCTCGAATAGTACTTGCCGTAATAGCCGTTGTACTAACAGTGACCGACTTACAAGGTTATACTGTTATTAGTGACTTAGTAGGGCGGGTGCGCTGGCTCGGCGTATGTACCTACTTAGTGCGGTTGCCACTCACTGTACCCTCACTGCACTCACCCCTGCAGCCACGTGGTGCCTCCAGGCCGCAACTGGTATCCAACGGCAAGCCAGCCAGCCGCGTTCAACGTGGGCCAAGTCCGGGCGATCCCGGCGCGATTCCATCGTATTTTTCGCGCACTGGAACCGATTTTTGCAGCGTTGGAAGCCGTTCTGGTGTAGTTTTATCCAATTTTTTCGGGTTCCTGTCCGAAATAAGATGGCTAAAACGGCCCATTTTTGAATTTTTTCGGGTCCTATAAAAAGGAAGAAACAACCGCAACAAAGCGGGGGCGGACCTGGCAATGAGCTCGGAGCCCAGCCCCCGGCTTCAGGCGGTTTTGGCACGGCATTATGCTTTATTCTTTTTCTTGTGCCGATATCGGGCCATCCGAAGCGCCAGGCTACACCGCTCATGCAGACGCTTCGCACCTTTGTGGGGACACTCTGTGATGTCCATCCATTCCTGACACTTTTCGCACTTACGGATTACCCGAGAGCCCGTTACCAAATCGGCGAACTGCAACCAGATGGCGCTCAGCAAGGCCGTGGGCGCGACATGGGCGGCGATGGGATCGTGGGGCCCGGTGGGGTGGCCTAAAAGGGTCACGTGAGTTAAGTAGTAGGTCACAAACGGAGTCAGGCGGGGCAGCAGATCCCCCTTGCATCTTTTCTGAAAACATGGCTCAGGAAAAACTCGCAAGGGGTTCAGCTTTTCATTAATTTCATCCAGAATCCTGCATTGAGCTGTCAGCCACGGGCCATCACTCGCTACGAGGGTGCGCCAGTTGTGGTGCCGCAGAAAGCTGACCAGCGCTTCCCGATCGTCTTCCGCGGCCAGGGACCAACCCTCAAGGCACATCCGAAACTGTTGAAGTTCAGTCAACCAATCGCTCCAACATTCGGCGGATTGAACTGCCGTCTGGGCGGAATGGAAGTGACGCCTGACCAAACCCAGGCGCCCATAGCGATTGGCGAATTCGAGGGCCGCCTCGGGGGTGAGCTCCAATCTTGCGAACTGGAGGTACAGATCCATAGGGATCTCTTGGGAAGCTCCGGTTGTAGACTGGGGAATTAAGAAACTACTCAGGGTCGCATCCGAACCAGTCCGCCCTTCCACCCAGGCGAAGCCGCCACTCGGTACATAACCGATCCCCCAGTCCACGAGGCCTACTGGCTCTTCGCTCTTCGGGCGCCAATTCCGGATACGTTGATGTATACGCTTATTCATATTGACTACAGTATACGCGATGCTATCCTGGGGAGGCAATCGCGAATACGAGTGAGGCGCGCCATTTTGACGCCAGGGAGACAAAAATGACGGAAGTTCGGCGTAGGGGCCGCAAGCCGGTGCAGATCGATCTCGTGGAACTGGAGAAGTTGTGTGCGCTGCATTGCACCGACCAAGAAATTGCCGACTGGTTCGGCGTCTCGACCCGCACCATTGAAAGCCGGCGCAAGCGTCCGGAATTCGCGCAGGTCATGAGCCGGGGCCGTTCCAGGGGCCGGATCTCGGTGCGGCGCGCGCAAATGAAGCTATTGGAGAGTGGCAGCGGCACCATGGGCGTGTGGCTGGGCAAACAGCTGCTGGGCCAGCGCGATGTCATCACGAACCAACACGTGGGCAGTGGCGGCGGTCCCATCGAGTTGGCGATGAAACCGGATCTATCGAGGTTCACAGATGAAGAACTCCAACAGTTACGCGAACTTGCTCTTAAAGCCCTCCCTCATGGGCGCGATTGATGAAGAACGGGCGGCGCGTCGGTTGCGGGAGTTCGTGCGCCAGGCGTGGCCCGTGGTCGAGCCGTCCACGGCATTTGTTCCAGGCTGGCACTTGGACGCCATCTGTGAGCACCTGGAAGCGGTCACGAGCGGCCAGATTCACCGGCTGTTGATCAGCATGCCGCCGCGACATATGAAATCGCTGGCAGTGGCAGTATTTTGGCCCTGTTGGGAATGGATCACTCACCCGGAGCGGCGGTGGCTATTCTGCAGCTACGCGGCGGGATTGGCCATCCGCGATTCGCTGAAATGCCGGCGCATGGTGGAGAGTCCGTGGTACCGAGCGCGGTGGAGGGATCGCTTCATTTTGACTTCGGACCAGAACGAGAAGGCCAAGTTTGAGAATGACCGAGGCGGTTACCGGATTGCGATTGGGGTGGGCGGCGCTGCCACCGGCGAAGGCGGGGATCGAGTGGTGGTCGACGATCCGCACAACATCCGCGAGGCCGAATCGGATACCATCCGCCAGGGCGTGCTGGACTGGTGGGACCAAGTCATGAGCACCCGCCTGAACGATCCCAAAACCGGCGCCATGGTGATCGTGATGCAGCGCGTGCATGAGAACGACCTCGCCGGGCACGTGCTGCAGCAAGGCGACTATGAGGAGTTGAAGTTGCCGGCGGAGTACGAGGGCAGCCGGCGGATGACGTCAATTGGTTGGCAGGACCCACGCACGGAACCCGACGAGTTGCTTTGGCCGGAACGGTTCGGTCGCGAGGAAATCGACCGGCTGAAGCGCGACCTGGGAAGCTACGGTGCCGCCAGCCAACTGCAGCAGCGACCCTCCCCGGCCGAGGGCGGCATCCTGAAACGGCACTGGTGGAAGTTTTACCGTGATGCACCGCGGAAGTTCAAGGAAGTCATTCAATCCTGGGATTGCAGCTTCAAAGACAGTCGCAGCAGTGATTTCGTGGTTGGCCAAGTGTGGGGACGCAATGGGGCCGACAAATACCTGCTCGATCAGGTCCGCGGTCGCATGGACTGCCCCGCCACCATGCAAGCCGTCAAACGGCTGTCGGAGAAATGGCCGCAAGCGCAACGCAAAGTGATCGAAGACAAGGCCAATGGTCCGGCTGTCGTCGCCATGCTGAAGCATGAGATTGCGGGCTTGATCGCGGTCAATCCCAAAGGCGGCAAGGAAGTGCGGGCACAGGCGGTCAGCCCGCAGATTGAGGCTGGCAACGTCTATCTGCCCGATCCGAGCATCGCGCCGTGGATTAACGGTTTCATCGAAGAATGCGCGGCCTTTCCCAACGGCGCCTTTGACGATCAGGTCGATGCCATGAGCCAAGCCTTAGTGTACCTGGGCGCACGCCGGCAGATCGACTTTCCATGGATTGACAATGAAAGCCTTTACTGCCCGTCCTATTGGCGAATGTAAGGAAGAGGAGTAGTGGATATGATTCCGGAAGCCGTGAATAAGGTGGTCGCCTCCATCAAAGAGTTTGGTGGGTGCCAGCCGATCGTGGTGGACCACGATGGCGTAATTATCTGTGGATACGTGCGGCTGCTGGCGGCGCGGAAACTCGGCCTGCGAGACGCCCCGGTGCACGTCGCCGAGAACCTGACGCCGGTCCAGGTGCGCGCCGGACCTCAAGGGCGTGGGCATTGATCGGGATCTGCCCGGCTTCGTTGACAGACGTTGTGCGATTAGTGCTGAGATGCGAAAACCAGGAGCGAGCAAGGCTATTCGAATCAATCAGTATGGGAATCCAGGAGACCTCATTTCTTGGGGAAACTCGACCCGCGACCACCGGGTCTCCACGTAAATCCGCCAGTATCGCCCCACGGGGCTAGAAAGGAGAACAACAAAATGATCAAACCGCCACAGCAGTGGGAGATCCAAATTTGGCACATCGACCGCCTGGTATTCTACGCCCGCAATCCGCGAAAAAACGAGGCCGCGGTTGATCGGATGTGCAGCAGCATTCGCGAGTTCGGCTTCAAAATCCCGGTGCTGGCCCGCAGCGACGGCGAGGTCGTCGACGGCCATCTGAGGCTAAAAGCGGCGCGCAAGTTGGGCTCGTGGCCCGGCGGCGATACGACTTGCATCCCCGTAATCCTTTGCGACGAGTGGACCGAAGCGCAGGTCAAAGCGTTCAGGTTGATGGTGAACCGGTCGGTGAGTTGGGCCGACTGGGACGACGAGCTTCTCACGCTGGAGTTGCAGGACCTGAAGGATGCGGAGTTCGATCTGAGCCTCACCGGCTTTGATCCGAAAGAGCTCGACGATCTCTTGGCCCTCCCGGAAGACGACCAGCGGGCGAATGCCGTGCCACCGATGCCCGAAAACCCGGCATCGCGCGTCGGCGATCTGTGGCTCTGCGGAGAACATCGCGTGCTCTGCGGAGACGCCACTCGCCCAGAGCATGTCGGTCGCCTCCTGGGCGAGCACAAACCAATCTTGATGGTCACCGACCCGCCCTACGGCATCGAACTGGATTCGGAATGGCGCGACCGCGCTGGGCTGAACGGTTGTGGACCCGCCGAAGCCAGCTACATGAAGCACCGCACCGAGGGTCACACGGAAACCACCATCTCCGGCGACACGCGGGCGGATTGGTCGGAGGCGTTCGAACTTGTCCCCAGCCTCCAGGTCGCCTACGTCTGGCACGCCTCGAAATTCACGCGCGAAGTTCTGGACGGCCTACTACGCATCGGCTTTGTTCACCACCAGCAGATCATCTGGGACAAAGGGAGGACGGTCCTCACGCGGACGCTCTATTGGTTCCAGCACGAGCCCTGCTGGTTCGTTAGGAAGAAGAATGCGCCCTGGTACGGGAAAGCCGGCGAAAACTCCACCATCTGGGCGTCCCCTTCCCCGAAGTTCATCATGGGCGGTTCGGAGGAGGAAAAATACGACCATCCTACCCAGAAGCCGGTCGAGTTGATGCGGCGACCGATTCTGAACCACTTGAAGCGGGGCGAGTTGGTCTACGAGCCGTTCTTGGGAAGCGGCACGACGCTTGCTGCCGCCGAGCTGACGGAGCGCGTCTGCTGCGGCATGGAACTTGATCCGAAGTACATCGACGTGATCGTACAGCGCTGGCGGGCACTGAGTGGCAAATCCGCCAAGCTGGGCGGCGATGGCCGGACGTTCGAAGAGGTCGCGGCGGAACGTAAGAAGGAGGCGGCGTGAATCGCTCGCTGCCGCCGGGAGATTGCGGCACCCGCGTGATGCCGCTGGCCAGTTCCGGCGCCAGCAACCCGTTGTCGGCGGCTTCCACCGCCAGCTTTCGTACCGCCGTGATCCGGACATTTATGGAAACGGCGCCGAGCCCGCGGGCCTCCAGGGCAACTCGCCAGGCGCTCACCGTGGCCTTGGTGAAGCCGGGCCGGGGCTCCTGGCCGTACCAGGCGAAGAATTCGTCCAGCCCGAGATTGTAGACTCGCTTGGTAATCGGGGAGGATACGCTGTCGAGCACGAGCGCCTTGAGGCGGCGCCACTCGGTGCCTTTCGGAACCACAATCAAATCAGTCATTTAGGTCCTCTTAATGGGCCATATCGGTAGCCATTTGGACCTTACCTCGGGACTGAAGGGGTCATCAAGCCAAAACGACGCACGCTAAACTTGCGCCGAACCGGGCAAGTAGCAGCAGATCTGCGACTCCCTGGGGCCAGAAGAAATCGACCGGTGTTTCGCAAGTGGCTGAAGCGACTTCCCCTTCCCTTGCGGCCGCAAGACCGGGAGGCGGGCTACGACTGGGACTTGTCCATCTGGCAGGCGGAGGTCAGCCTGACGCAGATCTTCGACCGTCCCTTGCGCGGGCGTGAGTTCTTCGAAGAAATCATTCGTGACAATCTGGATCTGGGGCGGCCGGACCGGGTGCAGTTGATCTTCGATTGAGTGGTGACCCCGCGCGGGCTGCCTCACCAGAACAAGAGAACAAGCGCCCGGGATGGACCGCGAACCGATTTCACCGCGAAGTCTCACCCATAAGATAAATCTGGCCCCTTTGAAGCGGGCTTTGCCCCTCGGCGTTTTCCTGGTTGATACCAGCTTCTAACAAAAACAGTCACATAATCAAAGCCATTGGGCAGCTACCTGGAGCGTACTTTAGTCCGGCGCCCTTAGATGAGGTGAACCATGTCCAAGAAGACAACGCACAAAAACGAAGTAAGCACGGTGGCGCCGCCGGAAACCGCAAACGCCAAACCTGACCACGGAGTCATAGCGGCACCTAGCTTATCAACTATTGTCCTTGACAAATGGAAACTTTTGATATAAGAATTATCTGGGGAATCAGAATCCATCCACCCCTAAAATAGATTAGTCGTTCTAGTACTTCCCTGGGCGATGATCGGATTGCAAGAGCGGGATGCTTTGACAATTCGCTCACGTAACCGCCGAATCGCCTAGCCGAATTGCGAAGAAAGAATTGGTTGACCGTGTCTCCGGTGCCGGCGTTGACATACAGGTGTTGCCAGAAGGGCGGTGCCCAAAAGGAGATCTTATGGATTTGACGAAGCCAATCTCCGAACTTCGCAGACAACGGGACGAGATTAACCAGGCGATCAATGCACTCGAGCGCTTGCAGTCGTCCTGCCGGACGAAAACGGGGAGGCCTCCAAAATGCCTAGCCGAAGCCCAAGCGGACAAGCCGGGCGCCAGCGGGATAGCCAGACGAGCCGGGTCCCCGCTGGTGATGAGTGTTCGCTAAGGTTCCTTATGGCTGCCCCGCGATTGATTTTGTCCAGCGACAATCTGCCGCAGGATGTTGCCAGCAGCTTTCGAAAGGCTGCGATTGTTGTGCCGCACGACGAGCTGAAGCGTCTGGAGAAGCGCTTTGGAGCCGGAGTGTGGCGAATGGGCTCCTGGAACTCAGACGGAGTCTTCGGCTACACAAGCATTCCGATCCTCGTTGTTGAGGAGGCGGTGGAAGGCGTTAATAACCCCGCGTTAACGGAAGCGCTGGTCGGATTGAAGCAGAGCGCGGACCAAACCAAGTCTTTCCTCGAACTCGTCGAGACCTACGGTTCGGACCTGATTCACAGCCTCGTGGCCATCTATCGGGGGGGCTTGGGCGACAACTGGGGCAGGAAGGTGACTTAAGCGGCCATTCTCTACTTATTTCTCAGGCGGGTTGAGTTCCCTGGTTTCGGCGAGCATCTTGGCAAGGTGGCTGGCATCAGCCTCGATTGCAAGCGGGGTTTCATAAGTCCGATTTTGTCTCTGACAATGCACGAGGGATTGGGCGGACGCTGGGAGGTGTCCGTACGAACATACCGGGCCAGACTGAAGACGTACTCGAAAACGACATCGAGCAACTGCGTGCCCGCCTTGCCGGCCTGGAAGGCGAAGTCGTGCAGCTTAAGGCGCGGCCAGCGCCGTCCATCGACGCCGAGAGCGTGCTCGAAAATGCGACCGACGGCTTTCTGGTTTACGATTCCGAGTTTCACTTCAGCTATCTGAATGGTGACGGCGAGCGGCTCCTTGGCAAATCGAAAAGTGAACTGCTCGGCAAGACCCAATGGGAGGTGTTTCCCGAAACGATCGGAACTGAAATCGAGAGCCAGTACCGGCTGGCGATGAAGGAACGGGTTGCCGTCATTTTCGATAGCGTTT
>JBEKYD010000270.1:0-10471 GCA_049511335.1 Bryobacteraceae bacterium | reverse complement strand
GGCTATGACTTGATGTTTCTTTTCTTCGTTCAAGACATTGCTCACAATGTCCTGGATGGCGGTCTACAACTGGCCGGTTTTCAGGTGACCCCGACTGGCCGGTTTTGGGTGACCCCCGAGGGGATGCTAACCCGACTTTCGCACTTCGAAAGTCAGGCTAACGGCAAGGCAATGTCCGGGTTGGACGCGAACCACTGCGTAGCAGTCCACTCGGGAGGCACGTGCCAGCCGGTCCGCTGGAAGAGAATCGGAGATCTCAGCGGTATCCAAGGCCAGACGGTGAGATTTCGGTTTCACGTTTCGCGTGCGAAGCTTTATTCGTTCTGGATGAGCCCAAATGGGACAGGCGCGAGTTTCGGCTATGTGACTGCTGGCGGACCGGGGCTGACTGGGAGTCGGGACACGATAGGAGTCGGACGGAATCTGTCTTAGCCGGCGCACACCGATATTCTATAGTCGGTTGCCGCCTATCGTGGTCTGACTGTCAAGGCTCTCACGCCCTCAGCGTGCATACAGGGCCGCAACTTCGTAGTCATCCACGCGCGGGATAACGAACTCCACGGTTCGCCCATTCTGGCGGAACTGCAACGGGGATTCGGCACGGAGCAGATGAGCCCTGGAGATGATTGCCCCTTCCGGCAACTGCATCGTGACGCGCTGCGGTGCCAACGGATAATTGTGGTGCAGCCATCCATAAGTCGCATTGGGGTTGTTGTAGTTCAATAGATGCACGGCGAAGCCGGGCGCCGTTTCCCACGCATAGATTTCCGCCAGACCTTCGCCGGCTACTATCACTGGGCTCTGGCCGCGCGTAACCCACGTTATCGCGTTGCACAGGAGCCTACTGATATCCGGATGACCGGAGCGCCAGTAACTTCGGTCGATATCGCCTGGGAAGTATACCAACCTACTGGGGCCTGTTTCGCGGAGAACGATGGCCGGCTCATCCGTGTGCTTCACTTCAGAGTAGACAAGTTCGGGCGGATGACCTGGCTCGGGTGGGAGTACCGTAAGGATGGGCGGGGAGGAAGACTTTACCGGAATTCGATACTCACAGCCGGGAAGCAGAGAAGTATTTTCGAAACCTTGTAAAATCTCGTGGCGTTTTTCAATGCGCCCGTAGTAGGAAGATGCATCCGGACCTAGCGCCCCCTGGCGTGCTCCAACGCGCTTGATGTCAAAGACGTCGCCAAAGGGGAAATCCTCGCGGGGCTTGCCGTCATTGTTAAACAGGCCAGTCTCAAAGGTAGCCAGCAGGGAGCCGCCGGATTCGACATACTGGCGCAGCTGGGCAACCTGCGCATCGCTGAGCACAGCTACATTCGGCAAGATCAGCGCACTGTACTTCTTCAGAGTGTCGGCGCCGAGATCGTTTTCGTGAACAAGGTCGAAGACAAATCGCCCGTCGAGGAGCGCAGCGTAAAGCCCGTGAATATATTCCCAAGTATCCGAGTCCTTGGGCGGAGCGTAGACGGCATTCAAGCTCTGGCTCAGTAGCATGCCGAGGTTGGCCATGGGTTTGCGGTTAACGAAATGCTCCTCGTGCCGGGCGTGCCATTGGAAGAAATTCTTCGTCGGTTCCCGCCAACGGCGGTCGTCATCGTCGCCGCCTAACCATGCGCAGAGCAGTCCCGCTCCGCTTGCCACCGATTGGGCGTACTGCATTGTCAACTCCGCGTCGCATTTCGAGATGTGACGCCACAGCAAGCGTGTGGTGCTATTGGCGGCCGTAACGATTACTCTCGGCTTAACCTTCGCTACGGCGTGCAGAATTCTGCCCGTTTCCGAGATGTTCCAAATCGGCGCATCGCCCGTACGTCCCTGATGATCGCGGCGCGCCTGATGGTCGGCATTGATCATGTGTACGGCGTCGGTGAGAAGTTTCTGATCTTGCTGCGCTTCGATCGAGCCGTTGGTATTCATGACATAAATGTTCTGCGGCCGCTTCTCACGAGCAAGGGAATCCCAGAGCCGGACGACCTCGAGAGTGCGGACTGTAGTGCGTTCCAGGAGCGCGGGCCCTTCCTGTGGAAAGCGCCGGCACGTTTCGCAAAAGCACGGCTTCGGCTTGGTGGAAGTCGGCCAACTCGGGGCAAAAAACCCATCGATATCATATGCTCGATTGATCTCGCGCATGATTGAAGGAATCTGCTCCGTGAAGTACGGAGTAAACATGCACGTCCAGTAAATTCGATCGTCGCTGAGAGGATCGGTCTTTTTTGCGCCCTCATTGCGCGACATATACTCACCGGATTCGTAACGCATGAACCACTCGGGATGAGCCTTGATTGCCCCTCCGAACGTGGATTTCGGATCGACTCGCGCCAAAACACGGATGCCTCTGCTTTTGGCCGCCGCGGTGAATTCGCCAAAAAGATCCCTCCTTCCGAGGAACCGGCTTACATAGTGGTGCGGAATTTTGGTCGGATAGAAAGCCATTGTCCCGCCCGCATTGACGAACAGCGCATCGACCTTTAGGCTGGCCCAGTAGTCCAGCCACTCTCCGACGTCAAACGTCAGGGGATCCAGTTCACTGAAGTTGGAGTGCCCGTAACGGCGGGCCTTCTCATACCAGGCGCCAGCGGGGGACGGCTGTTGCGCGGCCAGTAGCCCCGCGGAAATCAAGGCACCCGACGTAACAAGGAACTCTCTTCGAGGGATGTCCATATTTTAATTCCTCTTTAATTCCTCAGAAGGGGGCGGATTTGGCGCGGCCAGCGCCCCAGCCGATCTGCCTATCTCCTTCCAAAATCAGAACTTTGGGAATGTCCGCACTACGCTAGATCCCGTTTCGGAGCCATCGCCACAGAGTGCTCCCCTTGCTGATATCCCACAATAACTCAATAATTATGCCAGGACCGGTGGGTTGGGGTCAAAATCTTGCATTTCGCAATATTCTGTGATATCAGTAATGCGGTGTTGAAGGCGTACTTGTTCTCCGCACTTCTCCTTCGGGGATGGTTGATTTTCCCCCTTTCGGCTCAGCCGACCGTACCCTCAATTCTAATGGATGGCCACGTCCACATCACGAACCGGGTTTATTGGGAGGGCATCGACCCATGGCAGAGGCAACCAATTGGTCCCTGGGATTATAGTCGCGCTTGGGACTCAGGGCTGAATGTAGCCATCGAAAACATCGGCACATACGGTTACACCAATTACAACGGCACGGTTAAGCAGGCGCTGAGGCTCATAGAAGCGTTTCACAAGGTTCTAGAGACTCACCAGGATCGGATGGAGATGGCGGTAGACAGCGCCGGCGTGCGCCGTATTGTGAACTCCGGCAAGATGGCCGTCATTTTGGGCATCGAAGCGGGGTTCGACAATGAGGGCGATGTAAGCGTTCTGGATGCGATGTATCGTCTCGGCGTGCGGTCGATTCAGTTTTCGGGCCACGAAACCACTGCATACGCCGATGCCAACCGTGGGCCAGCCCGATGGAACGGCATCAACGCTCAAGGGCGGCGGCTGATTCGGGAGATGAATCGGCTCGGCATTATCATAGACATATCGCACGCTAGTGAAGCCGCGCAACTGGCGATCATCGACGCGAGTAGCGCTCCCGTTGTAGCGAGCCACACGGCCATGCGGCAGCTATGCCCTAACCCGGCAAATCTTTCGGATAATACCTCAAAGCGCCTTGCCGCCAAAGGCGGACTAGTAGGGATCCAGGGAGCAGCCGAAGTCTTGAGCGCGCGCTACTACGAATGGTCCAAGAATCATCCCGAGCCGCCGAATGAAACCGGTTGGACGCTTGCCGACCTGACCCGGTTCCTCCCGGACCTTATCCGCTCTCCAAACCTGGACTTCGGTTCCTACGAAGAACAGTTGGACTGGACGACGGGGCAGCGCTGGCGAGAATTCTACAGCCGTCCGTGGCACGAGCGCGCGGAAGCCGAGCCGTTACTTCCCACGGTGGACGATTGGGCAGCTCATGTGGCGCATGTGATTGCCCTCGTTGGACCCAAGCACGTCGCCATCGGTTTAGACTTAGTCCACGGGCGAGGCGCCTTGCGAGATTTTGACGCCAGCCAGTACGAAAAGCTTCCGCGGGCTCTCAGTGCACGGGGAATCTCCGCGGGAGCGATCCGCCAGATTATGGGCGAAAACTGGCTGCGAATTCTGGAGGCCGCCAGGACCCCAGCTGTCAAGGCTGGGAGCGACAAGTGAGCAGGCCATTGACTCGCGACATCGGCGGTGCTAATATTCGATGTCATATTCTGGGATATCAAAAATTATGTCGATTCCTAGACGGCAGTTTTTGCTCACATCGGGTTCGCTCGTTTCCGGGGCTGCCTTCGCTGTACAAGCGGAGCGGGTCACCGGGAAGCCCTGGTACGAGAAGATGCGCCGGGTTGCGCTGCATGATGCCAATGAGCGGGATCCGCTCGTCGACAACATTGGTGAGTGGATCGACTTTTGGATGAGCCTGAAAGTAGATGTGCTCATCCTCAACGGGGCCGGCATGTCGGCCTTTTATCCTACCAGGGTCCAGCATCACCGCCGCAATCCGTTTCTCGGTGGCCGGGACTACTTTGGTGATTACAGTCGCGCGGCTAAGAAGCAAGGCATGCGTGTCCTCATGCGGATCGACCCGAAGTCGCTGTTCGGCGACATGCTCCGGGTGCGCCCCGACTGGTTCGTGCGTGACGCCCGTGGCGAGTTCGAAACACGCGACGAACTCGCAATCCGGGGTGCGCCGCCCCGAGACGAGTGGATCTATTGGACGTGTCGGTTCTCGGATTACTATACCGTACAGATCCCGTCCATCCTGCGCGAAGTCAACTCCCTGTACGATTTCGATGGCTTCCTGGTAGCCAGCTTTCCTACTTCCACCAAGCCCAGGGTGTGCCACTGTGACGCCTGCCGGCGGCTGGCCGATCCAAACAGTCCGGAGTTCTACGATCAGGATATCAAGAGAACGCTCGAAATCGTCCACCTCTGGGACTCAATCGCCCAGGAGAAGCACGAGGACAATCTCTGCGCAGTGAACATGAATGGTTCACTGGTGGCGACCCAGGATCTGAAGCGGTTAGCGGCGGGCGCGCGCTGGCTCAACTGCGATCACCAGGCGCGGAAAGATCATCAGGGCCAAACTGGCCTCGAAGGCGACGCGCCGATATGGGCAGCGGCGCAATCGGCCCGGGTGGTTCGCGCCTTGATGAAGGGGAGGCCGACGACGATCGGGAATGGTTCGAACAGCACCACGCGCCTGCTGTGGCGACACGTGTCCAAAGTGGATGCCGAGGTGACGCTCTGGTGGGCGCAAGTTGCTGCCGGCGGCTCCGTACCGTGGTGCGCGTGGCTTGGCCACGACCCGCAGGATCAGCGCTGGCGAGAGCCCGCTCGCAAGTTCTTTCGATGGCACGCCCGGCACGAGGTTCACTTCGTCAACAAGCGTTCCATCGCCAACCTCGGCGTGGTCTTCAGCAACCGGACGAACGCGTTCTATACCCCTCCGGCAGATGCGCAGTCATGGGAGTATTTGCAGGGCTTGTATTACGCACTGCTCGAAGGAAGATTCGTATTCGATTTCGTTCACGATGATGACCTCGGCGCGGAGACGCTGAAGAAGTATTCCGCGCTGATCCTGCCCAATATCGCTGCTTTGAGCGACCAGCAGACTGCGCAATTGCGTCAGTACGTCCAAGCGGGCGGCTCCCTTCTTGCCACTTACGAGACTGGCCTGTATGACCGGAACGGAAGACCCCGTACCGACTTCGCCTTGGGTGACCAGTTCGGCATCCAGAGGACAGGGAAACAGCAGGGCGCGCTCGGAACCCGCCTTTCGCCGTTTCACGGTCACTCCGATCTTTCATCTTTCTACGCTCACATCGAAAGGAAACATGAAATTCTGAACGGTTTCGCGGGCACGACTCTGCTCCCGGGAGCCGAGTATTACGTCCCCGTGCGGGCTTCATCCGCCCCGATCCTGACGGTCGTTCCGCCCTATCCTGGGCACCCGCCGGAGATGGTATACCCGCGGCAGCCGCACACTGATGAGCCGGCGATCGTGGTAAGCGAAAAAGGGCGCAGCCGGCTGGTTTACTTCCCCGGCGATATCGACCGAAGCTGCTGGAAGACCGGGCACACCGACCTCAGCCTGCTAATCCAGAACGCGGTCCGGTGGATCCTGAAGAACGAGACGCCAGTGAGCGTAACGGGCGAAGGACTCGCTGAAGTGTTCGCCTGGGAGACCGAGCCCGGGTTCGCCGTCCACATCGTCAACTACAACAACCCCAACCTGACCTACGGATGGTTGCGGCGCCACTATCCGATCGGTCCCCAGAGCGTTCGCTTGCTGGTTCCCGAGGGTGTACGCATTTCGCGAGTGGAGTTGCTCCGCGCGGAACGCGAAGTCTCCTGGAAGCAAAGCGGCCGCAGCGTCGAACTGCTCATCCCTCGGATCGAGGACTACGAGGTCGCGGCATTGTACGCCTGAGGAATTGAATACGATATCGAGAGTTTGTTCAGGCCCCCATGCTGTCGGACGTCGTGCCCCAAAGTGCCGCCGAAGCCGCTGGGTTGGAACCCGGCCTCCCGCAGTCCGCCAATACCGTTCGCGTGGATTCCTCCTCTACCAACTGCGCTTAAAGTGGATTCGATGTTCTGGGGAAGTCGCGCTCCCTGGGGCAGATCCGACTCTCCTTGCCAACATTGCCCTTGTCATCAATCCAACGCACACACGCGGCAATGCTGTCCTTGTGCCCCGCGAGGCGGGGAGCGGTGCCAAATTACTCTGATTTCACCGACCTTTACGGGGAAGAACTGACCCGAGACTATTCAGCAGATGTGCCACAACGCGGCGCCGGCACTCCCGAGTCAGATGCGTAAGGGGCGTGAAGAACCGGTCAATTTCCGCGCGCATCGATCTTTCCGTTGGGTTCCGGTGATATCAGGATCCCAGACTGCCGATTCAGCAGGTCCATGCGATCGTAACGCCGTGCCTCGGCCAGTCGGATATTTTCGAGCACCCGCTCCGCCATGCGGCGGTTCGCCTCGAAGGTGCTGCTGGCGACGTGCGGCGTCAGGATCACGTTCGGCAGAGTCCGCAAATCGCGCGCCGGGCTGGCAGGCGAATACGGCTCGCGCTCGAAAACATCGAGAGCCGCGCCCCCAATCCGCCCTTCCGCCAGTGCGTCATACAACGCGAGTTCGTCCACAACAGCTCCGCGGGCCGTGTTGATCAACCATGCTTGGCGCGGAAATCTTTCCAGGCGGGCGGCATTCAAATAGTGCGCGTTCTGCGGTGCCGCCGGGAAGTGCAGGCTGACGAAGTCGGCGCTGGCCAGGGCCCTGTCCACATCGTCCGTGACGGTGTAGAACCCCTCGATCTCGCGCCTCGTGACGTCCACTCCCACAACCTGCATGCCGTAGCCAAACGCAGCAATCTTCGCCACGGCTTGGGCGATCCGGCCGGCTCCGATCAACACCAGCGTTTTCCCGCTCAGCTCCGAACCCGCCTGCGGAGACCACTGCGCGCTCCTCATTCCCGACGCCAGCGGCACCAAATGCCGAGCCGCGGCCCCGATCAAGAGGATCGTGTGCTCCGCCACCGACTGGTCCAGTACACCCGGCGTGTTCGTGCAGAACACGCCTCGCGCCGTCGCCAGGGCCTTATCGACCCCGTCATGCCCAACACCGAAGCGCGCAATCACGCTACCAGGCGCGAGAGCTTCGTACAGCGCCTTGCGATAGGGCTGGATGCCGACCACCACGTGCCGCGCGTCCCGATCACGAACCGCCTGGGCCAGTTCGTCTTCACTCTCCGGCGCCGGCGCGCAATCCAGGCCGGCGGCGCCGGCAAAGACCGACTCCGCCTTGTGATACTCCATCTCGGTGACTAACACGATGGGACTGACCATATCAACCCTCGCGCCAGATCGAGCGTATCGGATAAACGCTCAAAGAGATGATGCGCGCGGCTCCACCGGCGGAGTAGAACTCCAGGTCGAGGTTGTTCTCATCGGGCAGAAAGCAAGAGGGAATCGCGAGTTCGCCGCCGTTGCCGAAAACTTCTACCGAAGTCCGGTCCACCAGAATGCGCAATCCGAGTTTCCCATCCTTAAGCTCCAGTTGCGCACTGTGTTGGGCGTTGGCCAGGGTATTGCTGCCTGCTCGTTCCTTGATCGTGTAGTTCACTTCTCGTCCTCGGACCCTGAACCCGAATTCCTTAGCTGTGCCCTGCTCGATCTCGGCGACGATGTCCCATACGTCGCCCTTCATCCCGGCCAGCGGGTTCTCTCCCGGCGCTATTGTGATGTCGTTCCAGGTGCGGGGCTGCCCGCGCAACCCATCAATCTCGCGAATGGGAAACGCGAAGATCCGGTACGAGTTGTAGCCGTACTTCCGCAGTTGAAATTCGTAGGGACAACTCATCTGCTGGTTGAACGGCATGCCAGGGTATTGCCCGCCGTTCATCCACGCCACTTGTACCCGTCGCCCATCCGGCAGGTCACTGAACGTTTGCACCGCGTAATAGTTCGTGCCAGCGTGTACCGATTGCGTCATGACCTCCGGTGTGAAACGCTTTCCGTCGAACGTGCCCACCAGGTAGTTGCCGTTGGCTCCCGTCCAGACCCATTTCCTCACGCCCGGCTCATTCTGCACGGGCATCTCGAAGAAGTCCGGACACTCGCGGGTATTGGGCACACTAATGGTCTGCATCAGGCTCCAGTTTTTCAGGTTGGGCGAGAAGAGGAACCCGTAGGTATTGCCGTCCAGAAACAACGCCATGACCCACTGCCGCGTGGGGGCGTGCCAGGTCACCTTCGGATCGCGGTTGCTGCCCACGATGTTCGGCACCACCGGATTGCCAGCATATTTGGTAAAGGTGCGGCCGCGGTCCGTGCTGTAGGCGATGCACTGCGTATATGGCTGCCCCTTGGACTCCGGGTTGGTACCTCCGGCGGCCGTGTAAATGAGGACGATTGTCTTCTCGTCACCCTTTTGCAGGCCCGCGGTGTTGATCCAGTCCACCACCGCCGAACCGGAAAACATGGTGCCCATATTGTCGGGATGCAAGGCGTCGTCCAGTTGCGTCCAGTGGACCATATCCGGACTCACCGCGTGACCCCAGGTCATGTTTCCCCACTTCACATCGAAGGGGTTGTGCTGAAAAAACATGTGGTATTCGCCCTTGTAGTAAACCAGCCCGTTCGGGTCGTTGATCCAGCCCTTCTTCGCCGAAAAGTGAAACTCCGGTCGGAGCCGCTGGTTGTAGTCGGGGTCCGTTTCCGCCACTGCGGCGGGAAGGGCGGCCGCTGCGGCCGCCAGTTTCGCGAACTCTCTGCGATTTAGCTTCATTTGTGTACCCTCACGTCCAATAGAGATTCGGGAACAATCTTCTTGCCGAGGCAAAAGAACTTGCGTGTGAAGTGCCAAAGCACATCGTTGCCCTTGCGGGTAGTGAAGCTGCCGCGCCTGACCAGCAGTGTGTTTCGGTCAGACATGATTCCGCCCTTTAACCATCAGCCAATAAACCGGGATCGCCGCAATCAGCACCACCACGGCCACGACGAAAGCCGGAAAGTAGGACCCGGTCTGCTCGACGATCAGGCCGGTCGCCAGCGGCGCAATCACGCCTGACAGGTTGCCCGCCAGATTCAACACACCGATTGAGAACCCGACCTCGTCGTCGCGCGTGATGCGCTGTACCAGAGCGAAGATGTTGGCGGTCGAAAGGCCCACTAGGGACGCGGCGCCTAGCAGCACGATCGCCGGTGTGGTTTTCACGACGAGTCCCGCCGGAATGAGCATCACGCTGGTCAGGTACGAGACTGTGATGATTGCCTTGCGGCTGAAGATCTCGTCGCGCCCCGCCGCGACGAGCCGGTCCGCGATCCATCCGCCGAGCGGTTCGCCGAGCGTGAACGTGAGATAAGGGATCACCGCGTACGCTCCGGCTTCCTGGAGCGAGAGGTGCCGGGCCTTGACCAGGTATGAGGGCAGCCAGGTCACCATCAGATAAAAGTAGTACCCGTATCCGATGTGCGCGAGGCTCATCCCGAGAAGATTGCGGCCCACCTTGGAAAACTTCCAGTTCCCCTTGCCAGATGCGTGGGTGACGCTGCTGGCGCGCCGGGGAAATGCAATCAGCCAGGGCGCCAGCCAGAGAAGCGACGTAAAGCCCAGCAGGAAGAATGAATTCTTCCAGCCAAGCGCGACAACCACCGCCGCAATCACTGGAGCGCCGACAGCCAGACCCGCGCGCGTTCCGCAATTGACCAGGCCGGAGGCCAGTCCGCGATCCTTGGGTGAAAACAAGACGCTGACCATCTTCATGCCGCCCGGCAGGTAGGTGGATTCACCAATGCCCAGCAGCACGCGGAGCACGATCATCACCCCGAGGCTCGCCGCGAACCCGGTAAGGCCGGAGGTGACCGACCAGAGCGCGAAGCACCCAGCGTACAGCCAGCGTACGTTGTAGCGGTCCGAAAGCCAACCGATCGGCACCTGCATCAGTGCATAC
>JBEKYD010000269.1:0-10475 GCA_049511335.1 Bryobacteraceae bacterium | reverse complement strand
AGAAGTCGGTGTTCGAGTGCGCGGTGGACCCGGCCCAGTGGGCGACCCTGCGCGGCGGGCTGGTGGGAATCGCGGACCCGGCGGTGGACAGCTTGCGATTCTACTTTCTAGGCGGGAACTGGCGGCATCGCCTGGAACACGTGGGCGCAAAGCCAACCTACGATCCGGAAGGTCCGCTGGTGGTATGAGGAGTGCTTCTTTTCGGTGCGGCGCGGACCGGAAGCGAGCGGCGGTTTGCGGGGAGGTTCGCGGAGGACGGAAACCATTGAATTTGCAGGGGCATGGAAGCGAGCGCGGTCGCCATGGCTTGATGCGAGAGGCCGCGAGATGAGGGTCCGCGCCTGAGGCCGCGTAAGTGCGTGCGGTTGTTGGGCTTCTAGTGCCCGCGGTCGCGCCCCTCGCGGGGCGCGTGGATTGAAACGAACTTTTCGAGCTCGAAGGGAACTTTGTCGTAGTCGCGCCCCTCGCGGGGCGCGTGGATTGAAACCCTGAAAGCCCCGGTTCATGATGTAGACCCAGGTCGCGCCCCTCGCGGGGCGCGTGGATTGAAACAATATAGATTTAAAGCAGATCTGTTAGCGAGCTTGTCGCGCCCCTCGCGGGGCGCGTGGATTGAAACCTGATCTGCGCCACTTCTACCGCACGCCGGAATGTCGCGCCCCTCGCGGGGCGCGTGGATTGAAACCTTGCGATCCGGTCCGCCATGGGCAAGTGCGCGACGTCGCGCCCCTCGCGGGGCGCGTGGATTGAAACTATGCTTGCTATCGGTAAAAAGCAAGAGTAATTTGTCGCGCCCCTCGCGGGGCGCGTGGATTGAAACGCAGCGTCTCGCACGATCTTCCCCGGGCGCCTGGCGTCGCGCCCCTCGCGGGGCGCGTGGATTGAAACGCGAGCGGACAGACTACCTGCACTCCCGTTCTCAGTCGCGCCCCTCGCGGGGCGCGTGGATTGAAACTCGCGGTTCGCTACTTTGATCGCAACGGCCGATGGTCGCGCCCCTCGCGGGGCGCGTGGATTGAAACACGACGGCAGCAAGCGCCTACTCAGGCTCAACCTGTCGCGCCCCTCGCGGGGCGCGTGGATTGAAACTTGGTGTAATGTACTTGAAGTGGCCCCCGAAAGTCGCGCCCCTCGCGGGGCGCGTGGATTGAAACACGACGATGCGAGCCATCCCGCGGATGCACTGCGTCGCGCCCCTCGCGGGGCGCGTGGATTGAAACCACGCGGCCGAGTTGGATAAGTTAGCGACGCCCGGTCGCGCCCCTCGCGGGGCGCGTGGATTGAAACTAGCTGTTGTGAGCCCTTGCCGCGCCAGGACGATCGTCGCGCCCCTCGCGGGGCGCGTGGATTGAAACAAGGCCCCTTTTGGCAAGGGAACGGCACACAACAGTCGCGCCCCTCGCGGGGCGCGTGGATTGAAACGACGCCTGCTTTCGAATCCAGCGTGAAGCCTGCGAGTCGCGCCCCGCGCAGGGCGCGTGGATTGAAACGGCTCCAAACACGGAGTTCCGCAACGGGGACGGCGTCGCGCCCGCACGGGGTCGACAGTAGGGTACTACCATGCCGTGGCCGGTGCCGACGTTTCAATCCACGAGCCACGCGCAGGGCGCGACGAGCGCGATTGTAACGCCGGCATGGCAAGCGTTTCAATCCACTCGTCCTGCACGCATGCCTGCTCGCCCATCCGGTGTCGCGCCTCGCGTGGTGGTGATCGCCTGCCTGCTCGCGGGTGGCGCCCGCCGCGCGGACTGAACCAAGCACCCGGCGAATAAAATCGCCGGCGCTGCTACAAATCGGTTGCCTCCGGCTTCAGCGGAGCTTCACGGCCCTTCCGGTTCTCACGGACTCCTTAGCGGCTTCGATAATTTCCACTACGCCCAGGTTGATGTCGAGCGCCGTCTCGCCCTCGATCTGCTTGTGGTTGCGGAGCGCGCTCACCATCAGGGCGATCGGATCGCTTTCGGCTGCCGGAAGCGGCGTCAGCGGTATTTCTTCCGGCTTCCCGCCGTTCTTGCGGAGCTCGAGCTTCTGGTGCGTCATGTAGACGCTGCCGCGGGTCAGATGATCCTCGGTTCCGGAAGAGCCGAAAATCTCCAGATCCTGAAAGCCGCGCGGCAGGTCCCAACTTGCTTCGAAAACATTGATTCCGGTGGGATAGCGCAGCACCAGCGCGGCGGAATCTTCCACTTTGGGGAAGCGTGTGGGCCGCAGGTGGATCTCCTCGGCGTACACGCTCTCCGGGCGTCCCATGTACCACAGGGACCAGAGCGCGTTGTAGCAGCCGAAATCGACCAACGCTCCGGCGCCATTGGCGACGGGATCGGTCAACCAGTCGAAGAAATGCTTGCCGGTGCCGTCCGAACCCGGCCCTCCGTGCCCTACGATGCCGTGCAGCCGCCAGGGCTTTCCGATGACTCCGCTATCCACCAGTTGCTTGGCTTGGACATTGGAAGGCCACCACGCCATCTGGTAATTGCACATCACCTGGACGCCATTGCGGCGCGCCAGGGCGGCAATTTCCTGCGCGTCCTTGAACGTGGACGCCAGCGGCTTTTCGAAAATCAGGTTGATTTTGCGCGGGGCGCATTCGCGGGCGATTTCCAGATGCCGGTTGTTCTCGACGAAGGCCCAGACGACGTCCGGCTTGGTCTGGTCCAGCATCTTCTTGTAATCGTCGAAGAAGGGCGCATCGGGCGCAATCCGCTTGGCTTCGGCGATGAGGTCGGGGAGGGTTTCGGCTATGCCCACCAGTTGCACGTCGGAGCGGCCGACCATGTGAGGCAGGTTGGAACGATAGTGCGCGTGCACGAGTCCGATGACCGCGATCTTCGTGGGTTGTGCCAAAACGGGCAGGATGGTGAAAACGGTGGCGAGGAGCAACCAGGCTTTTCGCATAGCCATCATGCTAACAAAGGTGCGCCAACCGGGTGCGCCGGTCTAGTATCCTATGATTCTATATGCCAAACCCCGAACGCCAACCCGGACTCGGCACGCTTGCCCTGCATGCCGGTCAGGAACCGGACCCGGCCACCACCGCGCGGGCCGTTCCCATCTACGCCACTACCAGCTACGTCTTCAAAGACTCCGAACACGCCGCCAACCTGTTCGCGCTCAAGGAATTCGGCTTCATCTATTCGCGCCTGATGAATCCCACCAACGACGTGCTGGAAAAGCGGCTGGCCGCGCTCGATGGCGGCGTGGGCGCGCTGGCGTTCGCTTCCGGACAGGCCGCCATCACGGCGGCAATCCTTACCATCACGCATGCCGGACAGAACCTGATTTCCTCCACCAGCCTTTACGGAGGAACCTGGACTCTGTTCACGCAGACGTTCAAGAAACTGGGGATCGAAGTCCGATTTTTCGACCCCGATCACCCCGAAGAAATCGGGCCTCTGGTGGACGAAAACACCCGGCTGGTCTATCTGGAATCCATCGGCAATCCGAAGAACGACGTGCCGGATTACGCCCAGATCGCCGCAATCGCGCACGCCCGTGGCCTACCCGTAATCATCGATAATACGGTCACCACCCCGGTCTTGCTGCGCCCCTTCGATCACGGTATCGATATCGCGGTCTATTCCACCACCAAATTCCTGGGCGGACACGGAGTCCACGTAGGCGGGGCGATCGTCGATAGCGGCAAATTCCTATGGGAGGCCAATCCGGCCAAATGGCCGGAATTCACGGCGCCGTCGGAATCCTACCACGGCATGATCTTCACCGAAGCCCTGAAGCCGCTCGGCAATCTGGCCTACATCATACACATCCGCACGCATTGGCTGCGCGACACGGGCGGCATGATGAGCCCGTTCGCGGCATTCCTATTCCTGCTAGGCATCGAAACGCTGCATCTGCGCATGGAGCGCCACACCCAAAACGCGCAGGCGCTGGCGGAGTGGTTATCGGTTCATCCGGCGGTCACATGGGTGAACTATCCCGGTCTGCCGGGCCATCCCCATTACCAGGCTGCGAAAAAGTACCTGCCCAAAGGAGCCGGCGCCGTCCTCGGTTTCGGCGTGCGGGGCGGCAAAGAAGCGGGCGTGAAGTTCATCGACAACGTGAAGCTTGCGAGCCACCTGGCAAATATAGGCGACGCCAAAACGCTGGTGATTCACCCGGCTTCCACGACGCACTCGCAACTCGACCCCGCCGAGCAGCAAGCCACCGGCGTCACTCCCGAATACATTCGCATCTCGGTAGGCATCGAGGATATCGAAGACATCAAGGCCGATCTCGACCAGGCGCTGAAAGCGTCCCAGGCGTAGCGCGAAAAGCTGGGGTTTCACGTTCGCTACCATAGCCTTCCATGCCCACCAAACCGCGGCGCGCACCCCAGGCGAAGCCGCCCGCTGAAGGCGCACAAGTCGATTGGCTTCGCCGCCTGGCTTCCGCCTGACCTGCCGGCGCTCTGACAGGCATAGAGACGATTTCGCGGTGCTCGCCGGCGGGCGAGTGAAGCGGGAACCGCACGCGAATCCCGCGCCTTCCTGCGCATATACTGGTTCGATAAATACCCGGGTCCGCCTTCCCGCCCCGCGGGGGACGAGGATGGGCCCATAGCCGGCTGGACTGCATGGACCGCCAACGCCTGGATCAAATCGAGGAGCTGTTTCACGCGGCATCGCAGTTGCCTCCAGGCGAGTGCGAAGCCTTTCTCGCAGGTCGCTGTTCGAGCGACCACGAGCTATTCCAAAGGTGCGCTCGCTATTGCACCGGCGCAACACCGGGTTGCTCGACCTCGCGGATCGTGACAGTTGGAATTTGGAAGCGTTGTTTCCCACCGTCGCCGGGCGATCCGGCGACGGCGACACCGTTTCGGGACCGGCGCTGGAGCCCGGCGCCATGGTGGGAGCCTATCGAATCGAGGCGCTGCTGGGACGGGGCGGCATGGGAGAAGTTTATCGGGGGCTGGATACGAGGCTCAAGTCATCTCTCGATTGAACCATCCAAATGTCTGCACCGTTCATGACATCGGGGACGCGGCAGGCCAACCCTACTTGGTGATGGAGTTACTCGAAGGGCAGACGCTCAGGGAACGCATCACGGAGGGCCCGTTTTCCGACGGAGAGTTGCTTGCGATTATGATTCCGGTTCTGGATGCGCTCGCGGCGGCGCACGCGGCTGGTATCGTCCACCGCGACATCAAGCCGGCGAACGTTTTCCTGACCCGGCAGGGGCTGGTGAAGATCCTGGATTTCGGCGTCGCCAAGTCCGCCGGAGCGGAGACAGGAGCGCACCGCGACGTAGCCGGCCATTTGACCGAAACGGGAAACCCCATCGGGACGATCTCGTTCATGTCGCCCGAGCAGGCGCGAGGTGGAGATGTGGATGCGCGCTCCGATCTCTTCTCTTGCGGAGTCGTGCTTTACGAGATGGCGACCGGGACGCTGCCGTTCGCGGCCGAAAGCTGGGCGGCCACTCGAGACGCCGTGCTGCACCGCGTGCCACGATCACCGCGGGAGCTCACGCCCGGCCTGCTGCCGGAAATCGAACGCGCGATCGGTCGGGCTCTGGAAAAAGACCCGCGCCAGCGCCCGCAAAGCGCTGAAGACATGCGCGGCGATCTGCTGCGGGCGCGCCACGCACTGGAGTCGAAAGGCAATACGCATGGCCTTGCCGGGGCGCATCTCGCCCGGCGCCTCTACGCCGTGACGGCAATGGCCGTTTTGCTCATCTTCGCAACTGCGGTCTGGCATTGGGGCGAAGGCGGTCGCCGGCCAACTTCGCCATCTGAATATGTTCGGCTTACGAACTTCAGCGATTCGGTGGCCGCTCCGGCGCTCTCCCCGGACGGCCGCATGCTGGCGTTCGTCCGCGGGGAGCGACCGTTTCTGACCACCGGCCCAATTTACGTCAAATCGCTTCCGGATGGGCAATCGACACAACTCACCGACGATCCGCGTCCGAAGTACGGCTTGGTGTTCACGCCAGACGGCAGGCAAGTAGCCTACACAGCGATCTCAACGGACGAGGGCGCGTGGAACGTGTCGGCGGTTCCGGTTACGGGAGGCACGCGCAAACGCCTTATGCAAAACGCCGCCGGGCTGACCTGGATTGGCAACGGTGCCGATTGATCCCGATTACGGGAGCCTCGCAGGGCCGCCAAGTTGGACCAGATGGCGCCTGTTCCGCCGCCGGCTGGTCGCCGGATGGCCGATGGATGTATTTCAACGTGGCCGTGGATGGAGCGACGCATTTATGGCGGGAGCGATTCCCCGAGGGGACGCCGGAGCAGATCACGACGGGCCCGGACGAGGAGGAAGGGCTAGCCGTGACGGCGGACGGCAAATCGCTGATTTCTTCGGTAGGAGCGCGCACGGCCTCGGTGTGGACCCACGATGCCGCCGGTGAGCGGGCGGTCTCGGCGGAGGGATCGGCGTCAAACCCAATGCTCTCGAGCGACGGGAAGCGCGTGTATTATCTGCTGAAGAAGAACGCGTCCGCGCCAGCGGAACTCTGGTCGACGGAACTGCCCACGGGAAGATCTACGCTGGCGCTGCCGGGCGTCTCGATGACGGAGTTCGATCTCTCAGCCGACGGCCGCATGGTGGTATTCACGGCAGGCCGCGGATTGGAGCCAAGCATTTTCCTCGCGCCGCTGGACCGAAGCGCGGCGCCTCGCAAGATTGTTCAGGGGGGGAGATAAGGTCAGTTTCGGTCCACGGGGAGAGCTTGTTTTTCGCCAGCTCGGGGTGCGGACCAACTATCTGGCTCGTATCCAAGTGAACGGAACAGGATTGGAGCGGATTCTGGATCGGCCAATTGTCGACAAGATGGGCGCGTCGCCGGATGGCGCGTGGGTGGTGGTGGGGCCGCGTGGATCCGATGTCGTCACAACGGCGGTGACGCTGAAGGATGGGAGCAGAAGAACGATTTGCTTCGGTCCTTTGTTGGGTGAATTGGTCGCCCAATGGCGCTTATTTGTATGTCACCAGCAAGCTGGATGTGACGTCCGCGGGTATTACCTTTGTCCTGCCGGTTCGGCCGGACGGTCTCCCCGACTTGCCGGCGGGAGGGATAAACACAAGCTCGGATCAAAAAGCTCCGGGAGTTCGAGTGATCCCGCGGGGATCGATCGCGCCCAGCTCCGACCCGAAAACCTACGCATTCGTGAAGTTCGACTTCGTGGGGAACCTATTCCGGATACCACTTCATTAGCCGCGGGAGCAGGTTGGCAACCTGCAGCGGGCTGCCGACCCGCTGCAGGCGGTATCCAGTCGGCTCCGTGAGGCCGGCTACACGCTGCTGTCCACATTAATACGAGTGGCCGTGATGGTTCCGTTGACGGTCTGCAATACGTTTCCTTTGGTGTCGTACTGCATGATCGTAAAAGTCCCGGCGTAGGCCGTCCCGCTGTAATCGATGGTGATGTTCTCCTTGATATTCGCCGGCCCCACATACATCGATCCCGTGGGATCCCAACTCATCGCGAAATGGTTGAGCGTGTAGGTGTACTTCCCGGTTTGCATCCAGACTCCCGTGCAGAAACTCTGGGTCATGGGAGCTCGGCCGGAGTTCATGATTTCCGTCCCATCGCTGTGCCAGGTCGCGTATCCCGAGTCGATGCCTTCACGTCCACCAGGCGCAGGTATAACTCGTGAACTAATTCCGTCGCCTGAAGCGTGTGCCCGGCGCGCTCGTGCTGAAGAAAGTGGTTTGCCATGCGGCGCAATTCGCGGTAAACCCGCGAGGTTAATCGCTGCAAAGCTGCAGCATCTCCGCCGGTCGAAGTGTGCAGTATGTCGGTCGTCTCGGCAATGCGCGGATCAGGCGTCATTTCAAGATCGGTGCTGGTAGCTTCCAGAGTATTCCGCCAATGGGTCGACTCCCAACCCGGTTCGCGGGTCATGAAGATCGTATTACGGCGACAGCGGCAAGTTGTAGCCAGTGCTCGCAGAGCCGAGTCCACGCAGGCGGCGCTATTGTCGACAGCGGCAAGTTCTTATGGGAGGCCAATCCGGCCAAATGGCCGGAATTTACCGCGCCCTCAGAATCGTACCACGGTGTGATCTTTACCGAAGCGTTGAAGCCGCTCGGCAATCTGGCCTATATCATACACATCCGCACGCATTGGCTGCGCGACACGGGCGGCATGATGAGTCCGTTCGCGGCTTACCTATTCCTGCTAGGCATCGAAACGCTGCATCTGCGCATGGAGCGCCATCGCTCAAAAGAAACGCGCCAGGTAGCCGCGTTCGATACAATGGCCCTTCCATGCCACCGAAAACCAGGCGTGCCCGCCACGCCAAACAGCGCGCCGCCGTCGAAAGCGTCGATTGGCTTCGCCGCCTGGCATCCGGGCGCGCCGTGTGGCTCCTGTTCATTGCCGCCGTGCTGTTGTTCTACGCGGGAGCGCTATTCGACGAGCGCGCCACCATCCAGTGGGACGCCGCCGACTACTACTACAGCGCTCAAAAGTACTTCGCCGGCCAGATCCGCTCCGGCCAACTGCCCTATTGGGCGCCCTATCCCTATTCCGGGTTTCCGTTCCTGGCCGATATTCAAGTGGGTGCCTGGTATCCGCTGAACTGGCCCTTCTTCCTGATCGGCATTACTCCCCGCGCCATGGAATGGGAAATCGCGCTGCACTGCCTGGTCGCGCTTTCGGGGGCCTGGCTATTGGCTTTGGAATTGACGGGCGATTCGGTGGCCGCGCTTTTCGCTGGCGCGCTCTATGCCTTCTCCGGGTATTTCACCGGCCACAGTTCGCACACCGACATGGTCCAGTGTGCCTCGCTGCTTCCCTGGCTGCTATGGGCCGGAATCGCCGCCCTTCGCCGATGGCGCTGGCTGCCCGCGGTGGCGGCCATCGCGGCAGCGTCGATCCTAAGCGGACACTTCCAGACGGCGCTTTATGCGCTCGCCGTCTTCGGCCTGTTCCTGGTGGCTTATGGGCTCCAGCATCGGTTCGCGCCGTGGCGTATTGCCGCGGTGCTGGGCTGCACCGTTGCCCTGGCGATCGGGCTCGCCGCCATCCAGATTCTGCCCGGCCTCGAGCTCACCCGCGAATCCAACCGCGCCACTGCCGATTTCGGCCACCTCACCAACGCACCCTTGGCGCCGGGCGCCCTGTTGACGCTGGTCGATCCGGACTACTATCACGCCCCCAGCGTAGAAAACTACACCGGGCCGGAGGATATCACTCAGTTTTATTTGTATGCGGGCCTGCTGCTCGTTCCGCTCGCCGCGCTCGGAGCCCTCAAAGGCAAGGCGAGACTTGGCGCCGCCGCGATGGCCGTTCCCGCTCTCTGGTACGCCTTCGGACCGCGCGCCGGGCTCTATCTCCTGGTAGCCCGTCTCCCAGGCTTTCGCAGTGTTCGCGCTCCGGTGCACGTGTGGTTTGTGGTCGCGCTGGCCCTGGCGCTCTTGGCCGCTTCCGGGGTTTCGTGGCTCATCGGGCGCTTCCCCTACCGCTGGATTCCCATCGCGCTCGCGGCCGTCTTCGCGGCCGATCTTTGGTATTGGAATATGGGCAACAACGCTCTTGCCTACGCTCGCGCCAGCTTCGAAGAGCGATACGGCAATGCCCAGGAGCGCTTTCGATCCGTGGCCGCGGCCACCGACAACGACCCTCTGCGGCGTATCTATGCGCCGTTCAATTCGCCCAGTTTCGGCCCGTTCAACGCCATGCTCGACACCCGCATGGAGGTCACCTACGGCTACAATCCGCTCGAACTGGCGCGCTACTCGGCCTATATAGATGCAGCGAAAAGCAATCCGCGGCTGCTCGATTCGCTGGCCGTCACCACCAAGGTCGACGTATCCAACGGCCGCCTCGAGCCCAACCCCACCGCGATGGCCCGCGTCTCGACGCCGCGGACCCTGCTGGTGGCGCACTCCCAGGCCGAAGCCGCCGCCAAATTGCCGTCGCTCGACCCGGCCAGCGAAGCGGTGGTCGAAGGTCCCGCCATGCCCCAGAGCGGCGCGATCCGGGTTGAGATTCGCTCCTACACGGGCAGCGAGTACCGCTTCTCCTATCAGGCTACCGCCCCTCGGTTCCTTCGCATCGCCGTGCCGTACTTCCCCGGCTGGCGCGCCGAAGTCGATGGACGCGCTCTTCCGGTATACCCGGTCGATCTCGCCCTATCCGGCGTAACCGTGCCGGCCGGCAGCCACGATCTGGTTTTCCGCTACCAGTCGAACTGGTTCCGAACCGGCGCGCTGATCAGCGCGGTTTCATGGATTGGTGCGGTGGTGTGGTTCGCCTGGCCGTGGTGGAGCAAGCGTTTTCGCCCCCCTATGGGGTAGACCATCGTTTTTGGTGGTCTGGCCGGACTCTTTTCCCATGCAAAGGCGTCACGCTTCGCCAATGTTTATCGCGCTTCGAGTGGAGTTCCGTCTACCCGGTCTTGATACGGTTTGCCGAGGAGAAACGAAGGAATTTGGCCGTAAGGTTGGAAGTAGTTTAGAATGAAAGAGCCAGCAAAATGTCGGGGCGTAGCGCAGCCCGGTAGCGCACCTGCCTTGGGCGCAGG
>JBEKYD010000268.1:0-10513 GCA_049511335.1 Bryobacteraceae bacterium | reverse complement strand
GCGTCGCAGTTCCAGCAGCTTCGCGATGGATGCCTTCCTCCCTTGCGCAAATGTCGGGCGCATATAGCCCATCATCGCCCATTTTGCCAATGATGTCGAATTATTTATGCGCACCTATATAGGATCCTAAACCGCCGCTACGGCCACCTGCCGCCGCTTGCGCCAGGAAAGCTGGCTCATGACCAACAGGGCGATCAGGTGCAGACTGCCCATCATCACAAACATGGGCACATAGCTGCCGAAATGGCCGACGATGAAGCCCGGCAACTTGGCGCTGAACAAGTATCCGCCCAACCCACCGGTGAACCCGCCGATGGCAGTGACCGAAGCCACGGCTCCTTTCGGAAAGGCATCGGACGTCGTACTAAAGATATTCGCCGACCAGCCCTGATGGCCCCCCAGGCCGAAACAGATCAGCACGATCATGAGGACGGGGTTGTTCACCCAAACCGCCGTGGCGGCAACGGGCATGCATAACGCGCAGATGGCCATTGCCGTGGGCCGCGCCTGACGCATATCCCAACCGCGCCGGCACAGGAAACTCGGAATCGCCCCGCCGAACAGGCTGCCCACGCTGGCCGCCGAATAGAGCACCGGCATGGCCCACCCAATGTCCTTCAGATTGAAGTGGCGTACATCGTACAGATACGGCGGCAGCCAGAACAGGTAGAACCACCACACACCGTCGGTGAGGAACTTGCCGAGGGCAAAACCCCAGGCCTCGGGATATTTCAGCGCACCCATCCACCCGATCTTGGCTGTGATCACGCCTTCATCCTCAGCCTGGATCGGCGGGTTCTGGTAAAGAGCCAACCAGAGCACCACCCAGACCATACCCAGCACACCGTTCAGGTAGAAGGCGCCCCGCCATCCCCAGGTCAGTGCCAACACGCCAGCCACGGCCGGCCCGAACATGGCCGCCACGTTGCTGCCTGAATTGAAGACGGAGCTGGCAAACGCGCGGTCCTGTTTGGGATACCATTCCGCCACGGACTTGATGGCTGCCGGGAAATTGCCGGCTTCGCCGAAGGCGAGCACCCCGCGCCAAATGAGCAGACCCGTCAGAGTAGTCGAGAGCGCCGGCAGGCCCACCAGCGCGGAAGCGATGGCCCACCAAGCGATGGTTACCAGGTAGCCAATCTTGCTGCCGAATCGGTCGATAAACCTGCCTGCGACCAGATACCCTACGGTGTACGCCAGGGCGAACGCCCCGGTCAGATCCCCGTAGTTCTCGGCATTGAAGTGCATCTTGTCGCGGAGGGTCGGCCAAAGGTTCGAAAGAAAGACGCGATCCAAATAGGTCAACGTTGTCCCAAAGAAGAGCAGCGCCAGAATACGCCAGCGGGCAGAAGAATGTTGAGTCGAGGCCACGGCCCATTGTACGGCAGGGAGCACTTTCAGGAGGTGTCTGGGAGCTGAATCTCTTCTTTTAGCGCCCCGCCCGCAACCGCACATCGGGCCCGCGCTGACGGCCTCGCCGGCCATGCTACAATCGGAGCGAATTCCCACTGAGGTGCCTCCATGGCGCAGGAAAACGACCTCTCTCGCCGCGATTTATTGAAGACCGCAGGAGCGGTCACCGCCGTGGCCGCCGCGATCGAAAGCGCGCCCGCCATTCAGAAAGTCAAAGCCGCCAACAGCCAGGTGCAATACGGCATGATCGGCGCCGGCAGCCGCGGCACGTATCTCCTCAAGCATCTGAAGAACATCGATGCCGGCCGCTGCGTCGCGATCTGCGACATTCGCCAGGTGGCCCTCGATCACGGCGTCCAAACCATCGGCAACAATCCGCAGACATATACGGACTACCACGAGTTGCTGGACCGCAAAGACCTCGATGCCGTCTTCGTCATCACGCCGCTCTCCACTCACTACCCCATTACCCGCGATGTGCTGGTTTCCGGACGCCACGTGTTCTGCGAAAAGTGCCTGGTATTCAAACCGGAAGAGGTGCACGGCCTGCGCGCGCTGGCCAACTCGCGCCCCAAGCAGATCCTTCAGACCGGTCTACAGCGCCGCTACAGCAGCTTTTACCAGACCGTGAAAAATATGGTGGACGCGGGCGTGCTCGGCAACGTGCACCACATCCATGCCCAGTGGCACCGCAACATGATCAACAAGCCGAGCTCGCTCTGGACCATGAAGCCCGGCGGCCCCTCCAACATCGAGAACTGGCGCCTGTACCGGCAGTTTTCCGGCGGCTTGACCGCCGAGCTGACGTCCCACCAGGTAGACGTCTCCGATTGGATGTTCGGCGCCTCGCCCGATTTCGTGATGGGCCTTGGCAGCCTGGACATGTTGAAGGACGGCCGCGACGTCTACGACAACATCCAGTTGATCTACCGCTATCCCAACGGCCAGAAGCTGACCTACTCCGCCATCAGCACCAACCAGTTTCTGCCCTATTTCAACGGCCAGCGCCCCGAGATGGGCGAGATCGTCATGGGCACCGAGGGCACCATCGAAATCACCGTGGGCGACGATGTCCACATGCCCGTTGCCTGGTGGTACCGCGAACCGCCCAAGACTACCACCGTCGCTCCGGCCGCCAAAAAGAACGAGCCCTTCCAGGCCGGCGCAACCATGATCGCCTCCGGCGGCGCCAACGGTCCCTACCCCATCATGACCGGCGATTTGCAGATGACCGGCAAGGAAAGCTTCCTCGACCGCGAGGTCAAATTCGCGCGCCGCTGGCTCTATGCCAAGGGCGTGTTCGAACAGGAGGAAAACCGCAACCCGGTCGACGTGGAGCTCGAGAGCTTCTTCGAAAGCTGCCGCACCGGCAAGCGCCCCCGCGCCGATCTGGAAAAAGGTCTGGCGGATGCCGTCGCCGTCATCCTCTCCAACATGGCCATGGATGAGGGCCGCAAAGTCTATTTCAACGAAATGGACAAGCTGGGGACAGGGGCCGAGCACGTTAGTAAGACCGAGTAACCATTTCTTCGTGGAGCGGACTCTCAGTCTGCCACGCCGGGACTCATCCCGGCGCTTGTTTGGCTGCGGCTACGCTGCTCCGTGGGGCAGGCGGTTTCGCCTGCCAGTGCCGGCGCAAGCCTGGATCAGGCCCTGAAGGAGATCATCCGCGGTCCAGTTGGTCTCGCAATTCGCCCGGATATAGCGATTTCAGCTCCGGATACTTCTCGGCAAGCCGAATCAGGTCCAGTTCGTCCTTCTTCCGCTTGCTCAGGCGTACTTCGGTCTTGAAGCCCTCTTGCCGGAGGTACCGAGCTAGTTCAGGAAGACCAGCCGCGATCGCCACGATGTGGACATCCAGAGTGTAGACCGGCTCGACGTAACAATTGACGGCCAAACCAGCGATTAGGCAATACGGCCCGAACGATTCGCAAGCCGCGATCAACCGTGCGAAATCCGTCGCGCCCCCCTGTGTTGTCAACTCGTACGCCTCGAACGCGGTCACAAGCCCACTCTACAGAGAGGGCGCGTGGCACGCAAGTCGAAACCAAACCCCGGCCCTCCGCCTCTGGAGGCGGACAATGAAATGGTGGCGCCTGGTTTTCCCAGAACCGCTCAAGAACTGCTCCGGCGCGGAGAAGACTTCAGAACCGAGTTGCGCGCGTACAAACAACGCACCCGGTTGCCCGGCGGATGGTATCCGTTTGAATCTCTATCCAGCCTCGCGATAGTTGCCGATTTGCTCAGCACAAGCTTTCCCGAGATATTGGATTCCTGCGCCGCGAGGCCCGCGGCGGACATCGGTTGCGGGGACGGCGACTTCGCATTGCTCCTGGCCAACTGGGGAATGGCTGTCGACGCGATCGACTACGAGCCGAACAACTTCAATGGGATGCGCGGCGTCGACACCGCCCGCCAGGCGCTCGGATTGCCGGTGGACGTGCACCGCATCGACCTCGACAAGCTGGCGGATCTGCCGCGCTCCGAGTACGGGCTCAGCCTTTTTCTCGGCACGCTTTATCACCTCAAGAACCCTTACGGCCTGCTGGAGACGCTTGCCTTCCGGACGCATTGGTGCGTCCTCAGCACCCGGATCGCCCAAGTTGCCCCCGCCACGGGCATCAGGATCGAGGAGGAGCCGCTCGCCTACCTGGCGGATGGCCGCGAGGTGGGCGGCGACGCCACCAATTTCTGGTTCTTCTCTCCGCGAGGGCTACTGCGGCTGCTGCAACGAACCCGCTGGGCGATACGGGCCGTGCGGCGCGTCGACTGCCTGCGCGACTCCAATCCAGTCGACCCGGCAGCCGACGAGCGTGCCTTCGTGCTGATCCAGAGCCGCGTGTTTTACCCCGGCCTTGCCGCCCGGCCTGCCCAAGGCTGGCATCAGCCTGAAGATGGAGGCTGGCGGTGGACGGCGAAGGCGTTCTCGCTCGACGTCGTGCTGCCGCTGGAGCGCCCCGTGGTTTCTTTTGTCCTCCACGCGTCGATCCCGGAGGCCGTGATCGCGGCCAGCGGCGCCGTGACCATTGGTTGCGCAATTTCGGGCGCCCATATAGGAGACGCGACGTACTCGACCAGCGGCCCAATCGAATTTCGCTGCGATTTGCCGCCGTTCGCTCTTCACGACCCCCAGCTACGCCTCGACTTCTCCGTGTTGAGCTCCTTTGCAGCGCCCGAGGAAGACCGCCGGGAGCTTGGCCTCCGCGTCCCGTTCGCGGACTCGCCCGACACCGGCCACATCCCTTTCAGCGTGGTGGAGTAGTAACGCGGTTCAGAGGATCGCGTGCGGCCCGGAGTAAATGGCCCATTGACACGTACTATGTGTGCACGTATAATGTGCACATGAACGTGACCCTATCGATTCACGACGAGGTGATCCACAAAGCCAGGCGCCGTGCGGAAGCGATAGGCACCAGTATCAATCAGCTCGTGCGCGAATACCTGGAACAGTTTGCCGACGAGGCTGATCCGGCGGCCGATGCGACTGAATGGGAACGGCTTTCGCTTGCTAGCCACGGTAATTCACGCGGGTGGCGGTTCAACCGCGACGAATTACACGAGCGACGATGAGCAAGGCAGCATTCTTCGACACCAACGTCCTGGTTTACGCGGACGACGACTCAAAGCCCGAGAAACAGCGAAAGTCGATTGCTCTGTTTTCGGAACACCTTAGCCAACGTACAGCGGTTGTCTCTCTACAGGTGATGCAGGAGTATTTCGTAACCCTGACACGAAAGCTCGCTGTACCCGCTGAGATGGCTCAGCGGAAAGTCGAGATTCTGGCGCGTGGCAGAGTCGTGCAATTTCGCGCCGAGGACATCATTGCGGCGATCGAACTGCACCGCCTCACGAGAATCTCGTTCTGGGACGCCTTGATCGTTCAGGCTGCGCGCTCGGCGGGCGCGGCCGTGCTTTATAGCGAGGACCTTCAGCCCGGCGCCGTGATCGGAGGCGTGCGTGTGGTCAACCCGTTCCTGGAGTGAATAGCCTTTCCTCCGCCCGCGCGCTCCCCTACCCCATGCGCGCGTTCTTCTGCGCCTTAAGAGCCAGCTCCGTCGCTAACAGCGCTTGCTCTTGGTCCTGGGCCACGTGCGTGCGGTTCACCACGTCGGCAACAAACTGCGGCCCGAACGGCAGCGCGACATTCTTACAGTCGATGTACCGGACCTGCTTGCGATCCACCAGGAACAGGTGATCGCCGCCCGGACGCCCGGCGATGTCGGCATACTTGCGCAGCTCGATGTACCCCTCGGTTCCCAAAATGAACTGTCGCCCGTCGCCCCACGTTCCCAAGCCGTCCGGCGTAAACCAATCCACGCGTACGTACCCGAAGCCGCCATTGCCGTGCAGCATCATGTCGCCGAAGTCCTGGAACTTCGGCCGGTGCGGGTGATTCACATTGGCAACCTGGGATGCCGTCACATCCGCCACGGTGGACCCGGTATAGTAAACGAACTCGTCCACCTGGTGCGATCCGATGTCGCAGAGGATGCCGCCGTAACGCGCCGGATCCCAAAACCACTCCGGGCGGGTGGGCTCGGCGATCTGATGCGGCGCCAGGTTGACAGTCTGGATCACTTTGCCGATCGCGCCGGATTTCACCAATTCCCCCGCCTTCACCGATGCCCTTACCTCCAAGCGTTCCGAATACATGATCCCGAAAATGCGGCCGGTCTCTTCGATCGCGCGGCGCACTTCGGCAAGCTGCTCCAGGCTCACCATGGCGGGCTTGTCGCTCAGGTAGTCTTTGCCGTGGCGCATCGCGCGTATTCCCAAAGGCGCGCGCAGATCCGGGATCGCGGCGGAAACCACTACCTGGATGGACGGATCGTTTAGGATCTCGTCCTCACTGCCGACGGTCTTCACGTCGCCATAGAAGGCCTTGAAATCGGCGAGCATTTTCGCATTGGTGGAGTATACCGCCGCCAGCTCACCGCCGCCGCGCCGCAACGAGCCCGCCAGGTGATTGATGTGATTGTGGTCGATCCCAATGACTGCGAATTTGATCTTGTATTTGGGCGCGGTCTCCGGGCCGGAGCCGGCCGCTACCTCGTGCGTCACCTGGCCCGCGGTCTGGAAGGCCAGTGCCGCCTCCGGTAACCCGGCCAGCACTCCCGCCGAACCCACCGTCCTCAGAATGGAACGCCGGCTTACATCGTCCGTCTTCATGGAATCCACCTCCCGAGTCTTACGTCAAAGCGTTCTTCGAGTACGCCACGCACTTGGCGATTTCGGTCATCAGGTCCGACCCGGCGGGGACCGGATACTCCATCTCGATCACGCCCGGAAACGGATACTTCTCCTTCTGCATCAGTTTCAAGGTCTCGACGATGGGTGTGTCCCCCGTGCCCCACGGAACGTTTGGCCCGTTATTCATCTTGCGGTCCTTGAGGTGAATGTGGGTGACGCGGTCGTGATACTTCACCAGGAATGGAATTGGCGAAGTGTTGTTGGCGGCGGTAAAGTGGCCGATATCCAAGTTGATGCCGTTATATTTGGAATAGCTCATGGCCGTTTCCCAACTCTCCGGCCGGCCGAAAGCCTCGGGGTTGGTGATATTGGTGTGGCCATGATAGCCGATCATCATCTTGTGCTTTTCGCCGAACTCGCCCAGCCGCTTGGTGTGGCTGAGCGGGATCTCGCAGGAGATCGCCCTCGCGCCTACCCGTTTGGCAAGCCCGAACATGTAGTCGATTTCCTCGTCGGTGAAGGTATCGATCGCATCCACCTTCATGATCTCGATTTTGACGCCGGCATTGGCGTACAGTTTGCGGAAGGCATCGGCCTTGTCCATCGACGCCGCCAGCCGCCAGTTGCGCAATTCCTCGGCCGCGGCCTTGCGCGCCGCTTCCTGTTCGGGCGTCACGGGAGCTCGACCGCCGCGCGCAGCTTCACCGCTCGGGGGCGCGGCTGGCTGCCCCCCGCCGGCGCGTCCGCCCGGCCGAACCGCAGGATAAGCCACCAGGTTGGGCGGCGCGCCCATGAACCGCTCAATCGGCTGCGCGCGCAGTTCCACCACGCTGAGGTTGAGTTTGATCATTGCGTCCAGGCACTCTTCGCCGGTGTTATATTGGCCATGAAAGCTATAGGGTGCGTTGATGCCGATCTCGACGCCGCCAAAATTGGAATTGGTCTTCGCCAGCAGACGGGAGGCCGGCAAAGCCGTTAAGGCCATTCTGCCGAGATCGCGTCTGGTTATCGATAAACTCATGGAGTTCTCCCTTCCCTGGATCGGAAATCAAAACGTATCGGAATTCCGGCGTGGTTGTCAACCGCCGCTAGCGGCCTCGTTCCATTCCAACCTGACTGTGTGAGTGGGCGCTCAGAGCGGTTATACAGCTTTCGGCGGTCAGCTTCTGCATGGTTTGGCTGATCGCTGATCGCTGAAAGCTCCGGATCGCCTACAGCTTCACCAGCTACAATAGAACCAGGCATGAGGGCATGGAACCGCGCGAAGCTTCTGTGGGGTTACCTGGCGCGGCGATCCACATTGAACGCCTTGCCGGTGGAATACATCGTCGAAACCACCGCCAAGTGCAACCTTTACTGCCCGATGTGCCCGCGCGAAACCCATAAGCAGCCCAAGGCCGACATGGCGGACAGCGTTTTCGAGCGCCTGGTGCGCGAGTCCGGCGCTTCGGCCGAGCACATGATGCTGATCGGCCTGGGCGAACCGTTCATGGATCCCGCCATTTTCCGGCGCATCGAGTTCTGCCATCGCCACAGCATTTCCACTCTGCTTTCCACCAACGGCACGTTCCTCGATGAAAGCCTGTCCGCCCGAGTGCTCGATTCCCCGCTGGAACAGATCACCTTGAGCTTCGACGGCGCCCGAAAAGAAACCTTCGAGTACTATCGCAAGGGCGCCAAATTCGAAAAAGTGCGCGACAACTTCGTCCGCTTCGCGCGCATGAAGCACGAGCGCGGCTCCAAACTCCAGGTGGTGGTGCAGATGGTGCGCATGGAAGGCAACGCCGGCGAGGTGGATGACTTCGTGCGCTTCTGGAGCAATCTTCCGGGCGTCGACCAGGTGCGCATCAAGGAGGACGAAACCAACCTGATGCGCCCCGACGCCGGCCACACCGCCGAAGAATGGAAGCACCCTTGCCACTACCTGTGGCGCGGCCCCATGTACGTCAAGCAGAATGGCGACGTTTACCCCTGCTGCCAGAGCTACATGCTGGACGGCGCACCGCTGGGCAACCTGGAGACGGATTCGTTGATCGGCATCTGGAACGGGGAGCGAATGGAGGGCATGCGCCGGCTCCATGCAACCGGCCGGGCCGGCGAGATCGACATCTGCTCCCGCTGCTGCACCACCATTCCGCACCCCGCGCTGGTGGCAGGAAGCCTGCTGCTCCACGGCCGAACGGTGCGCCGCCTGTTGCCCATTGTGGAGCGGCTGACGTATCTTTCGAAATTGCCCAAGAAACTGCTGAGTCCCGCCCGCCGGGCAGGCGAAATAGAGCCCAAGAAATAGGATACGAAGGTCCAAGAGGCGGCAAGTCCGCTCGAAAATAGCGGAATCAACGGAGCTCTATGAATCGCTCGCCCTTCTCGAACCGGTCCAGAATTCTTTCCCACTGCTCCTTATAGTTGGTTATCGACCAGGAATTTCACGCGGAGAGAAGGACGGAGTGATCGGTCTGACGAGCGGCATACTCAATCGCAGCCAGGATGTCCTCTCGTTCCAGATACGGGTAGTCCTGTAGAATCTCGTCAATGCTTGCCCCAGCGCTAAGCAATTCAAGGACATCCGTCACACGGATGCGCATACCACGAATGCACGGACGCCCGCCGCACTGGGCATCGTCTATCGTAATTCGGTCGAGGCGGTTCCTCATCATGACGGCAATCTTGAGACTAGTCTACCGCTTTTGGGTGCGAGGGCGCTCGGGTTGTTGAAAACATTATTGCCGGTCAGAGGGCCAGCCCCTATTGCTCCCGCAGCGCCGTCACCGGGTCCACACGCGTAGCCCGGCGGGCCGGCAGCGCGCACGCCGCGAGGCCAACCACCGCGAGAGTAAGCACCACCGCCGACATCACCAGCGGGTCGAGCGGTTTCACGCCGTAGAGCTGCCCGGCCACGACCGAACGTAGCGCTACCGAGCCCGCCGCGCCAACCAGCAGGCCGGCGCCCAGCAGCCACGCCGCTTCGCCAACCACCAGCTTCACCACGCCTCCCGCGGTGCATCCCAGCGCGGCGCGGATCCCGATCTCGCGCTGGCGCTGTGTCACCAGGTACGCCAGCACGCCGTAGATGCCTACGCCCGAGAGGAACAAAGCCAGGCAGCCGAAGAACATGGCCAGCGTCAGCGAGGCCCGCCGCGACGCCAGCGCCAGGTCGCCGCGCTCCCCCATGGTGTGGACATCGAACAATGCAAGGCTCGGCGCGATTGCCGCGAAACGGGTGCGCACGGCTCGCAGGATGGGGCCGGTGTCGCCAGTGGTCTTGATTGCCAGCGCGTATCCCCTCTGCACGTTCTGCGCGTAAGGCAGGTAATACGCACCCACCGGATTGCCGCTGCCTTCCACGTCCGCCGTGTGCACGGGGCGGACCACCCCCACTACGCTGAACCAGCGCGTGTGCTCGTCCGTCTTCAGAAGGTCGCGGATGTCCTGCGGGAAATGCATGCGCCGCCCGATCGGGTTTTGCCCCGGCCAGAAATGGCGCGCCAGCCGCTCGTCCACGAGGATGGCGCCGGGGGCGGATTCGTTGTCGCGCCTGTCGAACGCGCGCCCCGCAGCCATGGCAATGTGCATAGCTTCGAAGTAGCCCGGCGTGACCGTCACCTGTTCCGGTGAGATCACCGACTCTCCCGGTTTCATGACGTAGCCTTCCGCCAGGATCACGCTGTCGCTATGGTTGCCTCCCCAGGGAATGGTGGTGGTCGCGCCCGCGGCCGTCACACCGGGAATGGCGCGGATGGCGTCGAGTGCGCGGTCCATCAACGCGATTGCGTCCGCGTTCTTGGCGTAAAGCGACTGCGGCACGCTGGTGGCAGCCGTCACCACGCCCTTGACGTCGAATCCGGGGGCGACGTGCAGCAACTGGCGGAAGCTCGCCAGAACCAGTCCCGCGCCGGCCAGCAGCACGAAG
>JBEKYD010000267.1:0-10577 GCA_049511335.1 Bryobacteraceae bacterium | reverse complement strand
GATGGGGGACGGGCCGGTGTTGGTCAGAAGCACATCGAACGCGTTGCCCGTGGAGCCCGGTGCGGGGTTCGGCGTGTCCGCCTGAATCGAAAAGGTCACGCCGGCCAGGGCGGCTGTCGACGCAAAAGCGCCCACCACCAGTAGTGGCAACAGCCGCTTTGCCAACCACCTCATGCTATAAGGCCCGTATTTCATAAGACTCCCATTGGCGTCCGGCCCGTCCGCGTCGTCCACCAATCCAAAAGCGCAGATGGGACGGCCGCCCGAAGCCTGCCAATCCGTCGCGGGGCCGTCGTCTTCTCCTGCCAGTCCTCGCAAGAACATGAGCGGGTACACGTAAGTTAGAGCCCCTTTGCAAACGCTACACTGGCTAGTCCGCAACAGCAATAGATCCTTTTTCGACAAGGTAATAGCCAAAAGGCCTAACCCAACCGGACGCTCGGACGCAGGCGTGCCCTTACAGCTACGTCTTCGAGGTTCCACTGCGTCAACCGCGCTGTGTCGCCTTCCGGTAACCCTCGTTTGCTACAATGCCTACGTCTATGCGGGTACGGGGCCTGTACGTCGGGGTGGTCACACTGGCGTTAGCGGGCGGCCTTTTGGCGTTGTCCGGCGCGCAGAAAAAGAAGAACAAAGAAGACGAAACCCAGATCTTGCAGTTGCCCAAGGACTTGCCGGCTTCGGTGGCGGGGCCGACCCATCGCCTGGTTTTTCGCGTGACGCCGCTTTCGGCGAAGGGTCTGCTCTCCGCCCAGATACGCGACGGATTGCACGCTCTGCTGCGCCAATCGAGCGGCGAAACGGTTTTGAAGATTCGGGCGTTCGTGGCCGGCTCGGGCGACCTGCGGCGCGTGCGCGACCTGGTGAGCGAAGTCTTCACCGACCGCAAACAGCCCTTGCCGGCGCTGAGCCTGATTCGCGCCGGGGGGTTGCCCCTCGAGGGTGCGCAGGTGGTGCTGGAAGCGATTTCGGCGGCGCGCAAAGAGGTGGACCCGTTTGGTCTGGCATGGATTTCGGCGCAGATGGAGCAATCCGATAATCCGCTCGATCCGGCGGCGCCGATGGCCAACCGCTCACTGGCGCGTTTGGATAAGCTGATCTCGGCGGCGGGAGCGGAGCCGGCGGACGTCTTGCGGGTCACCTGTTTTCTGAGCCGGCTGGATGGCGCGGACAACCTGCGGGGCGTGATCGCCGACAAGTATCCTCACGCCGCCACGGATATTGTGGAGACGCAACGCACGCCCGTGGAGGCGGTTGCCGCCTGCGAAGCGGTTGCCCGACTGCACTCCGACCCGGGCGGGGCGCTGCGCCTGTTGAACCCGGAAGGGGTGGCGGGGGAAAATGGGCAATCGCAGATCGCGCTGGTGAACTCCGCCGACCTGATCTTGACCGGCACGCAGGCCTCGTTCGGCTACCAGGAGGCCGATTCCAAGCTGGCGTTCCAGCGTCTGCTCAAGGAGTTGCATGAGGCCGGCGGATCGGCCGGGGATGTGGCATTCGTCCATTACTATCCCCTTTCGGGACGTATCGCGCAGCAGGTGAGGCAGTTACGTGGGGGTTTCCTCGATTCGAATCCGCCGCCGGCCGGTTCGTTGGCGGTTTTCGAGGGGCTGCCCTCGATGGATGCCGGATTTGCCCTGGAAGCGGTAGCTGTGAAGGAAGTCGGCTCGCGGTAGAATGGGTAACAAGCCGTGAATCCCATGTCTCGCCAGATCGCTTTCGTGTTGTTCTGTAGTCTCCTAACCGGCCAGCCGGCGGTGCCACAAGAGGCGAAGTCCAACCCTCCGCAAGTGCCCGCCGCGCCGCCCCAGGCCCCCGTGCAGGGCGAGCGGCCTTTGATCATCACCGAGGCTAGAGAAGTCATCGTTCCGGTCACCGTGGTGGATGAAAAGGGGCGCTACGTTTCCAACCTGGAAGCCAAGGATTTCCGCATTCTGGACGAGAACAAGCCGCAGCGGATCACTTTTTTCAGCCACGACCTGAGGCAGCCCATCGTGGTGGGATTCCTGGTGGACCTGAGCAACAATAGCCGGATTCACTGGGACAATTACGCCGTCGCGATCACGGAACTGATTGACACGCTGCTGCCCGGCGACGACCCGCGCTATAGCGGCTACTTGATTGGCTACGGCAATCAGGCCGAGATGCTGGTGAATACCACCCGAGACGCGGATAAGCTGGTCTCGGCTGTGCGGCGTATGAAGGCCGGCGGGTCGGCGGCGTTCTATGACGCGCTTTATATGGCTTGCACGGACCGCACCTTGATTCAAGGCGAGCCGTACCAGCCGCGCCGCGTGGTCATCGTGATCGGCGATGGACACAACAGCACCGGCCAGAAGAGCGTTGACCAGATGATTGAGCTGGCCAAGCGCAACCTCATCACGATTTTCGGCCTGAGCACCCAGGCATTCGGTTTCGACAATCCGACCGAGGACGACCTGGAGCGGCTGGCCACCGAAACAGGCGGCCATGTGGAATACCCGCTGAATGCGCTTTACAAGAACGTTTCGGGGTATTTATCGCACCCGACCGACGCTGGCAACTACGTGTACGAAGCCGGTACCGGAGGGTATGCGGCCGAGATTTCGAGCGGCATTACCAATGCGGTTTCCGGTATCGCGGGCGATGTCGCCACCCAGTACGTGATTCGTTACGTCCCCGATTTTGGCGACGACCCGAGGCCCAAGGTTTTTCGACACATCAAAGTCGAGCTTCCCAATCTTCCAGGTGTGAAGATCCGAGCCCGCGATGGTTACTATCCCGACCTGCCGCCGGTGGTCGGGCCCAGCCGGTGAAGATAGCAATCAGCGGTCAGTGATCGGCGAGAAAGATCCCGAGCGCCACGATTTTCGCCGCAAAGGTCTGGCTGACGGCTGAAAGCTGACCGCTGAAAGCTTGAGGACAGCGATCGGCTAGAAACAGCTTTGGCTGACGGCTGAAAGCCGATCGCTGAAAGCTGGAACACAATCGCGTTATACTACCAGTGCATTTTGTAGCCCTATGAGGAGCCCCCGATGAGCACGCTGCTCACCGCCGGAGCGGAGCGGCAAGCCCGAGAGAACGACGCGGAACTGGCCGCTTTGGCAGGACGCTGTCACTATTACATGGCATTGATGCGCGAGGTGGAAGACCGCATCGAGCGCAAACTCTACCGCCAGGGAAAAATCGTGGGTGGGGTGTATGTGGGCCGGGGCCAGGAAGCGATTCCGGTGGGCTCGGCGCTCAATGCCCTGCCGGACGACGTGCTCCTGCCGTCGCATCGCGACATGGCAGTGTGGTTCATCCGCGGGATGCCGCTGGGCCGCATTTTGGCCCAGTACATGGGGCGGGTGGACGGGGTGACCCGCGGGCGCGACGGCAACATGCACATGGGAGCCCTGGAATACCGCGTGGTGGCGATTATCAGCGCGTTGGCGGCCACTGTGCCGGTGGCGGCGGGAACGGCCCTGGCGCTGAAATACCAGGGCAAGGATGGCGTCGCGTTCTGCTACTTCGGCGACGGCGCTACCAGCCGCGGCGACTGGCACGAAGGCGTGAACCTGGCCACCGTGCAGAAGCTGCCGCTAGTTTTTCTTTGCAACAACAACCGGTACGCCTACTCGACGCCGATCGAGCAGCAGATGGCCTGCGCCAACGTGGCCGACCGCGGCCCGGCTTACAATATGCCCGCCGAGATTGTGGATGGCAACGACGTGCTGGCGGTTTACGACGCCACCGCCCGAGCCGTATCGCACGCGCGCGCCGGCCTCGGACCCTACTTGGTGGAATGCAAGACGTTTCGCATGACCGGCCATTCGGCCCATGACGCCGCCCACTACGTGCCCCCCGAGCTGTTCACGGAATGGGAGAAGCGCGACCCGATCCGGCTGCTCGAAACCCGGATGCTCGCAAACGAATGGGCCGACCGCGCCGCCCTCGATGCCGCGCATGCCCGCATCCGCGAGGAAGTGGACGAAGCCGTAGCCTGGGCCGAGCGCAGCCCTTACCCCGATCCCTCCACGCTGCTCGACGACGTGTACGAGCGCTAGCGCCATGCCCACCACTTACCTGGAAGCCATTCGCGAAGGATTGTGGGAAGAAATGGAGCGCGACCCCAACGTGTTCGTTTTGGGCGAAGACGTGGGTGTTTACGGCGGCGCATTCAAGGTGACGGACGGCTTCATCGAACATTTCGGCGCGCGGCGCGTGGTGGATACACCTATTTCGGAATCGGCCATCGTGGGGGCGGCTATTGGAGCGGGGCTGATGGGCTTGCGTCCGGTGGCGGAAATGCAGTTCGCCGACTTCATCACCTGCGGTTTCGACCAGATCGTCAACTTCGCCGCCAAGTGCCGCTACCGCTGGAACGCGCCGGTGCCGATGGTGGTGCGCGCGCCCTCGGGCGGCGGCATTCACGGCGGGCCGTTCCATTCCCAGAACCCGGAAATGTGGTTCGTGAAGACGCCCGGCCTGAAAGTGGTATGCCCGGCGACGGCGTACGACGCCAAGGGGTTGATCAAGTCCGCCGTGCGCGATAACGACCCGGTGATTTTCTTCGAGCACAAGGGCCTCTACCGGCGCATCAAGGAAGATCTGCCGGCGGGGGATTACACCGTGCCGATCGGCAAAGCCAAAGTGGTTCGCGAGGGCCGGCACCTGACCATCGTGACCTACGGCGCCATGTTGTGGACCGCTCTGGAAGCCGCGGACGAGCTGGCGCGGGAAGGCGCTTCCATCGAGGTGGTGGATTTGCGGACCCTGCTGCCGCTCGATCGCGAAACCGTGCTCGCGAGCGTCAAGAAAACTTCCAAGGTGCTGCTGGTGCACGAAGACACGCGCACCGGCGGCATCGCGGGTGAACTGGCCGTCAGCATCACCGAAAGCATTTTCGAATATCTGGACGCCCCCATTTTGCGGGTCACGGCGCCGGATACCCCCGTGCCTTTCAGCCCTACTCTGGAAGAGGCGTTCCTGCCGAATACCGCGAAAGTGGTGGAAAAGGCGCGCTGGCTGTGGCGGTATTGAAGGGCAGAGCCCCCCGGATTGTCGCAAAACCGCAGCCTTCAGGTGCCCCTGATAGAATTGGACAGGTGGATTCGTGTCTGCAGCGTTGATCTTACCCGAGCTTCCCGAGGGCCGCATGGCGGCCGCGAGCGTTGGTCCGGTTCCGACCGCCGCCGCACTGGGCGGAGAACTGCGTCAGGCCCTGCCGCCTACCCTGGTGGAAGCGTTGGATAGAATCGGCGATCAGATCAAGGTCGAGATTCTTGACCTTCTGCTGTCCGCCACCTCGGCCGAGCACCTAGCCAGGACTTTTGAACGCGTGTTTCCCAAGTTCAGGGACTACTATGTTTCCACCCTTTTCATCATGTGGGGATTTTTGCAGGGAGATCCGCGCCGGTTCTCCGCGCTAACCGTCCGAAGCTTTCAACAATCCGAGGAGCTGATCCGAGCACGCGGTCCTCAATGGATCGGTCAGGGCGCTTCCCTGAATGCTTTGCAGGGCCTCGCGACCATGGTTCGCGTCGCGAAAGCCGCTGCCCGATTCCTCGATCGGGATAAGCTAGCGGAGCTTCGGGCCAGCGGGCCCAGCGCGGAGCTTTGGACGAATTCGATTGTCGCGTACGCGATGGCGTTCTCCTCGGTACTCGCGTCTCTGACGGCACTCGAGGAGGGACGTGCAGAGTCAGTCAGGTTGGAAAACGTTGCGACCCTCGCACACTGGACCAAAAGCTACGCGGTCCGAGCATACCACCTCACCAAGTCCCTCGGACTCCTGAAAAGCACGGCGCCCCACGCGCCAGTTGGCCCGAGCGAAGAGGAAGATCTGATCTTGGCGGAAGCCGGTCTCGACAGCTACGCCGAGATGCTAAGTCAAGACGATCAGCTATGAACGCGGCGAAGCGTGGCGACGTTTGGTTGGTCGACCTTGGCGAGCCTCGGGATGGCCACGAGCAAGCGGGTCGACGGCCTGCCATCGTTTTCCAAACCGACGACCTCTCGCTCTTGAGTACCGTAGTGATCGTTCCATTAACCAGTCAGTCGAGGCGGGCGGGCTTTGCAAACACTGTTCTGATCCCTGCCATGGAGGCCGGCCAGGAATGCGACTCTGTCGCCCTTTGCCATCAAATCCGCGCACTTGACCGTCGCAAGCTGATCCACCAGATCGGCGAACTGGCCCCGGAACTTCTCAGCGAAGTCGAAGTCGGGATTGCTTTCGTATTGGGGCTTCCTTTCTAGTCAGCACGTGGCGCGCCCACTCTTTGGCCGCAGCGCCCCGGATTCGGAACTGCTGATCTCGCTGGCAACCGCTCCCTGACTGACGGTCGCAGCTCGGAAAATGCGCGGCTCCGAGCCGCGGTCGGTCAGAGAGCGGTTGCCAGCGACTTGGCCCCGCTTGCTTCCGGGTGAGCCGCGGGATAGAAAAATGGAATGCGGATCTTGTGGTCTCTTTTTCTGTTCGCTGGGATCGCATTTCCCCGAACGGAGTTCTGGGCGCCGCTGACGCCTCCCCGCGTTCACTACATAGCCGACGTTAAATACGACCCCGCCGCTTCCCGCCTCGCGGGCACCGAAACCATCCGCTTTCGGAACACCACCGGCCGGCCCATGGGCCGCATCGCGCTCCGGTGGTTTGGCGATTCGCTCTCGGTCGAGGCCGACCGACTGGCCTTGGCGCGCATCTCCGGCACCCCCAACGTTGCACTCTTCGACTTGCCGCGCGATCTTGAGCCGGAGCGCGAGATCACGCTTTCGATCGCATTCAGCGCTTCCTGGAAGTTGGATGCCAAGACCGAAAGCGCCATCACGTCCTCGGTAGTACCGCAGCTCTGGTGGGGGTTCGGTACGTTGGACGACTACCAGGTGCGCCTGGCGGCTCCCGATGGCTACGTCTGGGCCACCAGCGGCCGTCTGGACTCCGCTACGCGCGCCTACGTCAATGAGGCGGCCCGCACGTTCGGAGCGTTTCTCGGCAAGGGCTATGAGAGCGGCGAGGCGGATGCCGGCGCCGTCCGGGTGCGCGCGGTATTCACCCACCAGGGCCGCCCTTGCGCCGAACTGCTGCTGAAGACAGCCGTCGATGCCATCGGGTTTTACCGGGAGCGGTTCGGTCTCTATCCGCATCGGTCGCTTTCCATCGTGCCCGGCATGGACTATCCGGCCGGAGGCTATCCGCCTGCAACGGCTCTGGCGGTGGTCCACGGCCAGCAACGGATGGCCGAACGCCCGGAGGACTTCTGGCGCTGGATCATCGCCCACGAGATCGGGCACATGTATTGGGGCAACTACGTTATGGCCGAGGGGGCGGATTCGCTCTCGTGGCTAATGATCGGAATGGGTCTCCACGCCGACCAGGACTATCGGCGCGCGCGCGGCATCGTTGGAGCGGGCACGCTGGAGACAAACTACGCAAATGGAGTCGAGGAAGGCCGCGACACCACGATAGACGTTACCGCGGAGCAGGAGTACGCTATCCATTGGGATTTCAACAATATCGTCGAGCACGGGAAAAGTATCGCCATGCTCAACGCGCTCGAATCCGTGATCGGCCATGAGGACTTCAACACCCTATACCGGCGCTGCCTGCGCGAATACGCGGGAAAGGGCCTTGGCTGGCGCGAATTTGAGCGCATTGCCGAACTCCAGAGCGGCCAACAGCTCGGCTGGTTCTTCGAAGCCTGGGTGCGATCTTCCGGCGCGGTGTTCTACCGCGTGGCGGCAAAAGACTGCGCCTCCGCTGCCGCGCGGGCGCGTTCGATTGCACTGTACGGATTGAGCGGGTTGGGGCGATGCGCATGCCCGTCACGGTCGCGGCCAGCTTCGAGGATGGCACTGAACAGCGCGCTCCCACCGAACGCCTGGCCGACGTGGACGAGATGCACTTTCGCGCCAAAGCGCTCCTACGCGAAGCCGTCATCGAACCGGATCACGCGGTAACCATGGCACAAGCGCCGTCGGCAAACCAAAAAGCCCTCATGACGAAAATTCGGGACCTGCCATGGACCGGCGCCGGTCCGGCGGCTCTCGAATTTTATAAGCAGGCTCGTGAGCTCAACGTCGACGACTCGGGAACGCTCCTCAAGCTTTGCTTGACGCTCTATGACGGCCGCCATTATGAGGAAGCGCTCGAAATTGCCAAGTCGCTCGAGAAGAACCCGGAGTGGCGGTTCGCCGCCTTCGTCTGGGAAGGCCAGTTATTGGATCTGCTCGGCAAGCGCACCGAGGCGGTCGGCGCCTATCACGAGGCGCTGAAGATGCCCGGAGCGCCCAGTATTCGCCACGACCAATACGGCCTGGTGATCGACAAGAAATGGGCGGAGGAGCGCCTGAAAACTCCGTTTGAGAGGAAGTGACGATGCGCTTCACTCATGCCTCAAGGCGACCAGCGGGTCCACCCAGGCCGCGCGGCGCGCCGGAATCCACGCCGCGATCAGCGCCGTGGCGGTCAAGACTACGATGGAGACCAACAGCAGAGCCGGGTCTCCGGGGCGCACGCCGAATAGCAGGCCCGCGATGGCGCGGCCTTCAACCAGCGCCAGCGCCAGCCCAGCGGCGCTGCCGAAAGCCAGCAAACCCGCGATCTGGCGCAGGATGAGCCATTGGATTTGCCCGCTCTGCGCGCCGAGCGCCATGCGGATGCCGATTTCGGCCGTACGGTTGGAGACCTGATAGCTCAACAGGCCGAACAGGCCGGTTGCGGCCAGCGCCAGCGCCAGCACTAGCATGCCGAAGGCGCCCGAGAGATACGCGATGACGCGATTCTCCACCAGCGCGCCGTCTTTTTCAGAATCCACCGATCGTACCCGCTCCACGTATTCCCGCCCGGCGCGGTCCACCGCTTGCCGTAGCGCCGCCGCGGGTAGAGGTCCTCCGGCGGTCTTCAGCAACAGCACTGGATAGCCCGCCTGCGCTTCGGGGTGCTGCCATGAATCGATGTGCACCGTCAGCGGGCGGTCCTCGGCCGGGTCGGACAAATCCAACTGCGCATTGGCGGCAATGCCAACCACCAGCAGCCGCTGATATTCCGGTGACGTTCCCACGCGGATGTGCCGCCCCAGGGCTGCGGCCGCGCCGCCCAGCCGATCGGCAAGAGGCTGGCTCACGATGGCGGAGGGTTCGGAGCCCGGCGCCTCGTCGCGGCGGAAATCCCTCCCTTCCACGATCCGGATTCCCATCATGGAAAAGAAGCCGTCGGTTACCAGCCCGATGTGTGCCTGAACCTCCTGCCCCGGTTCGCCGTTCTCAATTGCCGCGACAGAGTTTTGATATGCGCTGGTGTAGAACGGGACAAAATCGGCGAGTACGGCGGACGCCATCCCGGGTCCTGTTTTCCATCTGGGAGCCACGCGGAGCGAAATCGGTTGGGAAACCACCCTCTGGCCGACAGTCGCCGCCCTGTTTAGGACGCGCCGACCATTGGGCGAAAACACCTCTCCGCCTATTGCCAACCTTCGCGCGTCATCATACAATCCCTAGTAGCCTAAAGGTGATTAAGGCGAACGCCAATGACCATATCTGTGAAAGCCGAGTATGCACTGCAAGCGATTCTGGATCTGGCGATGCAGCCAGCGGGCGAGCCGGTGAAGATCGCCGAAATCGCCAAGCGCCAGAGAATCCCACAGAAGTTTTTAGAATTGATTTTAGTAGGACTGAAGCAGGCTGGATTTGTCGAATCGCGGCGCGGAGCCGAGGGAGGGTACTTGCTGTCCCGGCAGCCGGAGCAGCTTACGGTGGGCGAAGTGCTGCGCTTCGTGGAAGGCCCGCAGCAGGGCAAGGGACGCGCCCGCCGGAGGGCGGAGACGCCATTCTCGGAAATGTGGAAGAGGGTGGACGGGGCCGTGGCCGAGATCTTGGAAAAGACCACGTTTGCCGAACTGGTACGCGCCTGGAACGAAAAGCAACGCCAATATGTGCAAAATTGGGAGATCTAACGTTGAGAGTATATGACGACAATTCTCTGAGCATCGGCAACACGCCCCTGGTTCGCCTGAACCGCGTCACCGACGGCGCCAAGGCCACGGTGTTAGCCAAAATCGAGGGCCGCAACCCGGCCTATTCGGTGAAGTGCCGCATCGGCGCGGCCATGGTATGGGATGCCGAAAAGCGAGGCATCCTCAAACCGGGCAAGGAACTGATCGAGCCCACCAGCGGAAATACCGGGATCGCCCTGGCGTTTGTGGCCGCCGCGCGCGGCTATGGGGTGACTCTCACCATGCCGGCCACCATGTCCATGGAACGGCGCAAGGTGCTAAAGGTGCTGGGCGCCCACCTGGTGCTGACGGAGGGCTCGCTGGGAATGGCCGGCGCTATCGCCAAAGCGGAAGAAATCCGGGCCACCGATCCAGAACGCTACGTGATGTTGCAGCAGTTCAAGAACCCGGCCAATCCCGAGATCCACTTCCGCACTACCGGCCCGGAGATTTGGGAAGATACCGGCGGCGCGGTGGACGTGCTGGTCTCCGGCATCGGCACCGGCGGCACCATCAGCGGCGTCTCGCGCTATATCAAGCAGGTAAAGGGCAAGCCGATTCTCTCGGTGGGCATCGAACCCGTCAATAGCCCGGTCATTACGCAGAAACTTGCCGGACAACCGCTGC
>JBEKYD010000266.1:0-10591 GCA_049511335.1 Bryobacteraceae bacterium | reverse complement strand
TCTCAGCCGGGCCACCGGCTGCCGCGAAGGTCCCTCCAGCGTCCGTCCTTCCCGTACTCTTCAGGGTGTAGCACTCTTGGACGCGGGTCTTCTGCAGTGTCGAGTTGAAGGACCATCCACTTCGGATAGGGAACACCCGGGTCGGAGACCTCGTCGAGCAGCCGCACGTCCTCACTTGAGAGCTGAAGGTCCACGGCACGGATGTTGTCTTCCAAGTGCTCGGGTTTTCGGGCAGCGACTATCACACTGCTTACGGCCGGGCGTCCCAGCACCCAGGCGAGGGCCACGCGGGCCGGGCTCGCGTCGTGCCGTTTGGCGACCTCTTTCAGTACATCGACGATTCCGTAACCCTTTTCCTTATCGAAAGGTACGAACTGACCCGCCTCCGCGAAGCGTGTCCCAACGGGTGCAGGATTGTTGCGGCTGTACTTGCCGCTCAGGAATCCTCCAGCCAGCGCGCTCCAGACCAGAATGCCGATGTTGTGGTACTCGGCAAACGATTGGAATTCGTACTCAAGTCCCCGCCCGACGAGGCTGTAGTACATTTGTGCCGTTACATATTTTTCAAGGCCCAAGCGTTCCTGAAGCATTACTGCCGTCGCGGCCTGCCATGACATCAGGTTGGAGAGCCCGACATAGCGGACCTTCCCGTGGCGCACGAGGTCGTTCAGGGTCCGCAGCGTTTCCTCCAAAGGCGTGTTGCTGTCCCATCCGTGCACCTGGTAGAGGTCGATGTAATCCGTTTGCAATCGCCTGAGGCTAGCCTCCACTTCGCGCATGATGTTCACGCGGGTAGCACCGCTCCGATTGAAGTTTTCACCCATGGGCAGCCGGACCTTGGTGGCCAGAACGATTTCTTCTCTGATGCCCTTCAGCGCGTTACCTAACAGTGTTTCGCTCTCTCCCAAACTGTAGACGTCCGCCGTATCGATGAAATTGATGCCTCTGTCCAGAGCCAGTTGCACCATCCCAGTGGTTTCCTGCTGGCCAAGGTTGCCCATATTCATCTTGCCGCCGAACTGCATGGAACCGAGAGCCACCTCACTTACAATGAGTCCAGTATTTCCAAGCTTCCGGTATTTCATTCTTCATCCTCCTTGTCTCGCGGCGGCGTGAACGCCGGCAGTTCTTGTGTTGAACGGTGGGCCCTTGCCCGATTGCCACGCGCACCAGTCGGTGTTGAATAGTGTAACGCCTCGGAAACGGCGTTCGGGGAAGCTGAAGGGTCCGGAACGAGAAGTCGCCTTTGTGTGTGCCGATTCATCGAGCAAGTTTGGCACCCAACTCTCCCAGGGTTGAGTCACAAGAGCCGGAAGGCCGTTCCGGACCTCAGGAGCAGGATGCGCGGCGGTGCGGCGCGCCAAGATGTGGAGGAACGCAGCGTTGCAGGAAAGGCAATCAACTGCCCTGACTGGCAGACCACAAAGAACGATGGTCTGCCCCACGGGTTTGCGCCGATGTTCCTCAGGAGTTCGGAGCCTCACGTATGCCGAATCGCCTCCACCGGCGCCACCGCTGCCGCCCTTCGCGCCGGCGCCCAACAGGCGATTGCCGCTACTGCGGTCACCACTACGGCCACGATCGCGAAGGTCATCGGGTCGTCGGCCTTCACCCCGAATAACAGCGCCTTCAGGAAACGCGTTACCGCCCATGCCGCTCCCAGCCCCAGCACCACCCCGATCCCGGTCAGTTTCATTCCCTGCCCGACAATCAGCCTCACCACCTCGCCTCGCCCCGCTCCCAGCGCCACCCGGATTCCGATTTCCTGCATCCGCTGCTCCACCGAATACGACATCAGGCCGTAGATCCCGATCGCCGCCAGCAGCAGCGCGATCGCGCCAAACACCGTCAGCAGCAGCATATTGAAATTCTGCCGCGCCAGCGACGAGGCCACCATCCGGTCCATCGTGCGCACGTGCGCCGTGGCCATCTGCCCGTCCACCCCGCGCACCTCGCGCTCCACCTCGGCGCGTATGGCCATGGGATCTCGCTCCGTGCGAATCGCCCAGCCCATCGGGATAAGGCCGTACAGCAACTTTCCGAGCCCCTCCGGAACCTGGCTCTCCGGGACGTACATCACTCCCACGTTGGCCCGGTCCAGCCCGATGTCGTGAACGTCTCCCACCACTCCGACCACCTGGCGCGGCGGATCGTCGAACTGGTGAGAATCCGGTTCTCCAGAGCGACTATACGATTTTCCATCGAACTCATCCTGGCCGAGAGGGCGTTGAAGAGGAAGCCGTTGCCAATCATGCCCAGTACGAGGGCGATGGTGGGAATGCCGATGGCAAGGTAGAGCTGAGTGTGCAGCGGCAAATCATGCTCGCCGGAATCGCCATTTATGTTCGCATCAACCATATTTTTGTGTTTCCTAATATCTGGACCGACCGTCACTTGGAACGAAGCCAAGCGCTCTCAGCCCCTACCGCCCTCCCGCCTCGGTCGCGCGGACGCTTCGCCGTTCGATCTCTTCCAGCAGCTCGTCTTCGCGGGCGATTTCGAGCCCGATCTTCAGATAAAACAATGGCAGCGGCGCCAGCAGATCGGCGAAGCCTTCGCACAGGTTGATGGCATCTTTCTCCGTGGTCACCAAAACGCGCGCGCCGGCGTCCCGGAGCGAGCGGCTCAGGAGCTTGAGTTCGGCCGGACGATAGTGATGATGGTCGGGAAAACGGACCCAATCCAGCGGTTGGACGCCCAACGCATTCAGGGTCTTGCGGAACGACCGCGGATTGCCCAGGCCGCAGAACGCCGCCGCGCCATCGAGCGGTGCGCTGGCCGGACTGTATTCGCGTCCGCTGGCCGCTTCCACCCAGCCGTGCGGGCGCGTCACCGCGTGAAAGATCGGGGCGCCCGCGTTGTGCGCCCGAATCGCCCGTTCCAGCGGGGGGACGGCGTCGGAAAGCTCGGTCCGCGTGATCACGAAAATGTCCGCCCGCGCCAGGGCGTCCAGAGGCTCCCGCAAACGGCCAAGCGGAAACACGTTGCCCCCGCCGAACGGATCGAGCGCATCCACCAGCACCAGGTTCACCGCTCGTTCCAGCTTGCGGTGCTGGAACCCGTCGTCCAGCAGGATCGTGTCCACCCAAGGAAAGCGGGCCAGCAGAAGCTGGCCGGCGCGAAACCGGTCGGCGCCGATCCCTACCGGGGCCAGGCCCGAGCGTAGAAAAATTTGCGGCTCGTCGCCGGTCTCGAGAGACCGCGCCTGGGCGCCGGCTTCCAGCACGGAAATCGGTTCGGGGGAAACCCGCCCATAGCCGCGCGTGAGGATGCCGGGTGCGTGCCCGCGCTCTTTCAGGCTTGCTGCCAGCCGCAGCACGCAGGGAGTCTTGCCCGTGCCGCCCATGGTGAGATTGCCTACCGAGATCACCGGTACCGGCAGACTTCGGGCGGCGCGCTGCTGCCGTTGCTGCCGCCGCCGGGAACCGATCGTCCATACGCCGGCCAACACACGCGCCAGCGGATACCACGGCCAAGCCGGCCGGTATACCGGCAGATGGCTATCGTAGAGCGCGCGAACTTCAGCCAAAGCACGCGCGGTGGCGCCGCGGCGGGCTTCGGCTGTCGCCAGTGCGCGCCGCCCGAGTTCGCCGCGGCGCCCCGCGTCCGCCAGCAGCTCCGACACGGCCTCGGCCAGCTCCGTCGGCCCGGAGATTTCGACCACCGCTCCGGCCTGGCGAAAATCCTCGGCGATGGCGGTGAAGTTTTCCATGTGCGGCCCCACAATCACCGGCTTCGCGAACAACGCCGGCTCCAGAATATTGTGCCCGCCGCGCCGCGCCAGCGTGCCGCCCATGAAAACCACGTCCGCGGCGTCAAATAGCCCGCTCAGTTCCCCAATCGTGTCGAGCAGCAAAACGCGAGCGCTGTCGCCGCTTTCCGCGGTCAACCGGGAACGGCGTTCATAGCTCACTCCCGCAGCTTCCAATCTCTGGGCCGCAAGGTCGAACCGCTCGGGTTTGCGGGGCGCCCAGATCAAAACCAGATGGGGATGGCGCGCGGCCAACCGGAGCCAGCTTTCCACCACGCACTGGTCTTCGTCCACGTCGTCCGCGTCGGCGCCGGGCATGGTGCTGGCGGCAACCCAGACGGCTGCCGGTTGCCGGGCGGCGAGCCAACGCCTGACTGGCGAATCGGCCGCGGCCGCGCTGGCGGCGAAGTCGTACTTAAAATTGCCGCCAACTTCAACCCGGTCCGGCGGCGCGCCCAGCGTCAGAAAACGCTCTCGCATTTCCTCGCTCTGTGCCTGGATTTGGTCCACAGCCTCCCAAACTGCGCCGAAGAACCACGCCCACCGCCGATAGCGGGGGAAGGCGCGGTCCGAAATCCGCCCGTTGAGGACCGCCAGACCGGCGCCCGTCCGTTTGCACTCGCGGAATAGGTTGGGCCAGATCTCCGTCTCCACCACCAGCACCACCGAGGGCCGCAGCGAGCGCAGTACCCGCCGCACGGCGAAAACGTAATCCATGGGAGCGAAGAAGATCCCGTCCACCAGGCCCTTCAGTTTCGCTTGGGCCGTGGCATGGCCCGCCAGCGTGCCGGTGGAAACGAAAATCCGGGTGCGGGGAAATGCGGCGCGAAGCCCCCGCACCAACTCGAGCGCGCCAAGTACTTCTCCCACCGAAACCGCGTGCAACCAGATCGCGCCGTGCCCGGTCTGAGTAAATGAATGTGGCAAGCATCCGAAGCGCTGCGGCAGGGAAGCCCAATAAGCCCGGTTTCTGAGCCCCCGCCATGCCCAATACACTAAAATAAGGGGCAGGCCGAACCCCTGAAGTACCCGGTAGAGGAAATAGATGCCTTTTGTTTTCAAACGTTTGGCTTTCTTTATGAGTATAGCCGCGGGGCTCGCCGCGGACAAGCAAACTCCCTTCAAGGCGCCCGCCGCGGCCGAGTTTGCCCACCATCAAACCAACAACAAGGTAACCCTCGGCGCTGAGCCCTATGTCGCGGGCGACAAAGTTAAGGACGCTTTCGGCAAGCTGGTGCCGTACGAACATGGCGTACTCCCGGTTCTGGTGGCTATCCGGAACGACAGCGGCCGAACCATCAAGCTCGATAGCATGCAGGTTTGGTACGTCGGCCCGCACGGCGACCGCACCGAAGCCACCCCGGCCAAGGATGTCCGCTATTCAGTGCCGCCGCATCGCCCCAACACCACTCCGGGTCCGCTCGGCTGGCCGGCGAAAGGCAAGAAGAATCCTTTCGACGAATGGGAAATCGAAGGACGGGCCTTTGCCGCGCAAGCCCTTCCGGCCGGCAACTCCGCCTACGGGTTCTTTTATTTCCGAACCGGCATCCAGCGCGACGCAACCATATATGTGAGCGGTATGGTGGACGCCGCCAGCGGTGAGGAATTGCTGTTCTTCGAGGTTCCGCTGGAATAGCAGGCCGGTACTTTTAACAGTCTAAATGTAAGATATGCCGGACTTTCGCCCGCGTTCGTTGTACCATAAGGCATCCCAGTGTGGAAGGTCGAGTATCGGTGAAACGTGTCTTGGTTTGGGGATCGCTGGCACTGGCGGCGCTGGTTGCGCGCCAAGCCATGGCGCAGGTGACCACGGGGACGGCGGCCACTTTCGGCGACGTCATCAAGCTGACCGGGGGAACGCCCTCGGATATCGTATTGGACGAGTCGCGCCACTATCTCTATCTGGTCAATAACGGCACCAACTCGGTTTACGTTCTGGATTACACCACCGGCCAAGTAGTGAATACGATCGGCGTGGGAACAACGCCCCTGGCCGCGGCCATCTCCATGGACAACCAGTGGCTGTACGTGACCTGCAGCGGCAACTCCACCCTCAATGTCATCAATCTGAACCAGATGAGCGTGACCCAAACGGTATCGCTTTCGTCGGCGCCACAAGGCGTGGAAGTGGGCATGGATGGCCGCGTGCTGATCAGCGCGGCGGGCACCGGCGTGGTGTCGGGCGTGCCGCAAGGCACACTGCTGCTCTACGATCCCGTCACCCAGAGCATCGGTTCGGTGATCGTGCCGGCGCTGCCTTCCACTCCCGCCGGGCTGCCCACACCCACGCTGCCCACCAGGCCGCAGACCACCTTCACCAGCAAGCTGCTGCGCACGCCTAAGGGCGATTACATCGTGGGCGGGATCACTCCCAGCAGTTCCACCACTTACTTTTTCGTCTATGAGGTGGCATCGGGCGCGGTGCTGCGCAACCGCACCATCGCGGGCGCTTCCACCGTCTTGGCAATGGCCCCGGACGGTTCGAAATTCATGGCCGGGTTCACCATGTTCGACATCGGCACGCTCGCCATCCTGGCCCAGCAGAACAGCGCCAATGCGCCGTTCACCTTCACTTCCGCCGTCAACACCCTCCAAAACGTGGGCGGAAGCGTGTTTTCGCCGGATGGCACTACCCTTTACAGCGTTTTCAATACCGCCGCTTCTACTACTCCCACGCCGCCCGCCAGCGCCTCGACCCTGCTGGTGAACAATCCCTCGAACCTCGCGATCGGCCTGGGAGTCAACCTGCCGGAGAGCATCGTGGCCAAGATGGTGATTACCGCCGACGGTTCCCAGGCCTGGGGCCTTTCGGATTCCGGCTTGATCCACCTGCCGCTGGGTAATCTGTACACCTATCCGATTCTGATGCCCGCCACTACCGACGTGTTTTTGGCGATGGACGATTGCAACCGGGGATTGGCCAGCGGAACCCTGCAGGTGGCCAACGCCGGCGGCGGTAACCTGACCTATACGATTTCTCCTCCCACCACGGCGGCGCTGGATTATGCCCTATCGAGCGGCGTGGCGCCCAGCTCGGTGAAGTTCTCCATGGACCCCGGCCGCACCGGGCTGACCCGCTACGGCGGCACCAATCTCTGGTACAGCACGGGCACAGCCCCGACTTACGGAACCGATAGCGGCACGGCGCTCAACGTCACGTTTACTTCCTCCAACGCGGTCAACGTTCCGAACACCGTGCGGGTATACATGAACTACCGCTTGAGCGACCAGCGCGGCGTCATCTACCCGATACCGGCCACCCCCAACAGCAGCTCCGGTGGCACCACCAACGCCAACGGCAACGAGGGGCTGCAGGATATCGTCTACGATGCCGTCCACAACCGGGTCTACATTTCCAACTCCGGCTACAACCGCATTGAAGTCTTCGATATCGGCCAGCAAGCTTTCCTGGCGCCGATACCTGTGGGCCAGTTGCCGCACCAGATGGCGCTCTCGACGGATTCGAGCACTCTCTACGTCGGTAACACCGGCTCGGAGTTGATCAGCATCGTGGATCTGAATCAGCTCCAGGTAACCGGCAGCGTGACGTTCCCGCCCATCCCGCGCAATGGCACCAGCTCCGTGGTCTACCCCAGAACGCTGGCGATGGGGCTGTTCGGGCTGGAGTTCGTGATGTCGGACGGCTCGCAGTGGGAAGTGGTGAACGGCACCGCGGTGCCGCGGCCCACGAGCACCGTGGTGCCTACGGCGATGGGCAACTCGGGCGGCGCCGGACCGGCTTATAACATGATCGCCGCGCCGGATAACTCCTATATTCTGACCTTGTCGGGCAACGGCAACGGGTATCTGTATAACTCGACCACCGATACTTATCAGAGCGGCCGGCTGTTGTTTTCGACGATCCAAGGTTACTACGGCGCGGTAGCCGCATCGCCCGGAGGCACTTACTTCCTTGCCAACGGCCTGGTGCTGAATCCTTCTTTGACCACCATCTATGGCACCGCCACGCCGTCCTCAACCACCACCAATGGCCTGCCCGGCCGGAATGTGGCGGCGGTGGCTCCGATCGACGATACTTATTTTCTGCGTCTGACCACACCCATCCGCACGGCCATCAACTCCACTACCAGCGACGATTCCCGCACGATTCTGGAAAAAGTGAACGTGCTCACCGGCAACGATACGCTGGTGGGAGTGACCGCCGAAAACCCCATTTCCGAGGTCTTCGGCACCACGCGTTTCAACACCACGGCGCGGCAGATGGTGGTGGACGCGACCGGCTCGACGGCCTACGCCATCACGCTGTCCGGCATGAGCGTCATTCCCCTTACGGCGGCGACTACGTCCACCCAACCGGCGATCGCGAGCGTGGTGAATTCGAGCGACGGATCGAGCAACCTGCAGCGGGGATCGTTCGTTACCATCAAAGGCTCCAACCTGGCTACCGCGGCGACGGCCACTACCATACCGGCGCCGACGGTGCTGGGCGGCTCGTGCGTCACCATGGGCGAAACCGCCATCCCGCTGATTTCCACGTCGAGCGGCCAGATTCAAGCTCAGGTCCCCACCAACCTTCCCACCGGAACGCAGGTAGTAGAAGTTCGCTCCCTGGGCATGGCGCAAGATAGCGCGCCGGTGACAGTAACGGTGCGAGCGGCCACGGCCAACACAGCTTCGCCCGCCAACGGCCGCATCGAGGAACCGATCCACGCCGGCGGCCGCCCCGGCGTCCCCAAGCCATAAACCAGACATCTCCGGTGGGGCAGACCCGGGCAGACCATCGTTTTATGTGGTCTGCCATGCACTCGACCGGTCTAGCACGGCGGCTCACGGGAAGCCGGAGCCTCCGGGGAGTAAGGCTTTTAAAATGAAGCGGATTGCAATTATAGAAGTGATGTGATCGGAGACCCGTCCCTGCGGCGGCGCACCCCGATAACCCGTAGCGCCGGCGGTAAGCTAAATATGATGCTTGTTCCCATGAAAATGCGTTGGTTTGCCCTGGCCGTCGCGTTTGGCGGCGCGGCTTTTGTCTTTGCGCAGGATCATAGCGTGCCAGCTACGGCCGGCGCGCCGCCTAAGAGCTGGATCGATCCGGATACCGGCCACCGCGTGGTTCGCCTTACCGATGAGCCCGGCGGCGCCAGTCTCTACTTCAACCAAAACGGGTACACGGCCGACGGGAAGAAGCTGGTCTACACCACGCCGAATGGCATCTCCATCTACGACTTTGCCGCCCATACCAGCAAGCCAGTGGTGGAAGGGCGCGTGCGCATCGTCGAGGCCGGACACCAGACTCAGAACGTGTACTACGTCAAAGACGGCGCGGTTTGGGCTACCGATGTGGATACCGGGGTTTCGCGCAGGATCGGCCAGCCGCCGCCGCGCGGTTCGCTGGTCACGGTGAATGCCGACGAGACCCTGCTGGCCGGCACCTACATCGAGGGCAATGGCCGCGACTACAACCAACCGCCGCCCGGCGCGGCGGCCGCGGATGCCGGTTCGCAGCCGCACCCGCTCGATCAGCCGCGCAACAAAGGCCAGATGATGGAACAGCGGCTGGCGGCGCATTTGCCGATGGCGCTGTTTACGCTCGATATCCGCAGCGGCGAAGTAAAGGTCCTGCTGCGCTCCACGGACTGGCTGAACCACCTGCTGTTCTCTCCTACCGATCCGGAACTGCTGATGTTTTGCCACGAAGGTCCATGGCACAAAGTGGATCGGATCTGGCTGATTCGTGCGGATGGGTCGCACTTGACCAAGGTCCACACTCGCACCATGGCGATGGAAATCGCGGGGCACGAATTCTGGAGCCACGATGGGAAGACAGTGTGGTACGATCTGCAGACTCCCAGAGCGGAAGATTTCTGGCTGGCCGGGTACAACGTGGACACGGGCGCGCGAACCTGGTACCACCTGGAGCGGAACGAATGGTCGATCCACTTCAATGTGAATCGCGACGGGACGTTATTCTGCGGCGATGGCGGCGATCCCGGGCAGGTGGCCGATGCGAAAGACGGAGAGTGGATCTACCTGTTCCATCCCGAGCTGGTTCCCAACCAGGGCGGGATCGATGAGCCCGGATTCGTGCGTCCGGGGGTTTTGCACTCCGAGCGGTTGGTGAACATGTCCAAGCACAATTATCGGCTGGAGCCGAACGTGAGTTTCTCGCCGGACCAGAAGTGGGTGATCTTCCGTTCGAACATGTTTGGGCCGACGTACGTGTTCGCGGCGGAAATCGGGAAATAGGGCGAGATCGAAAGAAGGGGAAAAACGTCAGATCGAAAGCCGACGCAGCAGGCCCGCGCCACGAGGGATTACCGGCTAACTAACTAAAGGGAAGGTAGATCGGTACTAGCAACAACGGCGAGAATCGGTGGTAGGGCGCTTGGCCCGCATATCCTAATGTTCGCCAACTTCCGCAGGGAAATTCCTGCTCCATCCTTCAGCCTGTTTCTTTCCTTGCAAGTTTTGGACGTGGTGACCACGCTGATCGGTTTGCGTTTTGGCGCCTCCGAAGCCAGCATGTTCATCTCCCGCCTAATGCGCCTGGGGGTGGTCGAGGCGCTGTTGATCTCCAAACTCTTTGCCCTCATCCTGGCATCGGCGGCGATCGGATACAAGCGCGGCCGCGTCGTGGTCTTTCTGAACTACTGGTTCGCGGCGGTGGTGGGCTGGAACCTCTGCGCCATCCTCTACACGGGCGTGTCTACCGGTTTTCGTCCTTAATAGCCGACGACTTTTGAGTTCGGCGGCGAAGGGCAGAACCGGCTAACAGCGCCAGCACGATTCCGCTCGTAACCAGAGTTGCGGGCTCGGGTGTTTCCGGCGGCGGCGGCGGTGGCGGCGGCCGCGGCGGTGGCGGCGGCGGCGGCGGCGGCG
>JBEKYD010000265.1:0-10628 GCA_049511335.1 Bryobacteraceae bacterium | reverse complement strand
ATTCCAGCGACCCCCAAGAACATGGGGCGTTGCCTACCTGAAGTGCGGAATTTGGTTGCATGATATTGGATCGCTTTTGTGGCTGTGTTGCTCAAGTGGGACAGGGGCTGAAAAGGCCTTTCATCGGCTGAAGCCTGTGCCACCTTGGTTCAGTATGAGCAGGCGACCTCGTGCCTCCTTTCCTTCACCCTGGCTTCTTCATAGCGCGCGCGGGCCTCGCGAATCGAAGCGAGCTCGGACACTTCCGAAATTTGCACGTCCCACCAGCTTTCATAGCCCGGCACGCGCATCTCCTTATCGACCTCCACTACGACCACGGTGGTGCCCTCGTGCCGCCGCATGTCTTCCACCGCGGCAGCCACTTCCTCATGCGTGCGGGCACGGACCGCGCGCGCGCCCATTCCCGCTGCCAAAGCCACGAAATCCACTGGGACGTAAGCGCCGTCGAGCGCGCCCGATTCCTCGCGCCGCAAGCGGTAGTCGGTTCCGAAACCGCCCGAGCCGATGGATTGCGACAGACCGCCGATGCTCGAAAAGCCATGATTGTCGACGACGACGATATTCAGCTTGCGCCCCTCCTGCACGGAGGTGGCGATTTCCGAGAACATCATGAGGAACGACGCGTCGCCCACCATCACATAAACCTCGGACGCCGGCTTGGCCATTTTCATTCCCAGTCCGCCGGCGATTTCGTAGCCCATGCAGGAATAGCCGTATTCCATGTGGTAGCCGCCGGGCCGGCAGGTGCGCCACAGCTTGTGCAAATCGCCGGGCAGGCTTCCCGCCGCGTTTACCAGCACATCTTCCGGCTGGACGGCCCGGTTCACGATGCCCACCACTTCGCCCTGGCTGATGGGCGGTCCGTGCCGCAACGCGTAAATGCGGTCGGTCTCGGCTTCCCATTCGCGTTTGGCGGAGGCAATCCACTCGGTATATTCGGCATCGACGCGATACCCCTGGAGAGCCTCGCCCAATCGCTCCAGCGCCGCACGCGCATCCGCGGCCACGGGCAGCGCCGCGTGCTTATAGGCGTCGATGGAGGCAACGTTGATATTGACGAACCGCACATCCGGGTTCTGGAATGCGGTCTTGGAAGCGGTGGTGAAATCGCTGAGGCGCGTGCCGATGGCGATCACCAGGTCGGCCTGACGGGCGGCGATATTCGCGCCGGGCGTCCCGGTCACGCCGATGGCGCCCAAGTTCTGAGGATGGTCGAAGCGCAACGAGCCCTTGCCGGCCTGCGTCTCGCCAACCGGAATTCCGGTGCTCTCGCAAAAACGCGCCAGCGCTTCGCACGCTTCGCTGTACAGCACACCGCCGCCGGACACGATCAAGGGGCGGCGGGCGGCGCGGATGGCATCGGCCGCGCGGGCAATCATGGCCGGTTCGGGCTCGGGCCGGGGAATGCGCCAGACCCGCTTCTGAAACATTTCTTCCGGGTAGTCCCAGGCTTCGGCCTGCACGTCCTGCGGAAGCGCCAGCGTAACGGCGCCGGTTTCGGATGGCGAAGTCAGCACGCGCATGGCTTCCACCACGGCGCAGGGCAGTTGGTCGGCACGGTTGATGCGGTCCCAATAGCGGGAAACGGGGCGGAAGGCGTCGTTGACGCTGATATCCTGGCTGTGCTCGCTTTCGAGCTGTTGCAGCACCGGCGCCACGTTGCGGCGCGCGAACAGGTCGCCGGGCAGAAGCAGCACGGGGATGCGATTGATGGTGGCCGTAGCGGCGCCAGTGATCATGTTGGTCGCGCCCGGACCGATGGATGAAGTGCAAACGAACGCGCGCAGGCGGTTGCTGGCTTTGGCAAAAGCCGTGGCGATGTGGACCGCGCCCTGTTCGTTGCGGCAGAGATAATAGGGGAATTCGGAAGTCTGTTGCAGGGCCTGGCCGACGCCGGCGATGATGCCGTGCCCGAAAATTCCCCACGCGCCGGCGAAGAAACGGTTCTCGCGGCCATCCCGCTCTACATACTGGTTGCGCAAGAACCCGATGAGGGCCTGCGCCATGGTTAAACGACGGGTGTTCATGACTTGTTTTCCTCGGAAGAGCTCCAGCTATTTGACCAACGGCAAGCGGGGATCCCGGTCGCGCCAAGTCTCGCGCACCCAAGCGTAATCCGGATCGTCGGACGCCGCCATGGAGCGCGCCGAGCCCGCCAATGCGTTGAGGTAATACACGTCGTAGCCGTGGGCGGCCACCACCGGGTGGTAACCTTCCGGCACCAGCACCAGCTCGCCGTCGCGCACGGTAAGGGTTTCGTCGATACGCCCGTCCTTGGTGTAGACCTTTTGAATGGCATACCCTAGCGGATCGCTCACCCGGTAGTAATAAATCTCTTCGAGGTCCACTTCGCCGGGCGGCCGATGCACGTCGTGTTTATGTGGCGGATAGCTGGACCAGTTCCCGCTGGGCGTATACACCTCGCACATGAGCAGGCGGTGGGCGGGGAATTCCGGTCCCATAAAGTGGTTGATCTGGCGGGTGGCGTTGCCCCCGCCGCGGATTTCCACGCGCACCTCGTCGGGCCGGATGAGCCGCGCCGGATGCCGCTCGGTGGCGGGGCAATCGCACAGCGCCAGGTCGCAATCCGTATCGGCGGTGATGGTGAAAGAAGTTTCGAGGGGCAGATAAAGGGCCCAGGGCATCCCGTCGAACACCGTCTTGCGGCCGCCGATGCGGCTCCAGTTGCCGGCCGTCGAGGCTACGCTGAAGACGCCGCCGAGCGCCACGATGCCCAGCTCGCGGCCGTCCGTGGAGGCAGCGTAGCTCTGGCCTACAGGCAACTTGCGAACGTGAAAGTTCAGATATTGGAATCCCATCTCTTCCGCCGCCAGGTCGATCGGCACCGGGCCTTCGGGTTGGGGGCGAACCAGCAAATGATTAGTTGGCATTACTCACACACTTTCTGCGGTATTCGATCGTGGGGCAGACCATCGTTTTCCGTGGTCTGCCATCCACGCGGCACGCGACCAGGTCCGGAAGTCTCCGAAAACGCGTTCGGCTGGCAGACCACAAAAAACGATGGTCTGCCCCACGGGCGGATTCCGCACCACGCAATCGCATCGCCCGCATTGCTTCACCGAGGCTTAGGCGGCGGCGCCGTGGATTCGCGCACCACCAGTTCGGCCGGCACCCGCATGGTGACGCCGGCGCCGCGATTGGCCAACAGCGAAAGCAAGGTTTCCATGGCCAGCAACCCCATCTGCCGCATGGGCTGGCGCACGGTGGTGAGCGGTGGGCAGAAAAAGCTGGCGATGGCCAGATCGTCGAAGCCCACTACGGAAAGATCGGCCGGGACGCGCACGCCGTGCCGGTAGGCCGCACGAAGGGCACCCATGGCGGTCATATCGTTGTAACAGACGATGGCCGTGGGCGGCTCCGGGCGCGAGAGCAGCTCTTCGGCTCCGGCCAGCCCCCCTTCGGCTTTGCCGTCCCCCTCCACCAACAGATCCGGAAGAAACGGCAGACCGCGGCGTTCCAACGCCTCGCGATATCCCGCGAAACGCTCGGTGTTGGATTGATAGCCGAAGCGATCGGCCAGATAGCCGATCCTGCGATGGCCCAAACCGATCAGGTAGTCCGTCACGACCCTGCTGCCCACTACGTTTTCGATGATTACCGAGTGCACGAACTCGCCCGGGTGCTGATTGTTCACCAGCACAATCGGAACTCCCATTTCCTCCAGCAGCGGCGTGTACAGGGCGCCCACGCGCGAGGCGGTTACCACAATCCCATCCACGCGGCGTTCGGCGAAGGAGCGCACCACGCCGGTTTCGCGCTCCGGATCGGCGCCCGATTCGGCCAGATAGACGGAGTAGCCGGCGCGGCGGGCCGTGTCCTCGATACCGCCCACCACTTCGCTGATAAAAGGATCGGAAACCGAGGTCACCACCACGCCGATCATCATGGTGTGCCGGGTCACCAGGCCGCGCGCCACGGCGCTGGGCCGGTACCCGACTTCGCGGGCAATGCGCTTGACCCGGTCCGCAGTCTCGGGGTTAATGAGCGGACTGCTTTTCAGCGCGCGTGAGACCGTCGAATGGGAAACGCGAGCCAGACGCGCGATATCTTTGATGGAACTCGGCCGGGATGACGGCGTCCGCAGTTTCTCCATATAGCACACGTGTGCAATTCAGTATGGCGCGGTCTGGAAGCCGCCGTCAAGGGTATCGCGTCGAATGGCCCTAAAGAAAATGCTTCCAGCCGCCGATCCATCCATCTTGTGAGCGGAACCGCAACCCCGCATTCGGCCGATGCGCTCAGCCTCTGCATGATGGTGAAGAACGAAGAGCGCAACCTCCCCGCGTGTCTGGACTCTGTGCGGGGCCTGGCCGGTGAGTTGATTGTCGTCGATACCGGTTCGACCGACCGCACGCCTTCCATCGCGGCTGCCTACGGGGCGGAAGTGATTCCGCTCGATTTCTCGATCGCCGATTTTGCGGCCGCCCGCAATTGCGCCATCGCCCGCGCCAGCGGCCCCTGGATCCTGGCGCTCGACGCGGATGAGACTCTCGATCGGACGAGCGCGCCCGAGATCGCGAGGCTCATCGCCCTCGGCGAAAACGCGGGATATTTCCTGGAGCGCCACAATCGTTCCCCGGACTCAACTACCGCCACGGATTACGTCGTCCGGCTTTTTCCCAACCGGCCACAGTATCGGTATCGCGGGCGCGTCCATGAAACCGTAGACGCCTCGATCCTCGCCGGAGGCGGTCGCTTGCGCCAAGCCGCCATTCGCATCGATCACAATTTTGCCACGGACCCGGAAGCACGGCGCCGCAAGAATCGCTGGTATATCGAGATCCTTCAGGAAGAGATCGCCGCCGACCCGAGCTGTGACTCACGGCTCGACTTTCTCGCCGCCGAGTATCACCAGCTCGGCATGTACGACGAAGCCGCCGAAATTGCCGAACGGATCGTCGCGATGCGGCCGCTCGATGCGAGAGCGCACTTGTTCGCGGGAGCGTATCATTTGCTCTACAAGCCCGATCCGGCGCGGGCCCGAGCCGACTTCAGCCAGGCGCTGAAGCTCCGCCCCGGCTACGAGGAAGCCGAATCTTTTCTGCAGCTCATGGACCGGCAGGAGGGTCCGCATATGCCGCCGTAGTCCTGAAAACAGGCATCACTCCCGATATTCTTCCATCGTGCGCGGATTGTATCCCCAGTGGAACTCCAGCTCGTAGCCCATGGAACGCGCCAGGCCCTCCATGTCCGGAAACAGCGTGGCGAAGGTAATATTCATGCGGTACAACTCGCGCATGGCAACTTCCCGGACCGGCGCCGCCAATACGAACTTGGCCAGGATGTTTTCCTGGTCGGTATCGCTCAGAATGTGCTCCACCGGCACATCCAGCACGCTGGGGACGGCGAACGTGCCGGATTGCGCGATCAGGCGCCGGTTCATGGTGTGCGGCTCGCCCATCCAGATGAAGCGGCGGCGGCCTTTCAGGAAGTAGCGCCGGAAATTCTCGTGCACCCGCGGATCCGCCCGCACCGGCCGGAGGGCCCGGCTGCTATCGATCCGCGCCGGGTTGATGGCCCAGACCACGCCATCGGAAAGCGAACGTTCCAAGGCGAAAAATGCGGCCACGTATGGCGACCAGGTGAAATCGAGCAGGCGGGTAGGAGCGCCGTGGTGCTGCATCAGCGCCAGCCATTGAAAATCGTCTTCCCATTCCGGCGGTTTGGGCAGAAACTGGTGCGCCTTGCGCTTGAAGATGCGCAGAATCCGCTCTTCCTGTAACGGCCAGGCCTCGCGGGCAATGCCGAAATCCCGCAGGTAGCGGGACAGCGAACTGAACAACGGGCCGCGCTCGGCGCGTTCGCCGCGAAACGCCCAATACGAATACGGCGGCTGCGTTACCAACTTGAGAAAGGCTTCCCACGAATCCAGCCGGAGGGTCCGGTACGAGTGCCTCCCGACTTTGGCCGTTGCCATCCTTTATCCATCGTAACGGCTAACTCTCACGCGCGGGCGGGACAAAATCTCGATCGGCCGGCAGCCGCTACCCTTTGGCCGCTTTGGTCCGGGAGACCATTCACGAGTTCTTTTCGCTGGGAACAAAGAACTTATTGAGATCGGCCTTGTCCCATGTTGTATTCTGAGTGGCGGGATGGGTTGTGCTCCATTTCGTTTCGTACTTAGGTGATTTATGGATTTCCTAATGGGACGGGCCTCCTGGCCGGTCGCGTGGAGTAGGCCCTTGGCCTCGATTGTCGCGCTCCTCGTGCTGCCGATTTGCCTTCGGTCACAACAAACGGTGCAGCCCCAAGACCTTTCGCACCCGAGCCAGGCGATGGGCGATATGCGCACCTACCGGCTCTACCTGCCGCCGGCCTATGCGACTTCGCAGAAACGCTACCCGGTGATTTATTGGCTGCACGGCTACGAGCGCTCCAGTGAGCAGGCCGATTACGGCCGATCCATCGCGGCCTACGTGGGCGCCCACGACGTAATCGTGGCCGATACCGGTCCTATCGAGACCGTCGGCGAGTTTCCGCTCTACCTGCCCGAACTCGTCGAGCACCTCGACCACACTCTGCGGACCATCCCCGACCGCGACCATCGCGGAGTGACGGGCTACTCCGCCGGCGGTTTCATGGCATTTTGGATCGCGGGGAAATACCCCGACCTGTTCGGCAGCGCCTCCAGTTTCATGGGACCGGCCGAATACGCGGTCGGCCCCAAGGGTTTCGCCGCCGAATCGAACTTAGACGATTTCCGCGATAACTACGGCGGCGTTCGCACCCGCCTGGTCACCGGCAAGCGCGACTTCATCCGTTTTTATCACCGGCGCCTGAACGCTATTTGGTCGCTGGGCCCCGGCTCGCACGAAACCGAGGAGTTCGATTCCGAGCACGGATTCCCGGAGGTGGCCAAGACGCTGGATTTCCATCTTGGCGCCTTCGCCAAACCGCTGCCAAAACCCGACGCCATCACCCACGCGGATGTCTATCCGAACTTCACGGTTTGGGGCTGGGAAGTCACTTCCGATCGCCGCCAGCCCGGATTCACGATGATTGAAAATGCTTCCACGGCCGGCTTTCGCTGCGCGGTGCGGGAGTGGGCGCCGGGCGGTTCCACGATTCCCGGAGTGAAGCTTTCGGTCACTACGCCTCCACGCTCATTTGTGCAAGCGAGCTCTCACACTGTGGCCTATCTCCGTCTGCGCGACGGCAATGTACGGCGCGCCACGCTCAAGGCGGACGCGCAAGGCCGATTGAGCTTCGATCTCGATGGCGACGCCTGGCAGGTCGCCATTGGCGAGCCCGCCGTGCCGCTGGTAACCGGCTATGAGATCGATGGCGCGAGTTGGGCCACTGCATCCCAGCCGGTTCATCTGAAGGTCAAGTTTTCGAACCTCGCTTCGCAGCGTTCGGCGACGGCAGCGATTTCCTGGCAGAGCCCCGATCCGGATGTGCGCTTCGACGTTCCCGCGAGCCGCCTGTTTGCGCTGGGGCCGGGCGAATCGGCCACCGTTCCAGTGACGGTCTCAGTGAGCGATCCGGCCCGGCCGCTGGTCCATATCGAGGCCGTCAGCGGCAATCAGCGCAGCGCGCTGGAACTGCCGCTGTTCCCACCCGCGGAGCCTTTCAAGAATTTCCTCATCGCCGATGGCCGCGCCATGGATATCTTCCAGAAAGCCACCGCCGATTCCGCCCTCACCTTAGGCGAAGGCAACGGCGACGGCTACGCCGCGCCGGGCGAAGCGTTCGCGGTTCTGATCCCCGATGGTTCGGCGTTTCGCGCCGCGGAGTTGTTCACCAACGATGCCTGCGTCGACACGAGCGTGCGCGTCTCCGACCCTTGGAGCGATTACGACCATACCGGCGCATCGGCGAAATACACCGTCGCCAGAATCCGCCCCGAATGCCAACCGGGCCACCCCGTGCACTTGCTGGCGCGCGTGGTTTTTCCCAATGCTCCCGAACATGAGGTGCGATACTACGCGATCGAATTTCCGGTGTGGTATCGGAGGGGGGAAGAACCGAAGGGGAAATAGTATGGCCGTAGGCCATCGTTATGGCCCTGGCGCAGCATTCCCGCTACACTACCTTTGGAAAGAGCAGCATTGTCTTCCTTGATTCTCGAATGGGGAGGAACTCCGCGGAGGGAATCGCCCGGAGGCGGAGTTGGACGAATGAAGATAACCCTTGAGTCAGCGATCGCCACATTCGGCGCCAAAGCTGCGGCAAAGCTGAGCAATCCGGCCGCGACGGGGCAGCCAGAAGACCAAATCCGCGCGCCGTTCGAGCATCTGCTCGGGGAACTCGGGGAGCTTTGCCATTTCCCACAGGGCACCGTGGCTGCGGTCGGAGAATCGTCAGTCAGCGACCTGAAAACCCGTCCCGACTACGCCGTCGCCGTCCACAACGCCCTGGCCGGATTCATTGAGCTGAAAGCTCCGGGTAAAGGCGCAGACCCGCGCAAGTTCAAAGACCCGCACGACAAGGAGCAGTGGGAAAAGTTGCGCGCCCTCCCGAATATCATGTACAGCGACGGCAATGCCTTCAGCTTGTGGCAGAACGGCGAACTGGTGGAGGCGGTCGTCTCCCTAATTGGAGACGTCGAGACCGCTGGCGACAAGCTGGAGGCGCCCCCGGCGCTATTGGGTCTATTTGAATGTTTCCTCCAGTGGCAACCTGTCCCGCCGCGAAGCGCGAAGGAGCTGGCCGAGTCCACGGCGCGCCTTTGCCGATTGCTCAGGGACGAGGTCACGGAGCAGCTCGCCCTGAGAAGCCCGGCTCTCACCGAGCTAGCGACAGACTGGCGAAAGCTGCTCTTTCCCGAGGCGACGGACGAGAAATTTGCCGACGGCTACTCCCAAGCGGTGACGTTCGGGCTGCTCATGGCGCGTGCCAAGAACATCGAGCTCGCGACGGGCCTTCAGCAAGTAGGCATGATGCTGAGCCAGACCAGCTCTCTCATTGGCGGCGCGCTTAGGCTGCTCACTGATAACGCGGAAAATCAGGCCACGCTCAAGACTGCCCTTGGCACGCTTACCCGTGTGCTGGACGCGGTTGACTGGACCAAGATCAGCAAAGGAAACCCCGATGCGTGGTTGTATTTCTATGAAGATTTTCTCGAGGTATACGACAACCAGCTCCGAAAGCAGACTGGGTCGTACTATACGCCTCCCGAAGTGGTCAAGGCCATGGTCGGCCTCGTGGATGAGGTTTTGAGGTCCCCGAGGTTCGGTCAACACCTGGGACTGGCGGCCGAGTCGGTAACGGTTGCCGATCCAGCGATGGGCACGGGCACTTTCCTGCTGGGCGTACTCAGAAAAATCGCGGAGACCGTTGAGGTTGACGAAGGCGCAGGCTCAGTGAAAGGGGCCATCAACTCCGCGATCAGGCGCTTGGTTGGATTTGAAATGCAGTTAGGGCCATTCGCCGTTGCACAACTCCGCATGCATGCGGAGATGGTCGAGCTGACCGGCGGCCCACCTAGGACACCGTTGCGGATGTTCGTGACGAACACGCTGGGCAACCCGAACGACGACGAGGGATGGATCCCCGGCATGCTGGCGCCCATCGCCAACTCACGAAAGGAGGCGAACAAGATCAAGCGCGAGGAGCCGATCACAGTCGTTGTCGGCAATCCGCCCTACAAGGAGAAAGCGAAGGGGCAAGGCGGCTGGATCGAGAACGGCAGCAAGAATGAGAAAAGAGCGCCGGCGCTGGCGGCTTGGATGCCGCCAACCGAGTGGGGCATCGGCGCGCACGCCAAGCATCTGCGGAACCTTTATGTGTATTTCTGGCGATGGGCAACATGGAAGGTTTTCGACCATCATTCGACCCACAATACAGGCGTTGTTTGTTTCATAACCGTGGCCGGCTTCCTGAACGGGCCAGGGTTCCAGAGGATGCGCGACTATCTGCGGCGCACTTGCGACGACATCTGGATAATCGACTGCTCTCCGGAAGGCCATCAGCCCGAGGTCAGCACGCGCATCTTTCAAGGCGTCCAGCAGCCTATCTGCATTGTCTTGGCCTCGCGTTCAAGCAAGAGCAGACCGAATAGCCCTGCCAAAGTCGTGTTTCATGCGCTGCCGACGGGGCACCGCCAGGAGAAGTTCGAGGCTCTCGGGGCTTTGCGTTTGAGAGGAACCTGGGCTGAGTGCCCATCCGACTGGCGTGCCCCGTTCCTACCGGCGTCAGCCGGCGCCTGGGCGACCTATCCCAAACTGGAGGACCTCTTCATCTACAACGGGTCGGGCGTAATGCCCGGCCGCACGTGGATCATCGCCCCGGACCCGCAGTCGTTGGAACAACGTTGGCAAGCCCTCGTCGATGCGCCGGCGGACAAAAAGGAAACCCTCTTTCACCCGCACCTCGCCGACGGAGGGCTCGGTGACCGCCACAGCGGGCGCGTTCTGACGGACGGCCTACCTGGATACGACGCTCCCGGAAGATCTGTTGCTGAGGAGAGCGGTCGCTGTATGGCCCCCACACGTTACGGCTTCCGCTCCTTCGATCGCCAGTGGATAATTCCAGACAATCGCGTCATCAACCGGCCTAATCCGGAGTTGTGGCAGTCACGCTCCGATCGGCAGATCTATTTGGCGGCATTGTCACGAACGTCGCCCACGCAAGGGCCGGCGATTACCCTTACCGGGCTTATACCG
>JBEKYD010000264.1:0-10663 GCA_049511335.1 Bryobacteraceae bacterium | reverse complement strand
TCCAGGCCATCCCAGAACCCTCGTCCACTCGTGTTCCCTCATCCTCTCAGGTTAGCCACAAACCCCTTCTCTGAAAAGCTAGCCTTTCGGGTAGTTTGTCGGATTCCTGCGCAGAGCCCCTTTTCGGTCTGGACCAAGGCTCTATCACGGTGCTTCTGAACGCCGAGACACTGCACTATACGGCCTTCTTCATCCTCGGAGCGGTCCTTGCAAGATACCGGGAAGTTACCCGCGAACGATTTATGAGACTGCCCGCCATCGCCGTTGCCGGTTTGTTTATCTTGGCCGCTGTGCTCTATTTTCACCCTTACCATAGCTACTCTCTCGGTACGCCGTTACTTTTTGACAGACAAGTGGAACAGTGGAGTGTCGCGATTGGAGCGGTGACGATCATAACTCTGGCCTTGAGCTCGGAACGGTTCCAGCGGATATTACATTACCCTGCCGTGCGATACCTGGGGAAGATATCGTACAGTCTGTATTTGGTTCACGTGACGGTGCTTTTCAGTTTGATCTATATTTTTCACGGCGCGGTGAATCTCAAGATTTTGCCTTTATACCTTGGCGGGTCGTTAGGCTTGGCAAGCATTTTTTGGTATCTGGTGGAAAAACCAGCCATGCTTTTGGGCCAGCGCCTGGGCGTTCGCTTTTGCGGTTTCAGTGGGCGGAGGGTAGAAGTCCTTGCCGATCGGGCAGAGCTGGAGCCGCCAATGCAACGGGCTCTCGCGACCGATAACTGATAACTGACGACTAATAACTGATTACTGACTACTTACTTCCGTAAGCCAATCCGGCCGCTTCAGCACTTCGCGGGGTTTGCTGCCGTCGGGCGGCCCGATGATGCCGTCGCGCTGCATCATATCGAGAATGCGGGCGGCGCGGCCGTAGCCGAGGCGCAGGTGCCGCTGCAAGGTGGAAGTGGACGCTTTGCCGATTTGCAGCACCAGGCGGACGGCCTCTTCGTACATGGGGTCCTGGGACTCGTCGATGGCGTCGGCGGATTCGTCAAGTTGCTCTTCGTTGGGTGGCGCCACCAGGAAAGACTGGTCGTATTCGGGCGCGGCCTGCTGTTTCCAGAAATCCACCACGCGGTTGATTTCGGTTTCGGTGACGAACGCTCCGTGCACGCGCACCAGGCGCGAGGAGCCGGGCGGGAGAAAGAGCATGTCGCCCCGGCCCAGCAGGTGTTCGGCGCCCATCACGTCAAGGATGGTGCGGGAATCGACGCGGGTGGCCACGCGGAAGCTGATGCGGGCCGGGAAATTGGCCTTGATGAGGCCGGTGATGACGTCCACGCTGGGCCTTTGTGTGGCCAGCACCAGGTGCATGCCCACGGCGCGGGCCATCTGCGCCAGGCGCGTGACGCTCTCTTCCACGTTCTTGCCTTCGAGCATCATCAGGTCGGCCAACTCGTCGATCAGGATCAGAATGTAGGGCAGGGGACGCAGATCGTCCTGGGTGCCCTCGGGCTCGGCGAACAAGTCGCGGGGCTCTTCCTGCAGCTTGCGGATCTTCTTGTTGAACTGCTCGATATTGCGCGCGCCGTATTCGGCCAACAGGCGCAGGCGGCGTTCCATTTCGAGCACGGCATTGCGCAGGGCGTTGGTGGCTTTGCGCGGGTCGGTGATGACGGGGGTGAGCAGATGCGGGACGCCCTCGTACATGCCGAGCTCGACGCGTTTGGGGTCGACCAGGATCAGGCGCACGTCGTCGGGCGTGGCCTTATAGAGGATCGACATGATCATGGAGTTGATCATGACCGACTTACCCGAACCGGTCGATCCCGCGATGAGCAGGTGCGGCATGGTTTCAAGCGCCGCCACCTTGATGCGCCCGTTGATATCCTTGCCGAGCGGAATGGTGAGCCGCGAGTGCGACTGGATGAATTCCTCGGATTCGAGCATCTGGCGCAAGGCGATCAGCTCGCGGCGGGTGTTGGGGACCTCGATGCCGACGGTGGGTTTTCCGGGAATGCGCTCGATCAGGATCGATTCGGCCTGGAGGCCCAGGCAGAGGTCTTCGTTGAGCGCGATGATGCGGCTATATTTCACGCCGGCCTCGGGTTTGAATTCGAAGGTCGTGACCACCGGGCCGGGATTGATCTGGACCACGTTGCCGAAAACGTTGAACTCTTCGAACTTGGACTTGATGCGGCCGGCGGTTTCCTTGAGCTCCTGCTCGTCATAGGGATTGCGGCCGGGCACTTCGTTGAGCAGTTCGGTGGAAGGTGGGTCGAAGTGGAGCGGGCGCACTTCCAGCGGAGGCTCCTGCCGCCAGGAAATGGGCTCGGCCAGAGGTTCCTGGGCTGGCTCTTCGATGGGGCAGATGGGGATCTCCGCTATCGGTTCGGGCTCGGGTTCGGTCTGGGCTGGCGGCGGGTCGAGTGCTGGCTCTTGCTGGCCGGTCTCCCATGGGGCGATATCCTCGCCGGTAGCGAAGGCCGGAGCGTCGGCCACGGCTTCGATCCCGGCGGGGGCGGCCAGCTTGCGCCGGGATCGGCCGGTTTCGGATTTGGCCGCGGCCTCTATGCGTTTGCGGGCGCGAGCTTCAGCGCGCAGAATGGAGCGCTCGGTCATGCGCATGCGCCAGGCGCGGAACCCGGCGCGGCGGGCGTCCAGCCATGCGGACGGCCGCGCCAGCCACTCCGATAGCTTCGAAAGCTGGAAGGTGGAAACTAGGTAAATCGCAACTACCATGGTAGTGAGGGTGGCCAGAATGGCGCCGGCCAGGTTGAGCGTATCCACCAGCCAAGCGGCGAAGATAGCGCCCAGTAAGCCGCCGGCGCGAATGTGGCCGCCGAACGGTTTGAGCGGCAGCAGCGCCAGGCCGGCGCACGCGCTGACGGCGAGCAACGTGGCGCCGAAGGTTTTGACCTTGGGCGCTTCGATCTCTTCGGAGCGGATCCATCGCCAGGCTAGCAGGAAGATCAGCAACGGAAGCATGAACGACGCCCAGCCGAAGAGCTGGATACAGAAATCGGCCAGGTAGGCGCCGGGGTAGCCGATCAGGTTCAGCGGATGGGCCGCCGATGCGGTATTCCACGACGGGTCCTCGGCATGGTACGAAACCAGGCTGAGAAGCCATACCAGCCCCAGCGAGAGCAGCAGCAGGCCCGTGACCTCGTTGAGGCGTTGATGTTGGGTCGGTGAAATCAGCTTCATCACGCTGGCCGGCGGATGAAAGCCAGAGCAAACACTATTATGCCAAAAATTGCGCGGTAGTAAACAAACGGCCACAGGCTGCCGTGCCGCAGGTAATTGAGGAACCAGCCGAGGACGGCAAAGCCGGTGGCGGCGCTCACCAGCACGCCAACCAGGAACGGAGCTGCTTGCGCCGGCGGGCGCCCGGATTTGCGCCGGTCGTAGAGGGCTTTCGCCGCCGCCGCGGCGACGACGGGCGTGGAGAGCAGAAAGGACAAGCGGGCGGCCGATTCGCGATCGAGTTGCCGCAGCAGGCCGGCGGCAATGGTGACGCCGCTGCGCGACGTGCCCGGTATGACGGCGATGGTTTGGCCGATGCCAATGGCGACGGCGTCGGGAAAATGAAGGGAGCGAAGGTCGCGGGCCTTGCGGCCGTAGGTTTCGGCAAAGCCCATGAAAAGCGCAATGGCCACCAGCATGGCGCCGATGACGAACGGGTTGCGCCAGGAGCGTTCCACCCGCCGTTGCAATAGAAGGCCGGTGACGCCCACGGGAATGCTGACCGCGGCCAGCAGCCAGAGCAGGCCGATATTGTGCAGGGCTTCGATCCACTCACCGCGAAAGTAGACCAGCACGGCCAGCAGGGTGCCGAGATGCAGTACGATGTCCCGGTCGAGGCTTTCCCTTTGCCAGCCGAACAGGCGAGAGGCGCAGTAGAGGTGCGCCGTGCTCGAGACCGGCAGAAATTCCGTCAGGCCTTGGATCAGGGCCAAGAGGGCGACCTGCAGGAGGGACATAGAGGTTCAGAATAACAGCGGATACCATGGAATAGAGACCACAATGGAAACCATAAAGCTTGTTTTGGACGCGAAGCTCCTCCGGGCCGCGGATTTTGCCGCCAAGCGTCAAAAGGTGAATCGATCCGCGCTGATTCGCGAAGCTCTTCAAGAGCACTTGAGGCGGCTCCATGCGGCGGAACTCGAGGAGCGGGACCGGCGTGGTTATCGGGCTCATCCGCAGCGGACAGAAGAATATCGGCCGTGGGAGGAGGCTGCGGCTTGGCCAGAAAAACGATAGGTCTGGCCCTGTCTGAGGCGGGTTACAATACTCGAAACTTATGAGATTCGCCACTCGCTTGATGCCGGTTATCGGCGCCGTGGTTTCGCTTGCCGCGGCCCAGCTTTACCAGAAACCGCCCAAGGCCGTTCTGGATGTTTTGAACGCGCCGTCCACGCCCACGCTTTCGGTGAGCCCCACGCGCGGCTACGCGATTTCGGGGCAGTTGGTGCGTTATCCACCGATCGCCGAACTGTCCCAGCCCATGCTCCGCATCGCCGGCATGCGCATCAACCCCCAAACCAACGGACTGCACAACACCGTGTTTTCGAGCAAGATGGTGGTGTGGAAACTGCCGGCGGGGACCGAGATGCCGGTGGCGCTGCCGCCCGGGGCAAAGCTGAGCGCCGCGGCATGGAGTCCGGATGGCAGCCGCTTCGCATTCACTAACACCACCAATAGTGGGATCGAGCTGTGGGTGGGTGAAACCGCGACCGGGCGGGCGCACAAAATTCCCGGCGTGGCCATCAATGCGGTAATGGCCTCGCGCGGTTTCGGCGGCGGGCGCGGAGGAGTGAGCGGGCGCAACGACTTGCAATGGCTGCCCGACGGCAAAACGCTGCTGGTCGAAATGGTCAAGCCGAATCGCGGGCCCGCGCCGGCCGAGCCCGTGGCGCCGATCGGCCCGCACGTTCAGGAGAGCTTGGGGGGCGCCGAGCCGGTGGTCACGCATGAAGACATGCTGCAGAATCCGCACGACGAGGACCTGTTCGAATACTACGCGACTTCGCAGCTCGCGACCGTCGACCTGGCTTCGGGCAAGGCCGCGCCTATCGGCAAGGCGGCTATTTTTGAAGGCGTGCGCGTGTCGCCCGACGGAAAGTACCTGATGGTTACCGCCATTCATCGCCCGTTTTCTTATCTGCATCCGGCGCAGAGTTTCCCCAAGGAGATTGAGGTATGGGACCGCGCCGGCAAGCCGATCCACCAAGTCGCCAGTCTTCCGCTGGAAGACCACGTGCCGATCAATGGGGTATTGCCGGGTCCGCGAGGGGTGGAGTGGCGGCCCAGCGCGCCGGCCACGTTGATCTGGGTGGAAGCGCTCGATGGAGGCAACCCCAAAACCAAGGCCCAGTACCGCGACCGCGTGGTAGCGCTGGCCGCGCCGTTCTCCGCGCCGGTGAAGGAGATCTTCAAGACCGAGCAGCGATCGCAGGGGATTCTGATGGGCGCCACCGGCGGCCTGGCTCTGGTGAGCGATTTCGAGCGCTCCAAGCGCTGGGTGCGGACCTTCAAGATCGATCTCAACGAGCCCGAGAAGGCCGCCCGGCTGATCTGGAGCCGGAACAATCAGGACCGGTACAAAGATCCGGGACGGCCGGTGGAGCGCGCGCTGCCCAACGGGCAGATGGCGATGCTCCAAGACGGCGAGACCATCTATTTGATCGGGACCGGGTCTTCGCCCGAAGGCGACCGGCCGTTTCTGGATCGCCTGAATCTCGAGACTCTCGAGAGCCAGCGGCTGTTTCACTGCGATGCCGGGCATTATGAGACGGTCGAGGCTGTTTTGGACGATCGCGGCGAACGGTTCCTGACGCGCCGCGAGAGCCCCGCCGAGCCGCCCAATTATTACATCCGCACGGCTTCGGGAGGCATGACAGCGGTTACTAAGTTTGGCGATCCGCAACCATCCATTCGCGGCATCCATAAAGAGTTAGTGACTTACAAGCGCGCCGATGGCGTGCAATTGTCATTTACCCTCTATCTGCCGCCCGATTACAAGGCCGGGGAAAAACTTCCGGCGGTGGTTTGGGCTTATCCTTACGAATATAGCGACGCGGCTACCGCCAGCCAGGTAAGCGGATCCACCAAGCGGTTTACGGAGATGACGGGTTACTCCCAGTTATTCTTCGCGCTCGATGGCTATGCGGTGCTCGATAACGCCGCCATGCCGGTGGTGGGCAGCGACCCGGACTCGGTGAATAATTCCTACATCGAGCAGATCGTGGAGGACGCCAAAGCGGCCATCGACAAAGCCGCTTCCATGGGCGTGATCGACCCGGCGCGGGTGGGCGTTGGCGGGCATAGTTATGGAGCTTTCATGACTGCCAACCTGCTGGCGCACTGCGATCTGTTCAAGGCCGGAATTGCCGAAAGCGGAGCCCACAATCGGACCCTCACGCCGTTCGGTTTCCAAAGCGAGCGGCGCACTTTGTGGCAGGCGCCCGAGGTGTACTTGAAGATGTCGCCGTTTATGTACGCGGATAAAATCAAAGCCCCGATTTTACTGATTCATGGAGAAGCCGACGACAACGACGGTACGTTCCCCATTCAATCCGCGCGTATGTATGAAGCGATTCGCGGCAACGGCGGCACGGTTCGCCTGGTGTTTTTGCCATTCGAGGCGCACGGGTATCGGGCCAAGGAGACCATCGAGCACGTGCTATGGGAGAAGTTCGCGTGGTTCGATAAGTACGTGAAGGGAGCAGGCGGGACGGCGGCGAGTAAGGAGTAAGTGAGGTTCAGAGGAATTCACAGGCTAAGCCTGTGCCACCGAATGCTCGAGGCTGTAACAGGGAATAGTGGTTTGTTTATCGCGGCACGGCGCCCAGGGAACGCGCGGTAATGGCATCGGCCGGCACTCCGGCGCTCAGCAGATTGGATTCGCATGCCATTTCCCTCGCGGATGTCCAGTGCAGTTCGAGTTCTGTTTTGAGGCCGCCGCGGCACGCTATAATACAGGTTTCAATCTCAAATTGTTCAAGGGAGTTTCATGATTTCAGCAACACAGTTGCGCCCCGGGATGGTGGTCAAGTTCAACAACGATTTGTATTCCGTTTTCAGCGTCACGCACCGCACGCCGGGCAATCTGCGCGGCTTTGTCCAGGCGAAAATGCGCAACCTGCGCAGCGGCACCATGGTAGAGCACCGCTTCTCTTCCGAAGACCGCGTGGAGAAAGCCGCCCTGGAAGAGCATGAAATGGAGTATTTGTACGACGACGGCGAATACTACTATTTCATGAACACCGAGAATTACGAACAGATGCACTTGATGAAAGACCTGCTGGGCGACGCGACCAATTACCTGATTTCGCAGTTGCGAGTGGTAGTGGAATTCTACGAAGGCAAACCCATCAGCGTAGAGTTGCCGGCTACGGTCGATCTGACGGTGGTGGAAACCGAGCCCGGGCTGAAGGGCGCTACGGTATCGAACGTGACCAAGCCGGCCAAGCTCGAGACGGGGCTGGTGGTGCAGGTGCCGGCGTTCATCACCGAAGGCGAAAAAATTAAAGTGAATACGGCCGAGGGGACGTACCAGGAGCGGGCGTAGCTCTACGGTACGCATGCGCCAGCCGTTACGTAAACGGCCGCAGCTCCGGCGGCAGCTTCAGGAAGACGGCACGGCCGTAGCAGGTCCATAAGCCAGGAGATTCGGCACCGTAGTTTGCCGTTCCCGATCTCGCGTGAAAAATCAAATAGCAGGCCGAAGGCCTACTCCACCATGTCGGCCAATGCATTGGAATCCAAGTGGAAGTAGGCGTTTACGCCTGCGCTTTTTTCGCGTGAAGACGGTCCTTTCACAGCATCGAGACGTTCCCTTCTGTCAGGCCGCGGCGGTTTGAGATTTGCCGAGGCAGCAGCGCTTGTATTTCTGGCCGCTGCCGCAGGGACACGGGTCATTGCGGCCGATTTTGGGTCCTAGGCGGCGGTAGGGTTCCTGTTTTTGTGCGTGGTTGTGCATATTTTGCGGATTTGCCGCGGGTGTGCATTCTTGTGCGGATCCGGTGAGTTTCTCTTCCACCTGTGAGGGAGCCGCGGCGAGACCGGAGTCCAGCGGAGCGTTGAAGGGGAAGGGCTTTGTGGCTTTCCTTGCGGGGGTACCCATGGCGGTTTGGATGATGAAGGTGGCGGCTTTGAGGCGGACGGAGGGGGAGGCTTTGGGGTCGCTGAGGATCTCGCGGAGAGAGGTGAAGGCGAGATCGGCCAGGCCGGCGGCTCGTTCGCGGAACAGGAAGTCGCGGTCCGACTGCGCTTGGGCCAAAGCCTGTTGGAATTCGGGGGAACTGCGGCGCCAGTTGGCGATGGTGTTGCGGTGGACGCCGGCCGCGGCGGCGGCTTCGCCCAGGTTGGCGCCGCTAGACAGGGCGTCGATGACCTGGACCATTTGATTAGAAAGAGGCGAGCGGTTTATAGGTTCCATTGTCGGTTCCACGATAGCGTGAGAGGGGGGAAAACCGGGGTCCGGGGAGGAGGCGGAAATGGCTGTAGGGCGATGAAACGGCGGGATTAAAAAATTATTTGGAAAGTTTGTGACTGAAAAAGGTTGCATTCATTCCGGCCGACCGCTTTGCCTGGCGACGGTCGCAGGGAAACCCGGCCGGAGTCTAAATTTGCCGTGGGGGGAAGAGGCCTTGACTGCGCCAAACAAGCGCCGGGATGAGTCCCGGCGTGGCAGACTGAGAGTCCGCTCCACGGCGGCCGGCGCAACGCCGATTGACAATCGGCGGCAGGATACCATCCCGCCCCACAGGCGCCGCTTGCCGTCTCAGTAGCCCGTTGGGTGCATTACCTTCTCCAAAAAACGCTCTATTGTTAGCGCGGGCCATCGGGGGTACTGTTCGAGAGTCAGGGGTCGAAGTGTCCCTGCGCTTTTTGTCGCCTCCGAAGGCTTCTTCGGCAGGATCAAGTTCGTGCTAGGCTGGACTTATTTTCCTCGGAGGCCGGGAGGGTTCATGCGGAGGTGCTTGTATTGGCTGGTTGGGGTGTTTTGCGCGGGCGCGGTGGTGGCGCAGGCGCAGCCGTATTGGATTCAGGAATCGCTGGTGCAGAGCCCCGGTGCGCGCTTCGGCCAAGCCATGGCTTACGATGCGGCGCACGGCCAGGCGGTCCTGTTCGGAGGATATAACGGCAGCTATCTCGGCGACACGTGGGTGTGGGATGGGACCGGCTGGACCAGCGTGACGCCTGGCAGCCCTGCCCCGAACCCGTCCGCGCGTGAAGCAGCCGCCATGGCTTACGATGCGGCGCACGGCGAGGTAGTCTTGTTCGGAGGATTGGGAAACGGCGGCTATCTATCCGATACGTGGGTGTGGAATGGGACCAACTGGACCAACGTGACGCCCGCCAACCCTGCCAACAGCCCGGCCGCGCGCTCCGGACACGCCATGGCTTACGATGCGGCGCACGGCCAGGTGGTCCTGTTCGGAGGATATAACGGCAGCAGCTATCCGACCGACACGTGGGTGTGGAATGGGTCCAACTGGACCAACGTGACGCCCAGCAACCCTACCGACAGCCCGGCCGCGCGTGGCTACTACCCAATGGCCTACGATGCGGGGCACGGCCGGGTGGTCCTGTTCGGCGGGTATACCGGCACCGGCGTTTCATCCGACACCTGGGTGTGGGATGGGACCGACTGGACCAACGTGACGCCCAGCAATCCTGCCTCCAGCCCGTCCGCGCGTGAAGGAGCCGCCATGGCCTACGATGCGGCGCACGGCCAGGTGGTCTTGTTCAGCGGAAATAACGGCAGCAGCTATACGTCCGACACGTGGGTGTGGGATGGGGCCAACTGGACCAACGTGACGCCCGCCAGCCCTGCGCCCAGCCCGCCCGCGCGTAACGCAGACGCCATGGCCTACGATGCGCGGCACGGCCAGGTGGTCTTGTTCGGAGGAAATAGTGGCGGCATTCTCGCCTACGGCGACACCTGGGCCTGGACCCACGGCATCTTCGCTACCGCCGGCAACCCGCAGAGCACTCCCGCGGGTACGGCGTTCTCCTTCCCGCTGCAGGTTACGGTAATCGACAACACGGGAACGTACGTACAGGGGGCACAGGTGACGTTCGCCTCCGTGCCGACGGGGATGGTCTCGTTCTCCAGTTCGGTCGCCACTACCGACTCGACGGGCCGCGCTTCGGTTACCGCGGCGGCCACTGCGACAGCCGGCAGCTACATCGTGACGGCTACGCTTGCCAGCGGCGATTTTGCCGAGTTTTCGCTGTCGAATGTCAATCCCAGCGGTTCTACCGGAGCCTGTCAGGTGACCACGGCTCTGGACGACAATTCGGCGGGATCGCTGCGTTCGCAGGTAGCGGCTTGCGGCATGGGCGGGACGATTACGTTCGCGAGCGGCCTCGCGCGGGTGGTGGTGTCGCAAGAGCAGGATATTCAGCTCACCCAGAATCTCACCGTCAACGGCGGGACGGGTGTGACGGTGGATGCGGACAGCTCCTCGCGGATCTTTTTCGTCAACGGGGGCAATCTCTTGCTGGAGAACCTGACGTTGCAGAACGGCTTGGCGAAAGGCGGGGACGGCGAGAACGCAAGCACCGCGGCTGGAGGAGGGGGCGGCGGCTTCGGCGGCGCGATCTTCGTGAATGCGGGAAATCTGTCATTGACCGGTGTGGCCCTATCTTCCAACCAGGCGCTAGGCGGATCGGGCGGGAGCATTGTCGAATTCGCC
>JBEKYD010000263.1:0-10679 GCA_049511335.1 Bryobacteraceae bacterium | reverse complement strand
GCGCATTTCGGGATTACCTCACCAAAAGTTAGGTTATCCCGAAACGTCAGGAAGCTGCCGAACGCCCTGTCAACCCAGCACTGCGACCAAAACCCCCGCCCGGAATGCGCCGGATCCAGGTTTCACGATTGTTGTCGTGTTGGTTTGGCGGGAGCCGGCTTCTTATTGCTGCTTTTTGGAACTGTGGTGTGGGCACAGCAGACCACAGCCGATGTTTTAGGTACGGTCAGCGACGCGTCGGGTGGCGTGCTGCCGGGTGTGAAGATCACGGTCCACAACCTTGCTACCGGTGCGGACTACCCAGCTACCAGCGATAACGCTGGCAATTATACGGTCACGCTGCTGCCGGTTGGGCGCTACAGCATTAAAGCGGTTGCTCCTGGCTTCAAGACAGGGATGGTCCCGGAGGTTACGCTTGCCATTGGCGACCGGTTGCGGCAAGACGTGCAACTCGATGTCGGCGGTTTAGAGCAGTCGGTCGAGGTCACAGCTAGCTCTCCAGCATTACAGGCTGATAGCTCTTCGGTCGGTAACCTGATCAACACCAATGCCATGCAGGACCTTCCGCTGAACGGGCGCAACTTCGTGGTTCTCACCCAACTGACCGCGGGAGCCGCCGAAGGAGACCCAGGCGGGCTGCCGAGCGGTACCCGCCCTGACGACCGCCGTCAGACTTCGGCCGTGACGGTGAACGGCCAACCTACGAGTAATAACAACTTCCTGGTGGATGGCCTGGACGACAATGAGCGGTCGATTGGCACGGTCATTTTAAAGCCTTCCGTCGACGCGCTGCAGGAAATGAAGGTGGAGACAAGTAATTACTCCGCTGAATTCGGAAGAACGGCGGGAGGCGTGATCAACTTCGTCACCAAGTCCGGGACCAACGAGTACCATGGTTCGGTGTTCGAGTTTCTCCGCAATGACAAGCTCGACGCGAATACCTTTTTTGCCAATAAGACGGGCCAGCCCAAGGCGCCATACAAACAGAACCAGTTCGGCGGCAGCATCGGCGGCCCGATCAAAAAGAACAAGCTGTTCTTCTTCGGCGACTACGAAGGCTTTCGCATGATCCAGGGGCAGACCTACACCAGTAGCTTGCCGACTGGCCCGGAACGGCAGGGGAACTTCGCGGGTCTGAATGCGATTTTCGATCCGCTCAGTACCGTAACCAACGCTGCCGGCGTATCCACACGCACGCGGTTTCCGAACGATCAAATTCCTACCAGCCGGTTCGATCCGGTCGCTGTGAACTTCATCAACCTATACCCGATGCCGATCGCAAGCGGGTTGGCGAACAACTTTACCTACCAGCCGAACAAATCGCAGAACAACGACACCATGGATGCGCGGGGGGATTACAGGTTCTCTGAACTGGACACGCTCTTTGCCCGCTACTCCTTGAACAACACCCCTACGGTTCTTCCTCCCGGCTGCCCACTAGCCTCCAATGGCATGAGTCCGGTTTGCGACAACGCGACACCGGGGCGCGCCGGGACAGCCAGCCAACGGGCGCAGAGCGCAGAGTTGAACTACGCCCACGTCTTCTCGCCGCGGGTGGTAATGGAATTGAAGTCCGGTTTCAGCCGGTACTGGATCCACTCTCTTCCGGTTAATTACGGCAAGAACTATTCCCAACAACTTGGCCTTAGCGGGGTCAACATCGACTCCGACAGTTCGGGCCTCTCCCTGATAGAGCCCTCCGGTTTAACCTACCTGGGCGACTACACCTATATTCCACTACTTACGCTCGACAATGCGTTTCAAGAAAGCGGCAGCGTCAGCTACATCCGGGGCTCTCACAGCATTAAGGTCGGAGCCGACCTGCGGCGCCGCCAGACGGATGTTTTTCAAAGCGCGACTGCCAGGGGACAATTCAATTTCGATGCCAACCTCACCAACGACCCCTCCGGAGCGACATCCGGAAGCGGCAACGCGGTCGCGTCCCTCCTGCTCGGAGATCCTGCCTCCACCACCCGCAGCAAGTTCCTTGTTTCTCCAGGACTGAGGAACTGGGAGACGGATGCCTTTATTCAGGACGATTGGCGGGCGACGCACTGGCTGACCCTGAATATGGGCTTTCGGTGGGACTACTACAGCCCCATGACCGAGCCGTTCAATCGCATCTCCAATATTCTGCTGCCGCAAGCGAAAATCGTCGTCGCCGGCCAGAACGGCATCTCGGATACTGCCGGCGTCAACCCTGACTATCGGGATTTTTCACCTCGCTTTGGATTCGCAGCGACGATTGCGAAGGGGACCGTGCTGCGCGGCGGCTATGGCATCAGCTTTGAGCCGAATATGCTCGCCAGTAACATGGCGATGCGCAACCCGCCGTTTGTCAGTCTATATAGCGTGACGGCCTCGGTACTGACCCCGCTGAACCGTTTTCAGGATGGTTTGCCGACGCCCGTAGCCACGGATCCGGCCAACCCGACCGGCGGATTGATCGGCGTATCTCCTTATGGAAGGCAGCCCTATGTCCAGCAATACAACCTGGCCTTGCAGCGAGAGCTGACGCACAGCTTTGTATTGACGCTAGCTTACGTGGGAGATTTGGGACGCCGGCAATATCTCTTCAATGGCGCAACTCAATTCAACACGCCGCCTCCCGGGGCCGGAGCCGTTCAGCAGAGAAGGCCGTATTACTCCGCGTTCCCCAACGCCTCTACCATCGCCATTTGCGGCCCTTGGTACAACACGGTGTACCAAGGCTTGCAGACTACCCTGGAACGTAGGTTCCAGAACGGGCTCAGTGTCCTGGCTACTTACACTTACTCCCACGCCATCGACAATGAACCGGGCTCCGCCGCCGGAAGCGGGGAAAACATCTGGAATAACCCGGTCGCCGAGCGGGGAAACTCGTATCTGGATCTACGCCACCGGTTCACCTTACTCGGCGACTACGCGTTGCCTTTCGCGAAAGGAAAGAAGGGCTTCGCGGCCATGTTAGCGAAGGATTGGGGAATCAACGCCATCGTGGTTCTGACCACGGGTATCCCGTTTGACATCACCAATTCGGCGGCCCGCTCCAACACCGGCGGCGTCGATCGCCCCAATTCGATCGGTGATCCCACGACCGGTTTCACTCAAAGCCCGTCTGAATGGTTTAATACGGCGGCCTTTGCTTCGCAGACCCTATATACGTACGGCAACCTGGGGAGAAACGTGGTGCACGCGCCCGGCCGGAAAGACCTCGATCTGGCGATTCACCGCGATTTTGTCGTGAGAGAAGGAATGCGGCTTCAGTTCCGGGCCGAAATGTTTAACCTCACCAACACTCCGGCGTTTGCCGCTCCCGGGGCAGCCTTCGGTTCGCCAACCTTCGGAGTAATCAGCAGTGCGGGCCTGCCGCGGAATATTCAGTTCGCCCTGAAGCTGCTGTTCTAAGTGGCGTGAAGAAATAGAGCCACGGATGAACACCGATGAACACGGATAAAGAGAAGGTAAGAGGTTATCCGTGCGCATCCGTGTCCATCCGTGGCTCACAGCATTTTTTCTCGGCTCTTGAGGGAGCGGTTGCCGCATACGTCGCTGTAAGTGGGAAAGACCTTTCCGACATGAACAAACAAATGCGAGTGTGTCCGCGTAGCGGCAGTCCGTTCCGCGGGAATGGGGTATCGGGAAAGCGCTGGTTCCTGGCTTGTTCGGGTCTGGCTTCCCTGATCTGGTTTCTGGTGAGGGTGGTTCCCAAGCCGAGCCGGGCTTCCTATCCGTGCCAGCGAGCGGCAGCGTCACTTTAACGACGCCTGGCCTGCCAGCTTACCGATGTCCCCGCTCGAGTTAGCGAAACAGCCTCGGGTCAGAGCCGCGACTGTCAAGGAGCGGTTGCCCTGGAATACGTCACTGAATTTCCGAAACCGGGTACTAAATGTTGCCCGAGGTCGATTTAAGATATCATCGTCTTGAGTCGTCGGAGGCCCTTTACATTCGAAGTAAACAACCGAACCGCTGTGGGTCGAAAGCCGGGATGCTCCTTTTGCCAGCTACGCTCGCGGCGGCCCATGCCGCACCAGTCCAGTCGATTGATCCCGGTGCAACCTGGCGCATGAAGTCTGAGTCCAGCATTCCCGGTGCCTGCCTGACTGCCACCGTGCGATCATAAGGCGAAAGAGCCATGCCAGCTTGTAGAGCGTGCGGCGGCGAGATCGTGGATCAGAATCGCTTCTGCCCTTCGTGCGGCGCGCCGGTCGAGAGCGAGGTCGAGAGCGATGGGTCGGCCACACGGACCGTGGCTTCAGCCACAACTCCGGGACGGAATCCTTCGTCCTCGGGGCAAGCGCCCTCGCGGCTGTCCTCGTCGTCGCGCGGCGTCCATGCAGGACGATTCGCGCCGGGGGCCCTGCTGGCGGGGCGCTACCGCATTGTGGCGCTGCTCGGCAAGGGAGGGATGGGCGAAGTGTACCGCGCCGACGATCTGCAGCTCGACCAGCCCGTCGCCCTTAAGCTGCTGCCGGAGAGTCTCTCGCGGAATGGCGAAGCCATCGCGCGATTCCGCAACGAGGTGCGCACGGCGCGCCAGGTCTCGCATCCCAACGTCTGCCGCGTGTACGACCTGACGGAAATCGAAGGCTTGTACGTGCTCTCCATGGAGTACGTGGATGGGGAAGATCTGGGCTCGCTGCTGCGCCGCATCGGCCGGCTGCCGTCCGATAAAGCGCTGGAAATCGCGCGAAAACTGTGCGCCGGTCTGGCCGCCGCGCACGAAAAGGGCGTTCTGCATCGCGACCTGAAACCCAGCAACATTATGCTGGACGGCCGCGGCCAGGTGCTGCTCACGGATTTCGGGCTGGCCGGTCTGGCGGGCGAAATCGAAGGCTCGGAAGTGCGCAACGGCACGCCGGCTTACATGGCGCCCGAGCAACTGGCGGGTCTCGAAGTCACCGTCAAGAGCGACATCTACGCGCTCGGCCTGGTGCTGTACGAAATCTTCACCGGCAAGCTGCCGTTCGCATCGGACACGCTGGCCGGGCTGGTTCAGGCCCGCGCGGAGAGTACGCCGGTCAGCCCCACCACGCTGGTCAGGGACCTCGACCCGCTGGTGGAAAAAGTAATCCTACGCTGCCTGCAGGCCAAGCCTTCCCTGCGTCCAGCGTCCGCGCTGGCGGTGGCCGCGGCTCTACCGGGCGGCGACCGCCTGGCGGCGGCCCTGGCAGCCGGCGAAACACCGTCGCCCGAAATGGTGGCGGAAGCCGGCGAAGGACAGGGACTTTCGCCACGCGTGGCGTTTTCGCTGCTGGCGGCAATCCTGGTGGTGCTCGCGGTGTGCGCGTCGTTGGCGCTCCAGCGCAGCGCGCTCGAGCGCATGCGGCCGCCGTATTCGCCGGAGGTCCTGGCGCAGAAAGCGCGCGACTTAATCGCAACCCTGGGTTACAACGGCACCCCCGCCGACAGCGCCGCGGGCTTCTCCTGGTACAGCGAATTCACCCAATATGCCAGCGCCCACGACAAGCCCCATCCGAAGTGGAGCGAGATCCTGGCGGGGCAACCCTCGCCGCTGCACTTCTGGTACCGGCAGGCGGATTCGGACTTGTTCGCCGGCGCTTTCCACGACGACTGGCTGACGCCGGGAATGCTTGACCGCGACGACCCGCCGCCGGTCGAAGCCGGGATGACCTACGTGGTGCTGGATGATCGTGGCCGGCTGATACGCTTCGAGACCGTTCCCCGGCAGCGCCTCGAAAACCGGAAACAGCCCGCGCCGGCGCTCGACTGGAGCAGGCTGTTCGCCGCCGCCGGGCTGGATGCTTCAAAGTTGCAGGCTGCCGAGCCGCTGTGGACCTGGCTGGCGACGTCGGACACGCGCGCCGCTTGGACGGGCACATGGCCGGGATCGGCGCGCCCGCTGCGTGTAGAAGCGGCGGCGCTCGAAGGCAAGCCGGTGGCGTTCATGCTGATGGGGCCTTGGACATCGCCCTGGCGAGAGCCGTCGCCGGACGCCGCTAATGGGGTAATCATTGTGCTCGTCTGCTTGCTGATGGTGGTCCTGACGGCTGGACCTTGGCTGGCGCGCCGCAACTTTCTCAAAGGGAGAGGCGACCGGCGCGGCGCCTTTCGCCTGGGATGTTTCTTCTCCTCGGTGCTGATGGGGATGTGGCTCATGCGCGCGCATTTTGCGGGAGTGCTTCCGGCCTTCGGAATGTTGCTGGTCGCGATGGCAACCTCGCTCTTCTACGGCGTGGCCATCTGGATGGTCTACCTCGCGGTAGAGCCTTACGTGCGCCGGCGGTGGCCGCAGTGCCTGATCTCCTGGACCAGTGCCCTGAGCGGGCGTCTCCGCGACCCGGTCGTGGGACGCGACGTGCTGATCGGCGCGGCGCTGGGCGTCAGCTTTGCCGTAGTGAACGTGCTGATCAATCTCCCCAAGTGGAAGGACTTGGAGCCCATCTTCAGCGCCACCGTGCCGCTCGACGGAATGCGTAGCGCCATTGGCGGGATTCTGGCCGGGGTGCCGCAAGGCATCCGCAGCGCCCTCTTGTTTGTCTTCTTTATCTTTCTGCTGCGTGCGCTGCTGCGCAGTCAGTGGGCCGCGGGGGCGGCCTTTGCGCTGCTCTTCTCACTGATCAATTTCTTGGGCAGTGGAAATTCCTGGCTCGCTTTCGGGGCGTCCCTGGTGATTTACGGCGTCATCGCGTTGGTGATGCTGCGCTGGGGAATCCTGGCGAGCTGTGTCGGAGTCTTCCTGGGAAACATCGCGCAGGAGGCGCCTATCACCACGCACGCGGGCGAATGGTTCTTCGGTAGTGCCCTGCTGTCGGTGGCCGTAATTCTCGCGCTCACCTTCTGGGGCGCGTGGACCTCGCTCGGCGGCAGGCGTATCTTTCAGAAGGATCTGTTCGAATAGCCGCACGGTCATCCGCGCCTGCTCTTGCCTATCACATTCCAACCAGAGGCCGTGGCTGCGCTCGAACGGCTCACAAAACAAACGGCACGCGGGAAAGCACCGGAATCAGTTTGCAGACTGGCGCTCGAGCCCTTCCCACGCCTCGGCGCCGCCCAGGAGGGGGCGCACACGAGTAATTCCTCGCCGTTTCAGGAGCAGCGCCACACGGGCGCTGGAAGCTTCGTTCGGTCAACTGCAATAGAGAATGATCTCTCGGTCTCGTGGAATCTCTTGGCTGCGAGAGGCCAGTTCTTCGGGGGAAATTCGGATGGCGCCTGGGATCGCGTTCGGGTTTTCGGACAGCCTGCTGCGAAGGTCGACGATAAAAAGCTCTTCGCCGGCATTCAACCGGTCGCGCAACTCCGCGGCTGTGATTCGGGCTACGTCCAACTGCTTAAGGAAACGGCGCCGCTGAAGGAATTTCCAGCTAATCCACAGTAAGAAAAGAGCTAATACCAGCAAAAGAAGATTCGAACCCAAGCGTGAGACATACGCGAGCACCGTCTCCAACTGCTCGCTGAAGAGATAGCCAAGCGCAAAATAGGCAATACTCCAGATCGACGCGCCAGCGCCATCGTAAAGCAGGAATCGCCAGTAGGGGGCTTTGGAATCGCCTGCGAGTGGAGCGGCGACGGCGTTTAGCCCGGGAATGAACTTCGAGACCAGAAGACAGTTCATCCCATATTTCAGGAAAGCGTCCTCCGTCTGCCGTACGCAGGAATCGGGCTCAAGGGAAACGCGGCACAGAAGACGGAGGACCTGCCGGCCACGGCGTCTCCCGAGTTGAAACCAGACGGTGTCCGCGATCAAAGAGGCGATCACACAACAGGCGGCAGCGAGCAGCATGTGCAGCCGGCCGGTGCGGATCAGCGCTCCGGCAGCCAGCAGCAGCGGGACCGAGGGGATCGGAATCGCGCTTTGCTCCGCCAGCACCCACAAGAACAGCAAAGCATACCCATGCCTCTCCACAAACCCTAGGGCGTGAATCATGGTGAGATGGTCGGGCATGGATCCAATTCCTGGGCGAGAGTTCCATGATAACGCGCCCGGCCACAGTGCCGTCTTCGACGTTGCGCTACCCCTCAATTCCAGCCTTGATTCCGCGCAGCGACGATTTTGTGGGGCGGACCCCCTATTCCCAGGTCTGCGGTCGACCCCCCGGTCGACCTTCTCCGCTGCGAAGACCTACCCAGAGACAGAAAGCAAGTCAGCTCGTCGCTTGCGCCTTGCTGCTTTGTGGGCCGCTAACACCTGTCCCACAGACTCCGGCCAGTAAGTTGACACCGTTTCCGCCCGGTGATTTGCTGGTACGCGTACATTCACGTCATGGAGGACGAGCGGGCCGATGTTTACACGACGGCAGCTTCTCTCGGCAGGCGCAGCCAGTTCGCTATGGGCGGGTTCTGGTCTGGACGCCGCTTCCCCGGCCGTTACGCCGGGGCAGGTCGAAGATCCGCAGACTTCGCTCAACGGTTTATGGCTGTTCCGCCTGGACCCGGATGCCAAGGGAGAATCGAGTGGCTGGTCCAGTTCCCGCGCGGCGGCAAGCGATTGGCGAGAGGTTCGGGTGCCGCATACATGGCAAGTCGAGGCCGCCCACGCCGAATATCGCGGCCTGGCCTGGTACCGCCGTAGCTTCGACGTCCCGCCAGAATGGTCGGATCGCGCGGTTCGAATTGAATTTGAGTCGGTTTTTCACACCGCGACAGTGTGGGTGAACGGCAGCGAGGCCGGCCGGCATATCGGCAAAGGCTACACGGCGTTTGTGCTCGACATCGGCCGGCACCTGCGTTTCGGCGCAGCCAATAGTCTGGCGGTAAGGGTTGACAATTCCTTCAACGATGCCATGCTGCCCCGCGGCCGGTCCAGCGACTGGGCGCACGACGGCGGCATCTACCGGCCCGTGCGCCTGTTGGTGACTCCCATGGTGTTCCTGGAGCAAGTGGCTGTGGATGCCGAGCCCGATAGCGGCGGCCAGGCAACCGTGGGCGCCAGCGCCGTGATTCGCAATGCGTCCGATGGACCATGGAAAGGCACTATCGGCTACCGGATCACGGACCTGGAGACCGGCAACCGTGTCCTTTCGATGACCGGCGCGGCGGAGGTCCAGTTGGGTCCGGGCGAAGCCAAAACCGTGCCGCTCCGTCCGGGCACGGTGCGCGCGCCCCGGCTTTGGCACTTCGATCGTCCGAATCTCTATCGCTTCACGGCGGAGATCGGCGGCGGGCACGTGCTGGACACGACTTTCGGCATCCGCAAAATCGAAATTCGGGGCGCGGCCTTCTATCTCAACGGCGAGCGCGTGCGGCTCATGGGCGTGGAACGGATGGCCGGCAGCAATCCGGAGTATGGGATGGCCGAACCCGCCGAGTGGATCGATCGCGACCACGCCGACATGAAGGAGCTGAACTGCGTCTACACCAGGGTGCACTGGCCGCAGGATCGCGCCGTGCTGGACTGGTGCGACCGCCACGGCATCCTGATCCAGACCGAGGTGCCGGCCTGGGGCAGCGGGACTTTCCGCGAGCCCACGGCCGAGCCTTCGCTGGAGATTCTGAACAACGGATTGGAGCAGCTCCGCGAAATGATCGGCAGGGACCGCAACCATCCGTGTATTTTCTCCTGGGGAGTGTGCAACGAGATCGACGGGCAAAACCCTCCGGCCTACGCGTTTGCCAGGCGCCTGTACCAGGAAGCCAAGAAGCTCGATCCCCGGCGGCTGGTCGCCTACGCATCGCATTCGTTGTTCAAAACCCCGGAGAAGGATGTCGCCGGCCTCATGGACTACGTCATGTGCAATGAGTATGTCGAAAGCTGGCAGAAGGGAACCGTCGACGATCTGGCAAGGTATGTGGACCAGATTCATGCCGCGTTTCCGGATAAGCCTCTGGTCATCTCGGAATACGGATACTGCGCTTGCACCCCGGACCGCCCGGAGGGGGACGGCAAGCGGATCTCCGTGTTGCGTGGACATGACCAGGTGTTCCGGCAGCGGGACTACATCGGAGGACTGATTTTCTTCTGTTATAACGACTATCGGACGCATGTCGGCGACCGCGGCACGGGAGTAATGAAACAACGCGTCCATGGAGTAGTGGATCTTTATGGGGAAAAGAAACCTTCCCACGGCGAGTTGCGGGCCGAATCCAGCCCGCTGGAACGCTTCGACGTCAGCGGCAAACCGGGCGAGCTCAAAGTTAATCTGGTGTCGCGGAATACGGTGCCTGCGTACACTTTGCGGGGATACAAACTGAGGGCCGTGGTTTACGGCTTCGGCGATATCCCGGTGGAGCGATGGGAAGCTGCCCTGCCCGATCTGGAACCCGGCGGCCGGACCTCCGTGGTAGTGCAGTTCGCCGAAGCCAGGCCGGTACAAGTGAAGCTGGATGTTCTCCGCCCCACCGGCTTTTCCGTGCAAACGGTGGTCTGGAAGCCCTGACAGGCCGGCGGCGTGGGCAGCTCCAGCATTGGTTTTTGATCATACAAAAATCACGCGTTGGAAGCTGAACGCCTCTGCGCGGAGTGTTGCTCAACGGTGGAGGAGCATTCGTGCGTTTCTTCAGGGCCGGCAGGGATGTTCTGTTTCGTTGCTGGACTGTTCTCGCCGAAATGGCTTGATCGAGGCCGAGGCGGGGGCGCCGCGGTTTTGATCGTCAGTCGTAGCTTGACTGGCAGCACTAGCTAGCGGGAGTTTACTGCCAACTCCAGATTCGTAGCCCGCACCTCCGGATAACCTACTGAAAAGTCACCACTTGTCACCGCTCTTGCGGTTCACTTGTTGTATTACCCTATTTGAGGC
>JBEKYD010000262.1:0-17612 GCA_049511335.1 Bryobacteraceae bacterium | reverse complement strand
GGTCGGCAGCGTGAGCGTGCCCTGCCAGACGCGGACCTCAGCAGAAGCGGCGGTGAGACAACTCAGAAAAACCGCCAGCGCGAGAGCGGCGCCGATGCGTGTGCCATATGCTCGGGACGACATGAGTTCAGCTCCTAATTCAGAGCGTTCAGCATAGCGCCTTGCGCCGGATGTGCAGTAGGGCGGACCCCCTGGCCGGCTCTTCCCCGGTATAACGTGGCGCACGCACTCGTGCGTGCCGCGTCGAGACTCGTCTCGACGCCCGCCTCCGGAGTTTGAGAGGATTCGAACGTACGTCGAAACGAATCCTGTTAAGGCCGGATTGGTCCGCAATCCGTTAAGTTAACGCCTGTGGGGACCCGCCCTACGAAGTGGCATTAGCCTTTAATGAAAAGGCTTGGCGTTCCGGCCAGCCCCGGTTCGCGGTAGAGTATTTCCAAAAGGAGCCTTATGGACCTGTTTCGAACTACACGGCGAACGTTCTTAGGCTGGAGCAACTGGCTGCTGGCGGGAAGCGCCATGGCCGCCCGGCCCCTGGTGGCGGCGGATTCGCGCCCGGAGCCGCAGGGCGAGGATTATTACCAGAAACTCGGCGTCACCAAGATCATCAATGCGGCGGGCACATATACCGCTTTGACGGCTTCCATTATGCCGCCCTCCGTGCAGGCCGCCGTGGCGCGCGCGGCAAAGTCGCCGGTACGCCTGTCGGAGCTGCAGAATGCAGCCGGCGAATACATCGCCCGCCTGCTCCACTGCGAAGCGGCGCTGGTGACCGACGGCGCCGCCAGCGCCCTCACGCTGGGAACCGCCGCCTGCATGACCCGGGCAAACCGGGCGGCGATCCACAACATTCCCATCGATCTTGCCGGCCTCCGCAACGAGGTCATCGTGCAGAAGGCGCACCGCTACGATTACGACCACGCCATCCGCAACTGCGGCGCCCGCTTCGTCGAAGTGGAAACGCTCGCCCAGTACGAATCCGCCTTCAACGACCGCACCGTGATGGCGCATTTCTTCAACGCCGCGGAGAGCGGCGGGATCGGCCGCGAGGACTGGATCCGCGTGGCCCACGCCCATGGAGTCCCGTGCTTCAACGATGCAGCCGCCGACGTGCCGCCGATTTCGAATCTCTGGAACTACACGCAAATGGGATTCGACCTGGTAACTTTCTCCGGCGGCAAGGGGATACGGGGCCCCCAAAATGCCGGTCTGCTGCTGGGAAAGAAAGAGCTCATCGCCGCGGCGGCGCTGAACAATGCGCCCATCTCCGACACCATTGGGCGCGGCATGAAGGTCGCCAAGGAACAGATCGTCGGCATGGTGGCGGCGCTCGATTGGTTCCTGGCGCAATCCGACGCCGCGATGGAGGCAGAGTTCCGTCTCCGCGCCAACCGAATCGCCGCTCAACTCAAGGACATTCCGACCGTGGAATGCAGCACAGCCATCCCCGATGTCGCCGCCAATGCCGTTCCGCATCTGCTCGTCCGTTATGACCAGCAGCGGGTGAAGATTTCGCCCATCGCGGTCATGACGGAGTTGCGCCGGAGGAGCCCCAGCATCGAGCTCAATCCGGTCACCGGCAGGGTGCGCCAGGGAGGGTTGCCCTCCGACGAGAACACCATCGTGGTGGGCGTCTGGATGCTCGAACCCGGTGAAGACGCCATCGTGGCCCGGCGCCTGCATGAAGTTCTGTCGCAAGCCGCCGCCTGAGTCGCTATCTGAGCGGCACTGCGTTTTTTCTGATTTCGTCCTCGACGGTCGATTCCGCCGGCCCGATGTAGTGAAACTGTTCCGCGAAAGCCAGGCCATATTGCCGGCCCAGCGCGGCATCCGTATCGAGCACGAAGCGGCGGATATATTCGCGGTTCGCGGTGCGATCGTCATTGCCCAGCAGCGGCAGCCGTAGATTTTCGGCGGCCAGCCGGGCTTTCCAACGCGCGCCGGCGCCGCCCGCGGGGCCCTGCGCCTCGTTGGCGCACAGGCAATCGATTTTCTTTTCGATGCTGGCCGACGTATCCACCACCCGGTTCACCAGTTGCGGTCCACGCGCAAAATAGTATTTCTCCCGCACGCCATGCGGCTCAAGCCCCGCCGCGAAATGCTCGGGATAGTCTTTGCGCATGGCGGCCATCCAGCAGGCCGATTCCACCGCGCGGGCGGTGACGTAATGGTCCGGATTTTCCTCGTAGCTGCTCCAAGGGTCGTAGCAGACTACCGTGTCGACTTTCAGAAGGCGAATGAGAAAGATGAAGCGGGCGCGCAGTTCACCCATCGAGACTTCGTCCATGCGGTGATTGTTGTAATTGAGGTCGAACACCTGGCGGCAGCCCAGCGCTTTGGCAACCGCCTGGTTGTCCTTCTCGTTGGCCGCGACGCCATCGCCGACGCTGCCCGGGCCGGTCATGTCGTCGTTGGTGACGCGTATGAGGTAGCCGGTGTAGCCCTCGTCAATCAGCTTGGCGGCGGCGCCGGCGGCGAACAGGGGGATATCGTCCGCGTGTGGCTGGATGGCTGCCAGCACCTTTCCCGCATGCGGATGGCCGGCTACGGGCCTCTCGACCACGATTCCCGCGGCAGGGCCGCCGGCCGCCTCCGGCGATTGATCCGCCACCGTGCCCGCGCCCGCCAGTAGCACGTTCGCGCCGAGCGCATTACCCAGAAAATTCCGCCGATCCATGGATTGCACCTCCTTGGGCGTAAAATAGCACCTGGCGGCATACGAGGTGAATATGACGAATCCATGGTGGCAAAAGGTCAAACAGCCCTGGGGCGGATTCAGCCGCCGCGACCTGTTCCGGCGCGGCGGGTGGCTGGCCGCGGCGCAGGCATTCGGTGGCAGCATGCGCGCAATGGCGGCGCCGCTCGAGCTCGGTCCGGACATGTACCGGTCCATCGGCGTGCGGCCGCTCATCAACGCGCGCGGCACGTACACCATCATCACCGGCTCGGAAACTTTAGCCGAGGTGAAGCGCGCCATGGACATTGCGTCGCGCAGCTTCGTCCACATGGACGAGTTGATGGACGGCGTAGGGCAGCGCCTGGCCGAACTGACCGGCGCCGAATGGGGCATTGTCACCGCCGGGTGCTGCGCCGCCGTCACCAATTGCACGGCCGCGGCCATCGCCGGCGGCAACCCGGAGCGCATGCAGCGGCTTCCCGACCTGGCCGGGCTCAAAGACGAAGTCGTTATTCCGGCCTACTCGCGCAACGTCTACGATCACGCCGCGCGCATGGTGGGGGTGAAGCTGGTGGTGGTGCGCGACCCCGCGGGGCTGGAACCGAGCTTCACCGAACGCACCGCCATGGTCTACATTCTGGCCGGCCCGCACGACGATGGGCCGCTCGGCACCAGGGCGATCGCGCAGGTGGCCCGCTCGAAAAAAGTTCCCGTAGTGGTGGATGCGGCGGCGGAGATCCTCACCCTCAAACCGAACGTCCACCTGGACCGCGGCGCCACCGCGGTAGCTTACAGCGGGGGCAAGTGCATTCGCGGCCCGCAGGCCGCCGGTCTGCTGCTGGGCGAAAAGCGCTTCCTTCAGGCCGCCTGGATCAACAGCGCGCCGCATCATGCCTTCGGACGCTCCCTGAAGGTGGGTAAAGAGGAGATCATGGGCATGCTGGCGGCCGTGGAGATGTGGGTCAGACGCGACCACAAAGCCGAATGGTCGCAATGGGAGTCGTGGCTCAACGCCATCGCCGCTTCGGCGACGCGCGTCGATGGCGTGACCGCCGAGATCCACCAACCCTCCGCCGACCTCTCCAACCGCTCGCCCGAACTCGTCGTGCGCTGGGATGGGGCCAAACTCGGCATCACCGGCCAGGAGCTGAGCAAGATCGCCCTCGATACGGAGCCGCGTATTGCCCTGGCGCGAGCCGGCGGCATCCGGCCCGGCAACATGGCGAGCTATGTCGCGGTGGTTCCTTACCAGATGCAACCGGGCGATGAGAAGGTGGTGGCGGAGCGGCTCTTTGCATTGCTCTCCAAGCCGCCGAAGATCGCCGCTCCCGACGCCGCGCCGGATGTGGCGGCGGTTTCGGTGGCTGGAATTTGGGACGCGCAGTTGGACTTCGGTTATGGCTTGGCCCGTCACAAGCTGGTTTTCGAACAGGACGGCGCCAAGCTGGTGGGCGCACACGAGGGCGAATTCGCCACCGGCGATCTGAGCGGGACGGTGGCCGCCAACACCGTTCGGTTCCAGAGCTCGCTGGCAACCGAGGGAACCCGCGTCTCGTTTCAGTTCTCCGGGACCTTGGAAGGCGGCCAACTCTCCGGCACGGTGGCGCTCGGCGAGTATGGCGAGGCGCGCTGGACCGCGACCCGGCACCCATACTCCGGCAACCGCCGCGGATAGCGGAACCGGTGGGACAGACCTGGGCAGGCCATCCTTGTTTGTGGTCTGCTCCGCAAGGAGCCACGCAAGATTAACCTCAACTGCCGCCGTGGCGCACGCACTCGTGCGTGCCGCGTCGAGTCTCTACTCGACGCTTCTGTGGCAGCGGGCGTCGGCATGAGTGCCGACGCGGCACGCAAGAGTGCGTGCGCCACATTTACCCGTCTGGGAGCCACCAGCGGGCTACTGCTTGCCCGCCGCCCGCGCCGCTCGATTGGGATTGAGCGCGTCCCAGGCGGGGTCGCCCACCGCGGTGTAGTTGGGCGGCAGCGTGGTCCACTCCGGCCGCGAAATGCCGTTCAGATCGTAAACCACTTTGCCGTTGCGAACGGTCAGCTCGCAGGTCAGCTTCCGATTGCCGTCCATCCGCGCGCCGTACATGTCGGTGAACCCGAAGCGGCCCGTCTCGAGGCGCAACACCGTGACGTCCGCCGGAGATCCCACCGAAAGATTGCCCAGTTCCTGGTGGTGGATTTCCTTGGCCGGATTCCAGGTCGAGCGCAGGATCACGTCGTCCAGCGAAAGGCCCAACGCCAGGAATTTGCTCATCAGGTTCAGCATGTCCTTCATGCCGGCGTTCATGCTGCCAATGTGCAGATCGGTGGAAATGGAATCGGGCAGGAAGCCCTGCCGAATGGCCGGTACGGCGATCCGCCAGGCGAAGCTGCCGCCCCCGTGCCCTACGTCGAAAATCACGCCGCGCTGGCGCCCTTCCACCATTCCCGGATTCACTTTGCCCGCATCGGTCAGCTCGTGGCGAAGCCCCGAATAGCAGTGCGTGTAGATGTCGCCGGGCCGCAGCTTCTTGGTCACCAGATCGGCCAGCGGCCGTTCCGGATGATCGGTTCCGAAATCCACCATCACGGGGATGCCGGCCATGTTCCCCGCTTCGACCGCATGCTCCACCGGGGTCCACTCCGGACCGGAATAGTGGGCCGTCTTGAAGCCGACGATCAGGCCGGGGTAGCTCTTGGCGACGGCGGCCGCCGGGGCAGCGTCCATGTCCGTCAAATCGTCCTCGAACTTCGCGCCGCGCATGCCGTTGCCTACGATGTTCAGAAACGCCAGCACGCGCGTCCGGGAACGGTCGATGATCCGCTGCTTGAAATCTTCGAAATTCCGCCATCCCGCGCAACCCGCGTCGGCCACGGTAGTGACGCCCACGCGCAAGGTGTAGCCATCCGGATAAAGGCTGTTGTCGCCCGCGTAGGAATTGCGCTCGCCGGTGCCGGCGTACACGTGGACGTGGATATCCACCAGGCCCGGCGTTACATATAGACCGGCCGCGTTTACGGTTTTCAGCGCGTCTTTGGGGTCGAGATGCGGCGCGACGGCCGCGATCTTGCCGCCCTGAATGGCAACGTCGCGGGTGGCGCTGATGCCGTTGGCGGGGTCGATGACGTGGCCGCCCTGGAGCAACAGATCGTAGCGCGGCTGCCCGTAGAGCGGGCTAAACAACAAAAAGAGCATAACCAATGCGTGCCTGTGTCCCATGTTCTTTCACCGTGAGAGATCGACTACTGCGTAAGTCTTCAGTTCGGGCAGCGTGAACTCGGTCGCGTCCGCCTCCGCCGTGTAATCGAGCAGCTCTTCCTGCGGGCTGCCGGCCGCTGCCAGGCGATGCTTCGCATATTGCCCGAGGACGCGCACGCGAAGGCCGTCCACCTTTCGTTCGCCGCCGGCGTAATTCAGCAGATGAACGCGGATGCCGTCCGGCAATACCGTGAGACGCGCCACCACCACCGCGCTGCCGTAGATTCGGATCGAGCGTTTCTCGTCGGTTAGTTTTGCCCGCACTTCGTGCGCCGTCATGCCGGGATTCTTGGCGTCTTCGAGCGGAAACTCCCTGGAGCCGAGCTGCACCATCAGCTTGAGGCGCGCGTCGGCCGGGCGCGGCGGGCGCGCGAATACCTGAAACAGAAGGTTGTTGCGAACCATCAAGTTCATGACTTCACCGGCCGCGCCGGAACCGTCGTCGATGAAGCCGATATCCGCCACCGGGGGCCCGGTGTTTTCGCCCAGCCCGCGCAGAAAGTCGAGCATCTCCGCGAATGGCTTCAGGCCGGCGCGGTCGGCGCGAACCAGCGCATTGGCGCCGAAACAAAATGCTTCCGCCGCCGCCAGCGCGACCTGCGCGCCGCGCGCGTCGTACAGAAAGCTGCCCCGCGGATTCCGCAGGAATCGCCAGCCGCTGGCGATGAGCCACGGCGAGTGGGTGGCGGAAGCTTCGTTGGGTCGGTACTGCACCCCGGGCGGCGGCACCTTCACCGCGTTGCGAACATCGGCGGCCTCGACCGAAAGCTGGCCGGCCTGCTTCCATGCTTCGAGCTGCGCCGGGGGAACGCGCGCGGAGACGATGCCCGCCTCCCGCAGCGCCGCCGCGCTATCCGGCGGCTCCTCCCAGAACAGGCCGGGCAAAACCGCCAGCATCAGCAGCATCACAGCTCGATCTCCTGCACCTTGATCTTGGCGGCATCGAAGACGCCCAGGCCCAGTGGTTGAAGTTGGGGTCGCGATTGTCGCCCAGATGCGCGCGGGATTGGTCGAAAATGGAGATCGCGCCTTCGGCTTTGCGCTTGGCTTCGATCAGGTCGATGAGTTTGTGATCCATGGCCACCGGATCCGTGCCGAACCAGAGCTGCTTGGGATAGAAGCGGAAACGCCGGTTTTGGCTGAACGGGCCGGCATGCCATACGCCCGCTAGGCCGTCCATGATATTGAGCACCACCCGCGAATGCACCGGTTCGACGGCCGCGAGCGTACCGATGAAGGAATAGGTGAATGTCTTCTCTTTTTCGTGCGAGCGGGCCACGTTGGAAAAATTGCCATAAGAAATGTTCTTCAGGCACCCCGTGACACCCGATGCCTGGTGCTCCTTGGCGTTGGGAACATCGATGATCTTGGTGAGGCTGTCGGAGATGAGCCGCACCAGGTTCGACCGCGTATCGTCTTCTCCAAAAAAGCTGGTTTCCACGTACGTGCGGGGGTCGTAGCCAAGAACCGTGCCCCGCTGAAGCTTTCCCTCGGCGGCCACCACGCTGACCCCCGCCGGAAGGTAGGAGGGATAGTTCACGCTTTGCATTTGGTCCGCGAAACGTTCATACACGTAAATCTGCTTGGCCGGCACGCCCACCGCCATCACGTTCTCGACAATGCCCGCCACCACCTCCGGACTGGAGCGGATTTGCGGCGCCCCGGAACAATTGACCTTGATCCCCACCACGTCCTGCGGGGCGATGAAGCGGGCCCAGGCATCGGCGGGACGGCGCTCGCCGGTAAGCGATTGCATGCCCGCCGCGAGCATCTGCCGAACCACCTCGCGATTGACGGCGTCGGTTTGCGGGTCGATGGAGCGCTCCGCATGGACTCGCACCACGCGCCCCGGATACGGCCCCGGCATGCCAGGTTTCGCCGCCGGCTGAAACCGCGTCACCACGCGATAGGACGGCTGATCGCCCGGTCCGCCAACCAGCGGCGCGGCCGCCGCGAGCTGCAAGAAAAATCTTCTCTCCACGGGGATGTAGTGTATAACTCATAGTGCACAGCAGTCAATCGGATCGTGAAAGGAGAATTCATGAGCGAGACCAATCGACGGAAGTTTATCGGACGGAGCGCCGCTGCCGCCGTAGCCGTAACCGCGGCCGCAACCGCCGGCAAAGCACAAGAAAAGCCCGTCAAGCGGGTGATTTACCGCAATGGGAAGAAGCCGGAGAAGACGCCGCTGTTCAGTAGCACCGTGGCGTACGGAAACTTGATTTTCATCGCCGGCGTGGGTTATCACGAGGCGGGCGATATTAAAGTTCACACCGAGCATGTTCTCGAATCCATCAAGGAGCAACTGGAGAGCGTCGGATCCTCCATGGGAAAGGTTCTCAAGTGCAGCGTGTTTCTGAATGACTTGAAAGATTATGCCGGAATGAACGAGGTGTTCCTGGGCAAGTTCGGGCCGGAACCGCCGGTGCGCACCACCATCGCCGCTGCCGGCGGCATTCCAGGCAATTCCCTTGTGGAGATCGATGTAATCGCTTATTTATAAGAACTGATGCCGCCGGGGCCTGGTCAGGAATACCTGCGAGGCCCCGGCGAAAGGCCGAAAGAAACCGGCCCCCTTGCGGAGGCCGGCTGCCGATAGAAACCGAACTTGACTAGAAATAGAACTTAGCGACGATCTGCATGTTGCGTTCGCCTTCCGAGCTGCGGATCTGGCCGAACAGGGTAGACGTGATGGTCTGCGATGCCGGGCTCAGGAAGATAGGCGTATTGAAGAGATTGAAGGCTTCGCCGCGCAGCTCGAAGAATCTCGCCTCGGTGAGATGGAACTGCTTGCTGAGGGAAAGATCGAGGCGGCTCATGCCGGGGCTGCGATCGGTGCCGACGCCGATATCGCCGTAGGTTCCCTTGGGCGGCGCCGAATACGGGGAGATGTCCAGCCACTCCGCGCCCGGTCCGATCTGGCGCGGATCGTTCGGCGCGCCGTTAACATTGACGCGATAGCTGCGCTGGCCGGTGCCGGAAGTATCCTGGTTGTATTTGATGGTGAGCGGGTAGCCGGTGTGAGCGGTGTAAATGCCGCCGAGCTGCCAGCCGCCGATCACTGCGTCCACGGGCTTGCTCCAGGCCGATCCGAAATGGCGGCTGCGGCCGAAGGGAAGCTGATAAGTGAAGGACGGGACGAACATGAACTTACTGTCGAAGTAAGTCGGACCCATTTCGCAGGACTGGCAATAGAGATACTGCCAGTACGCGGATTGGCTGCCCGCCTGGCCACCCTCGCCATAATAACCGATGGAATCCGACATGCCGTGCGAGTAAGTGAATGCGATCTGGTACTCCAGGCCCATGCTGAAGCGCTTGCGCAGAGTGGCCTGGAGCGCATCGTATCCCTGCCTGCCGATGGATGAGGTGCCGGAAATCTGCGCGATCTCGCTGCGCAGGGCGGGATTGCCGGAAAGATACGGGCCTTGCGTAACCACCCCATTGGTCACGATATTTTGCAGATAGGGCATGGCAACCATGAGGTGGGTCCCGTGCTGGCCGACGTAGCCGACGGTCAAAACGTTGTTGCCGGGCACCTGGAGGTCCGTCGACAAGTTCCACTGCTGGACCTCGGCCGGGCGGACGTTCGGATCCCAGAGCCGAATGGTGGCGCCGGCATAAGGGTTCTTCGGGTTCAAGCCGAACAGGCCCTGGTCGAGCGTGCTGCCCGGCAGGGTGTAAGCCGGCGTGTTATAGAGCGTCGCGAACTCCTGCTCGAAGGGAGGATTCAGCGGCGTGCGCAGGTTGGTTCCGGTTCCCTCCAGGTACGAGGAAATGGTGTAGGCGCCGCGGAGGACCAGTTTCTTGTTCAGCATATCCGGCGTGTAAGCGAAGCCGATGCGCGGCTGGAAATCCTTCTTGTAGGAGTTGTACAGGCCCGGAGTTCCGCTTTCGACCAGCGGCGCCGGTCCCGGAGGCGCGGCCAGGCCGGCCGGCAGCGGCGCGGCCAGTAACAATTGGCCGCTGACTTGGCCGAAATTCGCCTGACGATTTTCCACCTCAACCCACGGTGAGCGGTATTCCCAGCGCAGGCCGAGGTTTAACGTCAGACTGTCCGTCGCGCGCCAGTCATCCTGGAAATAAAAGCCCCAGACGTTGGAGCGCTGGCCCCACGTGCCCGATTGCAGGCCGCGTCCGTAATCGTCCGGCAGGCCCAGCATGAAATCGACCTCGCCGAGTTGCGTTCCGGACGGGCTGGTGGCGTTCTGGGCGGTGAAACGGCCGGTGAAGTTGATGTAACCGGTGCGGCCGTTATTGCCGGAATAGAAAACGTCCATCCGTTCGCGCAGTAACTGGCCGCCCATCTTCATCATGTGGCGGCCGCGGATAATGGTCAGGTTGTCGGCGTAATGGAAAGTGGTGTTGGCGAAGTCCTGCTGGGTGCCGATGTTCTCGCTGCCCACGGCGGTGAGATAATTGAAACCCTCGAGGTACAGCAGCCCGGTGCCGGCGTTGTTGATCCCCACCGTTTGCGCCAGGTTCCCCAAGCCTTCATCCGCGCCGCCGTTATTGAGCGTCACGAAGTTGACGCCCACGCGCGCTTCGTTGACGATCTTGGGGCTGATGGTGCGGGTCCAGTTGAGAACGCCATTGGCGAACGGCGAGGTGTTGAAGCTGCCGAAGAGAATCGGCATCGTGTTGAGGCCCGGATTGTCCTGGCGGGCCTTGGAGAGCCGCGTCGTGATGTAATCCTTTTCCTCCGGCCGCCAGTCCACCTTCACGTCGCCTTGATCGCTGTATAACTGGCTCCAGGAACCGTAGTAGAAGTTCGGAGTGGTGAAGCGGGCATACTGTGGCGCGGGATAGAATTGGGTGTCGTTCACCAGCTTGTACGCCGCCGGATCCAGCGTGCTGGTAGGGATCTGATTGTTCGGGAAGGGAGCGCGCAGGCCGGTGCTGGTGTTCAGCGAATAAGGATTGTAAAGCTGGATGACCTTGCCGGCGGTTTGGGTGGTATCGAGCAGCGAGGAGAAGTCGCCGCTGCGCCAAGCCATCGGCATCAGCGTGGCGGAGGAAACCGATGGCGGGGTGTCTCGGCGCAGGCTTTGCTCGTCGAGGAAGAAAAACAGCTTATCCTTGACGATGCGGCCGCCGACCACGCCGCCGAACTGGTTCCAGCGCAGCGCGGGACGCGACACTCCGCTCCAGTTGTTGCCCCAGTTGTTGGCGTTCAGCTTGTCGTTGCGGAAATACTCGAACACATCGCCGTGGAAATGGTTGGTTCCGGACTTGATCACTGTATTGATGATGCCGCCCTGGAAGTTGCCGAATTCGGCGGAGGCGTTGTTGGTGATCAGTTTGAACTCCTCGATCGCATCCGGGTTGGGCTGATAGGAAACCAGGTCGTCGGAAGTGAAGTTGTTATCCACGCCATCCAGCAGGAAGTTGTTGGCTTCCTCGCGGTTACCGTTGACATAGGGACGGCCGCCGCCGGCGGAGCGCTGGCCGCTGTTGAAGCTGGTTGGATCCGGGTTGGTGACGCCGGCGGTGAGCAGCGACAGGGCGACCGGGTTGCGGCTGATAAGCGGCGTATGGTCGATCTGGCTGGTGTCGACCGTGGAGCCGACCTGGGTGGTGTCGGTCTGGAGCAGAGCGGCTTGGCCGGTGACCTCAATGCTTTCGCTGAGTGCGCCGACTTCCAGACTGACATCGACGCGCGCGCGCTGGTCGATTTCCAGCGTGAGAGAGGGGTTGACGAAACTCTTAAAGCCTTTGGCTTCCACGGTCAGCGAATATCTGCCGTTGGGAACGCGCGGAAAGGCGAAAATCCCATCCTCGTTGGTCGAGGTGGTCCAATCGGTGCCCCGATCCAGGTCCTTGGCCTTCACGGAAGCGGCGACGACGGCGCTGCCGGTGGAATCGGTGACTCGCCCGGTAATTCCGGCGCTGGTTTCCTGTCCGAACAGTGACGCGGATACCAGCACGGAGATCAGGAACAGAAATGACGCGAGACGGCCCATACAGCCTCCATTACGAATTCAGACCCAAAACTCTATCTTGCAAGTTCAGAAGATTATGTCATTCTAAACAGAGGATGTCAATAGGAAGCCCGCTCGACAAAGATCTGCCGATGGCGCTTTACCATCAGCTCCAGCAAATTCTGAAGGCGGAGATCGAAGCGGGGAAATGGCCGCTTGGCGGGCGGATCCCCGCCGAAACCGAGTTGGCCGAACTCTTTGGGGTCAGTAAAATCACCGTCCGTCAGGCTCTTCAGGAACTGGCGGATATGGGCTACATCCGCCGCGAGCACGGCCGGGGCACCTTCGTTTGCCGGCGCAAATTCGAACAGGGCCCGCGCGAACTCACCAGCTTCACGGAGGAGATGCGGCGCCAGAACCTGGTGGCCGCCTCGCGCATCCTGGCGCAGTCGGTGAAGCGGGCGGGCGGCCGCGCGGCGGAGGCGCTGGGGCTGCCGCATCATTCGTTCGTATTCGTACTGAAACGCGTGCGGCTCACCGAGGGAGAGCCGATGACAATTCAGACGGCCCACATCCCCGCCGCTCTCGTGCCCGGACTGGAACTGGCGGATGAGGCATCCCTTTATGACGTTCTGCAACGCCGCTATCACCTGTTTGCCGCGCGGGCGAAGGAGACCTACTTCGCCGCCGCCGCCGACGCTTCCGCCGCCAAACTGCTGGGAATTCGGCGGGGCTCACCGGTATTCGCGGTGGAGCGGGTGACCTTTCTGCCCAATGGGAAGCCGTTTGAATTCGTGGAGTCGGCGATCCGGGGCGACCGCTACTCGATCGTTCTCGACCTGGTGAAGCACGGCGCCGAGAAGCGCGCGATGGAGTTGATGGCCGTGCGGCGGGCGCGAGCGGTACGTAGCCCACTGTAGGTGCTTCGGGCGCGCTTCCGATACCGCCTTCGCTGGTGCTCCAAAGGTGGGACAAACCATCGTCTTTTGTGGTCTGTCAGGCCCTCTCCCGGCGAGGGTGTTTAGCCCACTTCGAAAATCCGTTCCCCTCAACCGCTCCCTAACGGTCGCGGCTCGGTAAGTGACTGCAAACGCACAGCACCCGTAACCGAGCCGTGACCGTCAGGGAGCGGTTCACGCGCCTGAATTGCGAAATCCCCAGATCGGTTAAGCACTCTACGCGCATTGCCGCGCTTCGCCTCGCGACGCGTGATATATTCTGACGCACATGACGATTCGCTGCACAATTCTCTCCCTTGCGGCCTTGACGGTGTTCGGTCAATCGACGGACTCTCCGGCCTATCGCAACCCGGATCTTACCCCGGAGAAACGCGCGGCCGATCTGGTGTCGAAAATGACCCTCGCGGAGAAGGTGCTGCAAATGCAAGATCAGGCGCCGGCCATCGAGCGCCTGGGCATTCCTTCCTACGGCTGGTGGAACGAGGCGCTGCATGGAGTGGCGCGCGCGGGCGATGCCACCGTGTTCCCGCAAGCCATCGGGCTGGCGGCTACCTGGGATACCGGGCTGATGCACCGCGTGGCCGAAATTATTTCCACCGAAGCGCGCGCCAAGTACAACCAGGCGCAGCGGGAGGGAAATCACGCGCGCGATTACGGGCTGACCTTCTGGTCCCCGAACATCAATATCTTTCGCGACCCGCGCTGGGGCCGTGGGCAGGAGACTTACGGCGAGGACCCGTTCCTGACCGCCCGCATGGCCGTGGCTTTCGTCCGCGGCATGCAGGGAGACGACCCGCGCTACTTCAAAGTAATCGCCACCGCCAAGCACTACGCGGTGCATAGCGGCCCGGAACCGATCCGGCACCGGTTCGACGTGGTCCCGAGCGAGCGCGACTTGAACCACACCTACTTGCCCGCATTTCGCGCCGCCATGGTGGAGGGCAAGGCGGATTCGATCATGTGCTCCTACAACAGCGTCGATGGCAAACCGGCGTGCGCCAACCCGGACCTGCTCGAAAAGACGCTGCGCGGACAGTGGGGTTTCCAGGGCTACGTAGTCAGCGATTGCGGCGCCATCCGTGACATCTACAATGAGACGGCGCACCATTATGAGCCCACCGCGGCCGCCGGTTCGGCCATCGCGGTGAAGACCGGCACGGACCTGACCTGCGGCACCGAATACAAGTCGCTGGTGGACGCGGTGAACGCGGGGCTAATCACGGAAGCCGAGATCGACCGGTCGCTGGAGCGGCTGTTCGTGGCGCGCATCAAGCTGGGCATGTTCGACCCGCCCGAGCGCGTGCCGTTCTCGAAAATCCCTTACAGCGAGGTGGATTCGGCCGAGCACCGCCGGACCGCGCTCGAAGCGGCGCGCAAATCGATCGTGCTGCTGAAAAACCGGAACCAGACCCTGCCCCTGCCGGCTTCGGTGAAAAAGATCGCCGTGGTGGGACCCTCGGCCGACGACCCGGTGGCGCCCATGGGCAACTACAACGGGTTCTCGAAGAAGCTGGTCACGCCGCTCGAAGGCATCGAGCACCAGTTTGCCGGCAAGGCCGAGGTGCGTTTTGCGCCCGGCGCGACTTACACCGCCGAAACGCTGTCGCTGGTGCCCGAGATGGCGCTGGCGCCGCCCGATGGCAAAGGGCATGGATTGCTGGCGGAATATTTCGACAATCCCGATCTTCAGGGCCAACCGAAGGTGAAGCGCGTGGAGCCGCGTGTCTACCAACAGGCAGCCATGCCCGGCGCGGCGGTTCCGGGGCGCGGCTCGGTTCGCTGGACGGGCACGCTGCGCGCGCCCGGCGCCGGCGAGTACGGCATCTCGGGAAGGGGCGGCCGGGGCGGAAACATGCGCGTCTTCCTGGACGATAAAGAACTGGTGCCCCCGCCTTCGCCTGAAGTCGGCGCCACGGGTGTGGCCTCGCGGCGAATTCCGCCGCCGGCGCACGTGCTCCTGGAGAGCGGCCGCGCCTATAAGCTGCGCGTCGAGTTCCGGCCGCGCACGGCCGAAGCCAGCGCGCAGTTGCTGTGGCTGCCGCCGGCCAATGTCCTGCTGCCCGAAGCCGTGGAAGCAGTCAAGGCGTCGGACGTGGCGCTGGTGTTCGTGGGCTTGAATCCGAACCTCGAAGGCGAAGAGATGCCCGTGGACATTCCCGGTTTCAAGGGCGGCGACCGCACCGATATCGAACTGCCCGAAAATCAGGAGAAGCTGGTGGAAGCGGCCGCCGCTACCGGCAAGCCGGTGGTGGTGGTGCTCACCAGCGGTAGCGCTTTGGCCGTGACCTATGCCGCCCAACATGCCGCCGCCGTTCTGGAAGCGTGGTATTGCGGCGAAGAGGGCGGAACCGCCATCGCCGAAACCCTGGCGGGAACCAACAACCCCGCCGGTCGTTTGCCGGTCACGTTCTACCGCGGCCTGGACCAATTGCCGCCGTTCGAAGACTACAACATGAATGGCCGGACCTATCGCTACTTCAAGGGCGACCCGCTGTACGGTTTCGGCTACGGCCTGAGCTACTCCACGTTTCACTACTCCGGCCTCGAGGCCCTGCGTGACGCCGCTGGCGGCCACGTCAAGGTGAGCGTGAAAAACGATTCCGCCCGCGACGGCGACGAAGTGGTCGAGTTCTACATCGCTGGCGGCGCCGACGAAGCGATCCGCGACCTGTGCGGCTTTGAGCGCGTACACCTGCGCGCCGGCGAGACCCGCGAAGTGGAGTTCACGGTGAACCCCGGCGACTTACCGAAGGCGAAAGCGACAATCAGCGTAGGCGGCGGCCAGCCGAGCGCTGAGATCCCCCACGTCGAAGGCGTGCTATAGCTACGTGGCGCGGACTCTCAGTCTGCCGCGTCCCGACTCATCGGGGCGCTTGGTTTCCGGCCTCAAATGCCGCGCCACATCCGCAATCGAAGCTGCCACCGGTGCTAAAGTCCGACCGCCCGAAAACCGGCGGGTTTAGACCCGCCGGTAGTAACTACACCTCAAACCGTATCCCTTGCGCCAGCGGCAACTGTTCCGACCAGTTGATGGTGTTGGTCTGCCGCCGCATATACGCCTTCCACGCGTCGCTGCCCGATTCCCGCCCGCCGCCCGTGTCCTTTTCCCCGCCGAAAGCTCCGCCGATTTCCGCCCCGCTGGTGCCGAGATTGATGTTGGCGATCCCGCAGTCGCTGCCGCGGTGGCTCAGGAACGTCTCCGCCGCGATCAGGCTGGTAGTAAACATCGCCGAGGAGAGCCCCTGCGGCACGTCGTTGTGCCAGCGCACCGCCTCTTCCAGGCTGTCGAATTCCACCAGGTAAAGGATGGGCGCGAAGATCTCCTCTTTGAGAATCGGCATGTCGGGCCGCGCGCGCACCAGCGTCGGCTCCACGAAGCAGCCCGTCATCTTCCCGCCGCCGCACAAAATCTCGCCGCCCTGCTCCCGAATCCGGCGCATCCCGTCCATCATGTCGTCCACCGCGCGCCCGTTCACCAGCGGCCCCATCAGTGTGCTCGCGTCCATTGGGTCGCCAATGCGCGCCTGCCGGTACGCGTTAATGAGCGCCTCGGTCATGCGCGGCGCGATCGCGCGCTGAAGGAACGCGCGGCGCGTGGTAGTGCAGCGCTGTCCCGCCGTGCCCACCGCGCCGAATAGGATCGCGCGCAGCGCCAGGTCGAAATTGGCGTCGTTCATTACAATGACGCCGTTGTTGCCGCCCAGCTCCAGAATGCTCCTGCCCAGCCGCCGCGCCACGGTTTCGGAAACATGCCGGCCCACTTCCGTCGATCCGGTGAAGCTGACCAGTGGAATGCGCGCATCGCCGATCAGCGCCTCGCCCACCGTCCGGCTGGGCCCGATCGCCAGGTTGAAAATACCCGCGAGGCCATGCCGGTCCGTCACCCGATTGCAGATCTTCTCCACCGCGATCGCTGTGAGCGGAGTCTCGGACGACGGCCGCCACAACACGCAATCGCCGCACACCGCCGCAATGAAAGCGTTCCACGACCATACCGCCACCGGAAAATTGAACGCGCTGATCACGCCCACCACGCCCAACGGATGCCATTGTTCGTACATGCGGTGGCCCGGACGCTCGCTCGTCATGGTCAGCCCGTACAACTGGCGCGAGAGCCCCACCGCGAAATCCGCGATATCGATCATCTCCTGCACTTCGCCCTGACCCTCGGCCAGAATCTTGCCCATTTCGAGCGTCACCAGCGCGCCCAGGTCCGCCTTGCGCGCGCGCAGCTCGTTGCCGATCTCGCGCACAATCTCGCCCCGCTTCGGCGCCGGCATCATTCGCCATTCGACAAATGCCCCGCGCGCCCGTTCCACCACGCAATCGTAATCGCCCACCCCGGCCATCCGCACGCGAGCCAGCGTTTCCCCCGTGGCGGGATTCACCGAGTCCAGTTCGCCGCCCGAGCAATCGGGAATCCAGGCGCCATAGCAGGCCCCCGAATTGACCGGCTCAATCTCGAGCCTCTCCAAAAGATCGCGGATGAAACCGTTGGCGTTTGGCACGGTTCCATTGTAATGTTGCGACGGGCACCGGGGCTGCCGTGGCTTCTTCTTGTGAGGCGGGCTTCTCGCAAGCAGCCAGCACGGCATCGTTAGTAGGGCGGACCCCCTGGTCCGCGCGGGACGCCCTCGTCCCGCTCTTTTCCCCCGTCTGTTTGCGGGGAAACGCTGGAACCGATCGCTGAAGTGAACCCCTGGAGTGAGACACGAAGTTAAGGGGGTAATCGCCGTTCGATGAGAAATCATTGCACGGCGAGGTTGATGGTGTCCACTCTGGAAGGACCTGAGCGGAGGATAGGGCAA
>JBEKYD010000261.1:0-10740 GCA_049511335.1 Bryobacteraceae bacterium | reverse complement strand
TTTCGGGATTACCTCACCAAAAGTTAGGTTATCCCGAAACGTCAGGAAGCTGCCGAACGCCCTGTCAACCCAGCACTGCGACCAAAACCCCCGCCCGGAATGCGCCGGATCCAGGTGATAGAGAATCGGGAACCCAATACAAGTGGTAACGGATTGGACGCCCAGCAAGGCAAAGGCGTTCAGTTGACTCAATACTTGCGCGAAGGTGCCGGGGGCGAGCAAGGTCGCCGGCCCGCGATTGCAGTCGGCGGTAGTCGCCTCGGCGGCAAAAGCCACCGGGGTTTTCACACCGTTCCATCCCGCGCTCACGGTGGTGTTGAAGCTATCCAGATAGCCCTGGAGCTGGCCGCAAGTCGCACTCAAGCTGGCCGGCGCGGAGGAGCACTGCGCCGCGGCCCTGCCGGCCTGGAAACATAGCAGCGCGAGACAGAGGCAAAGATTCCGCTTCATAACTTGGTAACCCTGAGATATCGCGAAAGTTCGCTTCGCACATCAGGTACTGGTCCATGCCGGCGGCAGCTTTGCGGCCTTCAGCGATGGCTCGGGCTAGCGGCTCAGCCGTTCCCCGAGCCGCGTGAGGCGGTTGTCCGTCTCGATCACCTTGCCGGTCACAAGCTTAATATCGCCGCGGATTTCCCTTATGTCTTCTCTTATACCGGAGATCTGCAGGAGGCTAATGACCAAGCTGCTCACCACCGCAAGGATGGGCAATCCCACAGCCAGATAAAGCTGTTCGTTGGTCATGTAGTTCAACCTCCTTCCATCGTAGGCATTTCAGGCTTCCGCCGCAAGCGGCATCGCTACCCCAGGCTACCCCAGCCGCGCTTCGCACATCAGGTACTGGTCCATGCCGGCGGCAGCTTTGCGGCCTTCGGCGATGGCCCAGACGATCAGCGATTGGCCTCGCCGCATATCGCCGGCGGCGAATACGCCGGGCACCGAGGTCATGTAGTTGTCGTCGGTTTGGAGGTTGCCGCGGGCGTCGAGGGCCACCCCGAGCTGGTCGATCATACCGCCTTTGACCGGGCCGGTGAACCCCATGGCCAGCAGCACCAGGTCGCATTCCAGGGTAAATTCGGCGCCGGGGCGGGGCTCGAAATGCGGCGGCGGGCCCACTTCCATGGCGTATAGTTCGCGTACGTTGCCGCGCGCGTCACCGCCGAATTTCACGGTCGACACGGCCCACTTGCGGCGGCCGCCTTCTTCGTGCGAGCTTTCGACGCGCAGTTGCATGGGCCACAGCGGCCAGGGCGTGGTGGGAGCGCGCTCGAGAGGGGGTTCTGGCAGCAACTCGAACTGGTCGACCGAGAGCGCGCCCTGGCGGTGGCAGGTGCCCAGGCAATCCGCGCCGGTATCGCCGCCGCCGACGATTACCACCCGCTTGCCGGTGGCCAGAATGGCTTCTTCGGCGGGAATCGTGTCGCCTTCGTTGCGCCGGTTCTGCTGCGGCAAGAACTCCATGGCGAAGTGAATTCCGCGCAGCTCGCGGCCGGGCACGTTGAGGTTGCGCGGCTGCTCCGCGCCGCCGGCCAGCAGCAGGGCGTGGAATTCCTTGCGCAAATCCGTCACCGCGACGTTCTTCCCCACGTGGGCGCCGGTGCGGAACTTCACCCCTTCGGCGCGCATCTGCAACAGACGCCGGTCGATGAGGTGCTTTTCCATTTTGAAATTGGGAATGCCGTAGCGCAGCAGGCCGCCGATGCGGTCGTTCTTCTCGAGCACGGTGACGTCGTGGCCGGCGCGGGCCAGTTGCTGCGCCGCGGCCAGTCCCGCCGGCCCGGAGCCGATCACCGCCACGCGCTTTCCAGTGCGCGCGGCCGGCGGTTCGGGCTTGACGTATCCCTCTTCGAAGGCGCGATCGGCGATGCTCTTTTCGATGAGCTTGATGGTGACTGCCGGTTCATTGATGCCCAGCACGCAGGCCGCCTCGCAGGGCGCCGGACACAGGCGGCCGGTGAACTCGGGAAAATTATTGGTGGCGTGCAACTGGCGCGCCGCCTCGCGCCACTGCCCGCGGAAAGCCATATCGTTCCAATCCGGAATCAGGTTGGTGAGCGGGCATCCAGTGTGGCAGAAGGGAACGCCGCAATCCATGCAGCGCGCGCCCTGGGTTTTCACTTTCTCGGCCGGAAACGGCCGATAGATTTCGAACCAGTCGCGGACGCGCTCGGCCGGCTCGCGCCGCGCCGCCACTTCGCGGGTATATTCCAGGAAGCCGGTGACCTTTCCCATCACGCCACCTCCTGCGGAACCAGCACGGGCGGCGCCGGTACGGAAATGGGGCGAGCGGCCTCGGCCTCACGGGCGGCTTCTCTGGCTTGCAGCACGCGCTTATATTCGCGCGGAAACACTTTGACGAACCGCCCCACGATTTCGTCCCAATTCTCCAGCAGCCGCTTGCCATGCGGGCTGCCGGTGGTCTCCACGTGGCGTTCGACGAGCGAGCGCAGCAGCGCGCCATCGCCGCCGGAGACTTTTTCCAGGTCCACCGCCGCCCCCGCCGAGAGGCGCGAACGGAACGATCCCCCGGCATCGAGCACGAACGCGATGCCGCCGCTCATGCCGGCGGCGAAATTGCGCCCGCATGCGCCCAGCACCACCACCAGGCCGTTGGTCATGTACTCGCAGCCGTGGTCGCCCAGCCCTTCCACCACCGCCGTGGCGCCGGAGTTACGCACCGCGAACCGCTCCCCGGCGCAGCCATTGAAAAACGCTTCGCCGGACGTGGCGCCGTATAGCGCCACATTGCCGATGAGGATGTTCTCCTCCGGCAGGAAGGTGGAATTGCGCGGCGGATACACGATCAGCCTTCCGCCGGAAAGGCCTTTGCCGACATAGTCGTTGGCGTCGCCTTCGAGCTCCAGGGTGACACCCTTGGCCAGGAACGCCCCGAAGCTCTGGCCGGCCGAGCCGTTGAACTCAAATCGAATGGTATCGTCGGGAAGGCCCGCCGAACCGTAGCGCCGCGCAATCTCGCCGCTCAGCATGGCGCCCACGGTGCGGTGGACGTTGCGGATGGGCAGCTTGATCTGGATCGGCGTCCCGTTTTCGAGTGCTTCGGAGGCGTGATCGATGAGCTTGTAATCGAGCGCCTGGTCGAGACCGTGGTCCTGCGCCTGGACGCACCGCCGCGCGATCCGCGACGAAACCTGCGGGCGGAACAGGATGGCCGAAAGATCCAGCCCCTTGGCCTTCCAGTGGTCCACGGCCTCGCGCGGCTCCAGCATATCCACCCGGCCGATCATCTCATCGAAGGTGCGGAAACCCATCTGCGCCATGTAGCCGCGCACCTGCTCGGCCAGGAAGAAGAAGAAGTTGACGACGTGCTCCGGCTTGCCCTGGAACTTGGCGCGCAGCACCGGGTCCTGCGTGGCGATGCCCACCGGGCAGGTATTGAGATGGCACTTGCGCATCATGATGCATCCCATGGTGATGAGCGGGGTGGTGGCGAAGCCGAACTCTTCGGCGCCCAGCAGCGCCGCAATCGCGACGTCGCGCCCGGTCTGCAGTTTGCCGTCGGTCTGCACGCGAATGCGCCCGCGCAGATCGTTCAACACCAGCACCTGGTGCGTTTCGGCCAGGCCGAGCTCCCACGGAATGCCGCCGTGGCGGATGGAGCTCAAGGGCGATGCACCGGTGCCGCCGGTGTCGCCCGAAATCAGCACCACGTCGGCGTGCGCCTTGGCCACGCCCGCGGCCACCGTGCCCACGCCCACCTCGGCCACCAGCTTGACCGAAATGCGCGCCCGCGGGTTCACGTTTTTCAGGTCATAGATGAGCTGCGCCAGGTCCTCGATGGAATAGATGTCGTGGTGCGGCGGCGGCGAAATCAGCCCCACCCCCGGTATCGAATGGCGCACCCGCGCAATCGTCTCGTCCACCTTGTGACCGGGAAGCTGGCCGCCCTCGCCCGGTTTCGCGCCCTGCGCCATCTTGATCTGCAACTCGTCGGCGTTGACCAGGTACTCGGCGGTCACGCCGAACCGGCCCGAAGCGACCTGCTTGATGGCGCTGCGGCGGTCGTCGCGATAGCGCTCTTCGTCTTCGCCGCCCTCGCCCGTATTGGATTTGCCGCCGATGCGGTTCATGGCGATGGCGAGCGTTTCGTGGGCTTCTTTCGAGATGGATCCGAAGGACATGGCCCCGGTGGCGAAGCGCTTCACGATGGCAGCCGCGGGCTCCACTTCCTCGAGCGGAATCGGCGTGCTGGACGTTTTGATATCGAGCAATCCGCGCAACGTCACCAGTTGACGGTTCTGCCGGTCGATCAGGTCCGTGTACTCCTGGAACGTCGCGGGGTTTTCCTGCCGCACGGCGTGCTGCAGCTTCGCAATGGTCTGTGGGTTGACCAGGTGATACTCGCCGCGCGCGCGGTAATGATAATTGCCGCCCACGGCCAGCTCGGTTTCCGATTCCCCGCGCGCGCGAAAGGCGAAACGGTGCTTGCGCACGGCTTCTTCGGCGATCACGTCCAGACCCACGCCCTCGATGCGCGACACCGTGCCGGTGAAATACTTATCCACCAGCCGGCGGGTCAAGCCGATGGCTTCGAAGACCTGCGCCCCGCGATAGCTCTGCAGGGTGGAAATGCCCATTTTGGAGAAGGTCTTCAGCAAACCCTTGTTAATGGCTTTGATGAAATTGGCGACGGCGGTATCCGGATCGACGCGCGTCGGCCAACCTTGCTGGCCCACCTGCAAAGTCTCCAGCGCCAGGTACGGATTCACCGCGCTGGCGCCGTAGCCGATCAGCAGCGCGAAGTGCATCACCTCGCGCGGCTCGCCCGATTCGATAATGAGAGCCACCTGGGTGCGGGTTTCTTCCCGCACCAGGTGGTTGTGCACGGCGGTGAGCGCCAGCAGGCTGGGAATGGGAGCGTAGTCGGCGTCGAGGCCGCGGTCGGAAAGGATCAGCAGCGAATAGCCCGACTTGATGGCCAGCGAGGCGCGGCGGCAAAGCTGGTCGAGCGCGCGCTCCAGGCCCCTGCCTCCTTCCTCGATGGCGAACAGCATGGGGAGGGTGGTGGCCAGAAAATCGCCCTGCGAGACGCGGCGGAGCTTTTCGAGGTCGCGATTGGTCAGGATCGGGTGCGCCAGCTTCAGCGTGTGGCAGTGCTGCGGCGTCTCGGCCAGAATATTACGCTCCGTGCCGATATAGCTGGTTAGCGACATCACCAGTTCTTCGCGAATGGGGTCGATGGGCGGATTGGTCACCTGCGCGAAAAGCTGCTTGAAGTAGTGGAAGAGCGGCTGCGGCTTGTCCGACAGGCACGCCAGCGGCGTATCGGCGCCCATCGAGCCCACCGGCTCCTCGCCCTTCTCCGCCATCGGCGCCAGAATCATGCGCAGGTCTTCGTCGGTGTAGCCGAAGGCGCGCTGGCGCTCGAGCAGGGTCTCGTGATCGGCGGCGTGCTCGCGCGGCGGTTCGGCCAGCGATTCCAGGGTGATCTGGTTTTCCTTCAGCCAGAGCTGGTAGGGATTGCGGCCGTAGAGCCTCGATTTCAGCTCTTCGTCGGAAATAATCCGTCCCTCCGCCGTATTCACCAGCAGCATCTTGCCGGGCTGCAGGCGGCCCTTGATCTTGACATCCTCGGGCTTCACCGGCAGCACGCCCGTCTCCGACGACATGACGATCAAATCGTCGTGCGTCACCATGTAGCGTGCCGGACGCAGCCCGTTGCGGTCGAGCGTGGCCCCGATGGAGCGGCCGTCGGTAAAGGTGATCGCCGCCGGCCCATCCCAGGGCTCCATCAGCGAAGCGTGATATTCGTAGAAGGCGCGCTTCTGCGGGTCCATGCCTTCGTCCTTGGCCCAAGCTTCGGGAATCAGCATGGCCATGGCGTGGGTGATGTCGCGGCCCGCCATCACCAGCAGCTCGAGCGCGTTGTCGAACGACGCCGAATCGCTGCCGTTCGGCTGGATGACCGGGAAAAGCTTTTTCAGATCGTCGCCGAACAAGGGCGAGCGCAGCACCGATTGGCGCGCGTGCATCCAATTCACGTTGCCGCGCAGGGTGTTGATTTCACCGTTGTGCGCAATATAGCGGTAGGGATGGGCCAGTTGCCAGGTCGGGAATGTGTTGGTGGAAAACCGCTGGTGCACCAGGCACAGCGCGCTGAGCACGTCCGGGTCGCTCAACTCGGGATAGAAACGGCCGATCTGCGGCGCCAGCAGCAGACCTTTATATACGATGGTGCGGGCCGAGAGCGACGGGATATAGAAAAAGCTTTTCCCCGGCATGTCGCCGGAAAACACTTCGGCTTCCGCCCGCTTGCGCACGATGTAGAGCTTGCGCTCGAGCTGGTCTTCCGTCATGCCCCGGCCGCGGCCCACGAATATCTGCTGGATGTACGGTTGCGAAGCGCGCGCCACGCGGCCGATGGCCGAGCCGTCGATCGGCGTATCGCGCCAGCCGAGCAGGGTGAGCCCTTCTTCGGCAATCAGGCGCTCGATCAGCCCTTCCGCCGTCCGGCGGGCAGGCGGCTCGACGGGAAGAAAAGTCATGCCCACGCCGTACTCCCCCGGCGCCGGCAGAGTAAAACCCAGGGTGGAGCAAACCCGCGCAAAATATTTGTGCGGAATCTGGATTAATACGCCCGCGCCATCGCCGGTTTCCGGGTCGCAACCGCACGCGCCCCGATGGGTCAGGTTGAGCAGGACTTGAATGCCCTTGACGATGATGTCGTGCGATTTCTGGCCCTTGATATTGGCTACAAAGCCGATCCCGCAGGCATCGCGCTCGTTTTCAGGGTGGTACAGACCCTGTGCGTCGGGTAGCCCGAAGCGGAACGTGGTGTCAGGCATAAAAGTGGTTTTCTCGCTGCTTCTGAAAGATTGTCCGGTGGCCGGCGTCCTTCGAACGGGGAGGGATTGCCTTAACAGCTAGTGTATCAACGCATAAAGTATAAGGCAATGGAAATTTATTGTGACAATACAATTAGATTAACTTATGTTATTATACTTCTGTGCCATCCAGCGACTACCTTATTTTCAAAGAGATAGCGGAATCCGGCAGCATGAGCAAGGGTGCGGAGAGATGCGGAATTAGCCAGTCGGCTGCCAGCCAGCACGTCCAGGAGGTGGAACGGCGCCTGGGGGCGGCTCTGCTCGACCGCGGCAAGAGGCCGCTGGCGCTCACCGCGGCGGGGAAACTTTACGCCGACCTCTGCCGCGAAGTGGTGCTTCGCGAAGAGCAATTTCAGGCCGCCCTGGACGAGCTGAAGCGCCAGGCCGGAGACACCGTGCGGGTTGCCTCCATCTATTCCATCGGCCTTTCGGAAATGAGCGGAATCCGCGAGGCTTTTGAGGCACGTTTCCCGGCGGCCCACCTGGAAGTGGATTATATGCGGCCCGACCAGATTTACCGGGCAGTGCTCAACCGGTCGGCGGATCTCGGCTTGGTAAGCTATCCGGAGTCCAGCCGCGAAATCGCCGCCCTCCCTTGGCGACAAGAAGAAATGCAGCTCGCCGTGCCTCCCTCGCACCCTCTAGCCGGCCGCGCCCGGGTTTATCCCGCCGATCTCAACGGCACGGAATACGTAGCCTTCGACGAAGACCTGACCATTCGCCGCGAACTGGACCGCTTCCTCCGAACCGAAGGCGTCGAGGTGCATATCGCCATGCACTTCGACAATATTCAGACCATCAAGGAGGCCGTAGCCTTCGGTTCGGGCGTGAGCATTCTGCCCGCGCGCACCATGCAGGCCGAAATCGAGCAGGGCCGCATTGTCGCCGTGCCGCTGGAGGCCCCGGGCCTGAAGCGCCCGGTTGGCATTCTGCATCGCCGCCGCAAGAAACTCCACCCCGCCGCCCAAGCTTTTCTGAATCTCCTCACCGGAGGCTGAGCATTCAAACCACGACCTGGCGCCGGTGCTGTTAGAATTGCTGATCTGGGGAGCGCGGCACGAACCGACCGGGGCGCCCTGCGCTCTCATCGGGGAACTCGAGAGGCATCGCAAATCGGTGGTGGCGGAAGCGCGGCGAAGGTGGCGAGATCGCGATTCGACTCCGCTGTTTCCTCCATTTGGAGACGGCGGCGCGCCGAAGCGCGGTAGGAAATCCAAAAAAGGAGTGAGGGGATGAGCAGCGTACGGGTATTGGTGGGCACGCGGAAGGGCGCGTTCCTGCTGACGTCGGACGGAAAACGCGAGCGCTGGGAGATCAGCGGTCCGCATTTTGCGGGTTGGGAAATTTACCATCTCAAGGGGTCGCCCGCCGATCCCAACCGGCTGTATGCGTCGCAAACCAGTGGCTGGTTCGGGCAAGTCATCCAGCGCTCGGGCGACGGCGGTCAAACGTGGGAGCCGGTGGGCAACAAGTTCGTCTACAACGGGCCTACCGGCACGCACCAATGGTACGACGGCACGCCGCACCCTTGGGAGTTCAAGCGGGTCTGGCATCTGGAGCCGTCGCTCGACGATCCCGACACGGTCTACGCCGGAGTGGAAGACGCGGCCCTGTTCCGCTCGGCCGACGGTGGGAAGAATTGGGAGGAACTCGCCGGGCTGCGCGGCCACGGGTCCGGGCCGCAATGGCAGCCGGGCGCCGGCGGATTGGGCCTCCACACCGTCCTGCTGGACCCTGCCAATCCGGGCCGCATCTTCATCGCCATCTCGGCCGCGGGAGCATTCCGCAGCGACGACTGCGGCCAGACCTGGCGGCCGATGAACCGTGGGCTGCATTCGCCGCAATTTCTGCCCGACGGGGCGGCCGAAGTCGGCCATTGCGTTCACCGCATCGCCATGAACCCAGCGCGGCCCAACGTGCTTTTCATGCAGAAGCACTGGGACGTGATGCGCTCGGACGACGCCGGGGAATCGTGGCACGAGGTCAGCGGCAATCTGCCCACCGATTTCGGGTTTCCCATCGACGTTCACGCCCACGAGCCCGATACCGTGTATGTGGTGCCGATCAAGAGCGACTCGGAGCATTTTCCGCCCGAGGGCAAGCTGCGCGTGTACCGCAGCCGCACCGGCGGAAACGAGTGGGAGCCGCTCACCCAGGGTCTGCCGCAGCGTGACTGCTACGTCAACGTGCTGCGAGACGCCATGGCGGTGGATTCGCTCGACCGGTGCGGCGTATACTTCGGCACCACCGGCGGGCAGGTGTACGCGTCCGCCGATGCCGGAGACCATTGGATCCCCATCGTGCGCGATCTTCCGGCGGTGCTGTCGGTCGAGGTGCAGACGCTCGCATGATCCGCGTAGTGCTGCCGGCGCATTTGCGAACGCTCGCTCGCCTGGCGGGCGAAGTGGAGCTGGAGGTAGAGGGCGAGATCACGCAGCGGTCCGTGCTCGATGCGCTGGAAGGGCGCTATCCGATGCTGCGCGGAACCATTCGCGACCAAGTTACCGGGCAGCGCCGGCCGTACGTGAGATTTTTCGCTTGCGAACAGGATCTGTCTCACCAATCCCCGGACGCGCCGCTGCCGGCCACGGTGGCGGCCGGGGCAGAGCCATTTCTGATCATCGGCGCCATCGCCGGCGGTACGGGGCTGTTATGGAATCGGCAAGGAACCCAAGGAGAATACCATGCAACAAAGCATACATTTGCTTTTTGACGGACAGTGCGAGGAGGCTTTCCGGTCTTACGAGCAGTCCCTCGGCGCGAAGATTACTTTCATGTCGACGTACACGGGCACGCCGGCCGAACAACAAGTGCCGCCGGAATGGCGCGGCAAGGTTCTCCATGCCAGCTTGGCGCTCGGCGAGCAGACGGTAACGGGCGCGGATGCTCCGCCGGGACGCTATTCGAAACCGCAAGGCTTTTCCGTATCCCTGCAAATGAAAGACCCCGCGCTTCTTCTCAGGTTTACCGCTTGACAGACGACGAAAAACGATCGTCTGTCCCACGAGCCTGCTGCTGCTCTCACTCCCTCCGCGAACGCACTACACTAATAAAGATCATGCGTTCCCTCCATTGCCTTTTCTGGGCCGCGGTGGCAGCCGCCGTGCTTCCGGCCATCGCGGAAACACCGGGGCTCGATGCCGGCCGGCTCAAGCTGATTCGCCCGCGCCTGCAGGAATTGGTGGACCGCCAGGAAATACCTGGCGCAGTGGCGCTGGTGGCGCGCCACGGGGAAGTGGCGGCGCTCGAAGCCGTGGGCTGGCGCGACGTCGAAAATCGCAAGCCCATGACTGGCGATTCCATCTTCCAGATCATGTCCATGACCAAGAACTTCACCGGCGTGGCCATCATGATGCTGGTGGAGGAAGGCAAGATCGAGCTGCGCCGCCCGGTTGAGGACTACCTGCCCGAGTTCAAAGGGCAGCTTGTGGAAGACACCCTGCCCAACGGCAATCGCGCCACTCATCCGCCCGAGCATCCGGCTACGGTGTGGCAATTGATGTCGCACACCTCCGGCCTGGCCGGCGACCCGGCGGGCGATATCGGCGATAATCCGCGCACGTTGCGCCTGACGCTGGCCGAAGCGGTGCGCCATTATGGCCGCGAGCATCTTTGCTTCGAGCCGGGCACGCGCTGGCGCTACAGCAACATGGGCATAGCCACGCTGGGCCGGATCATCGAAGCGATCTCGGGCGACGACTACGTGCATTTCATCCGCACGCGAATCCTGGAGCCGCTCGGCATGCAGGATTCCTTCTTTTTCCCGCCCGACGCGGGCGCCGATCCCAGCGGGCAGCGGGACCGCATCGCCATGGTCTACAAGCACGCCGCGGGTCACCTGGTGCGCTCCGGCGCGGAGATTCTGGCCGGCGACCCGGCTCTCTATCGCGCCGGC
>JBEKYD010000260.1:0-10758 GCA_049511335.1 Bryobacteraceae bacterium | reverse complement strand
GCTCAACTTGTCGCTGTTGGAATCGCGCTTACGGCGGTGGCCGCCGTTCAGGCGCAAACCAGAGTCCTGACCGCCGACGTGCCGTTCAGCTTCCATGTGGGCTCCACGGTGATGCCGCAGGGCGCTTACAGTGTCAATGAAACTCCGGACGGCGTAGTAGCCTGGATCAAGCCGCAGCAGCAGGCCGCCAAACCGGTACTGACCTACAACGCCGTCGGCAAGGATCGAACGGAACCGGTGCTGGTGTTCCACCGCGTCGGCCAAGAATATTTCCTGGCCGAGATCTGGGCGGGCAATAGACTGACCGGGCGGGCACTCCCCCGTTCGCCGCTGGAAAAGGAACTGGCGCAAAGCGCGGCGGCCCCGTCTCTGGCGGTGGTCCGTGTCGCTCTGCACCGCTAACCGACGGCGGCGATGGCCTTCCCATCACGCGTCCATCGCCGCCACGGTTTGGAAGAGTTTAGGATGCTGCCACTCAGGGCGCGGGATCGCCTCTGCCTCTCAGACGCGATCTCGCTTTTTTCCGGGACGCAAGGCAGAGGCGACGTGCATTCCGCCACGGCGGCTTTGCAAACGCTGCCGACCAGGGAGGCGCTATCCCAACCAACGCCGGGTTGCGCCGAACTTCCGGATGCCCGATCAACCGGACGGAGCTGGAAAGACAACGCCGATCCTAATGTAGTGCGTCATGCAGAGTAACGATTATCTTTTGGGGCCGCGAGACGACCTGCGAGGGCTTCGCCCCTTCAATTAGGGCAAGCTAAAGCATGCCCCACCCGGTGCGGGAGTCTCCCGGGGTGGGGCATGCTCTAGCTTGCCCTAATTGCACTCCAGAATTGGATTGAGCCTGAAATAACCTTCGGGATTTCGGTGTGAGCTTCTCGTACAGCACCACGCCGAAGGCCCAGATGGCGCGCGCTGTCCACCTGTTTGCTCCTCGCTTGCTCGGGGGTTCCCGGAATCACTCCGGCCTGGGTCGGGGCCAAGCTGATGGTTCGCCGGCGTGCGGGGGCGTGCGCGGGGGGCGTGCGGGGGACGGCGTGGCCTGAGCCCTTCGCATTTTGCCGAAAACTGTCAGAGCGCTCCGCTCAAATTGAGATTTTCGGTCTCCTGGAGCCACTCATCAGGCGTATGCCTCGTAACGCGCGATGTGGTGTGGAAGATCTGGCTTACCATGTGACCCGGCGCGGATCGAACCGCCGGAGGGTATTTTCATCGGCTGGCGACCGTCGGACCTACCTCGGCTTGGCACGGGAAAGCCTGGCGGACGCGGGGGTTCGGGTGCTTGCCTATTGCTTGATGACCAATCACACGCACTGAGTGGTGGCGCCGGAGCGCGACGACTCGCTGGCGACGCTGTTCCGCCCCGTGCATGGGCGGTATGCGCAAGCCTGGAACGCAAGCCGCCAACGCAGCGGGCACCTGTGGCAGAACCGCTGCTTCTCCTGCCCGCTGGCGGAAGACCACCTCTGGACCGCGCTCCGCTACGTGGAACAGAATCCGGTGCGGGCATTGCTGGCCTCGCCCGAGGAATATCCGGCGTCCAGCGCGGGCGCATTTGACCGGCAAACCGGAAAGGCCGCAAGTGCTGGACTGTGAATTCTGGGAAGCCTGCGGAGGTGTAGAGAGCTGGCGGCAGATGCACCAGGCAACCGAAGAGCCACGCATCACTCACCTGCTCCGGCGCTGCACCTACGCGGGGCGGCCGTTCGGAGCGGCGGAGTTCGTGGACCGGATCGAGTCTCAAATTAGCCGTAAGTGGCGACGGCCGAAGCTGGCCGTGCTGGCGTGAAATTCGAAAAGGGGACGGAGCGCTCCGTCCACTTAGCGCGAATTATGAATGGCTCAGACCATGCTGTCCACGATGCCCCACGATGCCGTCATTATGGATGTCCCCGGTTTCCCCGCGTATCGGACATGATTACCTCCCGTGTTGGACGTGGAAACGGGCCACGTTCGTTTGGAGTTGCTCAGCTAACCCGGAAAGCTCGATAGCGCTGGATCGAACCTGCTCGCTGCCGTCCGCCATCTGCCTGGCCGCATGATCGACGCCAGCAATCTCCCTGGCAATGTCCTGACTGGCCTGCGAGTTCTCCGACACACGCAGATTGGCATCCCGCACGCCGGTCGACGCCTCGCCAATGTTCCGCGCGATATCCTTGGTGACCGTGGCCTGCTCCTCGATGGCCGCCGCAATCGAGGACACGATGGCGCCGACCTCGTGAATGACTTGCGAGACCTTCTCGATTTCGGAAATGCCTCCGGCCGTAGAGGACTGCACACCCGCAATCCGGGCCTTGATGTCTTCCGTGGCGGCCGCCGTCTGCTGAGCCAACTCCTTGATCTCGTTGGCCACCACGGCGAAGCCTTTGCCGGCGGAGCCCGCCCGCGCCGCCTCGATGGTGGCGTTGAGCGCCAGCAGGTTGGTCTGCGAGGAAATCTCGGTAATGGTATCGGTGACTTTGCCGATCTCGCGCGCGGCCTGGCCGAGGTGGCTCATCTGCTCATTGATGCGGGCTGCCTGGCGCGTGGCCTCTTCGGTGATGCGGCGGGCCTTCTCCGAATTCCCGGCGATCTCGCCGATGGTGGCGGTCATCTGCTCGGTAGCAGTCGCTACGGTCGCCAGTTTGACGGTAGTCTGTTCCATCCCGGCTGCCACGGACACGACGTTGGTCGTCATCTTCTCGGCGGCCGCGGCCACCGAGTGGGCCTTTTCCGAGGCCTCCCGCGAGCCATCCGACATCTGCCCCGAATTGGCGGACAACAGCGCCGACGAGGAGGACAGCACCTGGATTCCCCCGGTGAGGCCCCCGAGAAGCTCGCGCAGGCTGGCGGACATGGTCTGCATGGCCTTGGATAATAGGCCGATTTCGTCGGCGCGCTTCAGGTACTCGCTCTCTACATCGCGCGAAACATCGCCGCGGGCGACCTCCTCCAGGTGGCTGACCGCCCCAGTAAGCGGCTTGGTGATGCTGCGGGTGACCGCCATGCCCAAAACGATGGAAATCGCCAGCGCCAGGAGCGAAAGGATCGCCACGGGAATGGGGATGCCGTTCTTCAGTGCACTGGCGTGCTCTTTTCGTTTATTCAGCCGCGGCTGCTGCCAACTCAGATAGTCTCTGAGCGCATGATCGAGGGGACCAATGTTCGGGATGCTCTCCTCCCGGTAGAGCGTGGCGGCCTCCGCGGTCTTCCCGGCCTGGCCCAGTTCCAATACCTTGAGGTTCGTCGCGAGCCAGCCCGAACCCACATTCTCGAGTGCGGCTACCAACTTCTGACCTTCCGGGGTGATTTCGTGCGCCTTCAAGTCGCTTAACAGGGCCAAGCAATCCTTGGCTACGGTGGCCTGGTTCTCGCGGCTACCGCCCGTGCTCTCTCCGTGGCAGAGCGCGCATTGCCGGCTCAAGGTGATGTGACCGACGACCGAGTTGACTCGCCCCAGACCACTGGCAATGCGCTGCGCGCTCATCATTTTGTCGGCCTCAGCCTGCTCCTGATCGACCGCGTTCGAAATGGCGGCCAGGGCCCATAAGCTGAGGACTCCCAGGCATACGATTGGTCCGATTCCGCTGCCCGCGAGGAGCGCGAGTTTCCTTCCAATCTTCAAATTCGCGAGCATTTTCGACATGATGTGTTCGTCCTCCGACTCTTTTGCCGGCGCTCACGGACGGTTTCGCGGATGTGATGCACGCGCACCCGCGCCAGGACCTCTTCTTCGTGGACGGGTTTCGCGACGTGGTCCACGCCTCCGATCTTCAATCCGGCGACCTTGTTCCGCACGTCATCCACAGCGGGCAGGAAGATGATGGGGATATCGGTTGACCTGGCAAACGCGCAGGCAGATTCCAGTCGCTCGATGTGGAGAGCCTCGTTCCTTCCGACATTCTCCGTATGTATCGGCGGATGCCCGGGTTTTCTTTAATTGTTCTGGCGGCAGAGGGAGCGGTTGCCTGCACCCAGTCGTAGCCTCAGGGACAGCGCTGCAGCCCCGCCATGGTTGTTGAAAAGCGGGGGCTGACCGCCGCCCGCTTCCGGCTTACGCGGCAGTCCACCCCCCGTCGATCACGGGCAGCGAGCCGGTGACGAACGCCGCTTCGTCGGAACAAAGATATAGCGCGAGATAGGCGACTTCCTCCGGCCGGCCCATGCGGCCAACCGGCTGGCGCTGGTGCAATTCGGCACGCACCTTCTCTTTCTCGTGCTTGTGAAACTTTTCCAGGTACGCTTCCACGAACGGCGTTTCCACCGTTCCCGGACAAATCCCGTTGACGCGTAGACGCCCCGCGTAGTCCACTGCCAACTGCCGGGTCATGGCCAGCACCGCGCCTTTGGTGGCGCAATAGGCGAAGCGCCGCTTGATCCCGACTAATCCGGCCACCGACCCGATATTCACGATGGCGCCCTTTGCCGGCGCCGCGCTCGCCAGCAGTTTGGGAATCGCCGCCCGCGTGACCAGATACATGCCATGCACATTCACCCGAAACAGACGTTCGAAATCGGCCGGCGCGGTTTCTTCCACCCCACCCACCAGCCCGATTCCGGCATTGTTGATCAGAATATCCAGCGCGGGCAGCGGTTCAACCGCGGCTTGGACCGCGGCCTCATCGGTGATGTCGAGGGTCAGGGCTGTCGCGCCCGCGAGTTCCCCGGCCAGAGCTTCGGCCCTTGCGCCATCGATGTCCGCAACGATTACCGCCGCGCCAGCGGCTGCCAGCGTCCGGCACGTAGCCGCGCCAATGCCGCTCGCCCCTCCCGTAATCAGAGCGACACGGCCATCCAAACGAAACGGGGTTGCCATTCCCCGAATTCTATCCCGCCACGCCGTCTCCCGCCATCCGGACTAAAGGTTTCACCTCACTGCGCCGATCTTACCAATGAGAACCGAGGCTCGTGGAAAAGGAACTGCAAGTCCTGGTGGTGGATTCCCAAGCGGATTCCGCCAGCACCCAAAAAATGCTGGCCGACGAAGGCGCGGCATTCGGCAGCCGCTCGGCCGCTTCTCTGCTGGAGGCGTTGAACATCCTCGCCGGGCGCGGCTTCGACGTGATCGTCTCCGAGCTGAACCTGCCGGATAGCCAGGGGCTCGCTACCTTCGAAGCCCTTCGCCTCCACACGCGCGACATTCCGATTGTGGTGATGACCACGGCAGCCAACGAACAACTGGCTTTCTCGGCGGTGGAACACGGCGCGCAGGATTACCTGATCAAAGGTCGAGTCACTACCGCGGCCCTGACGCGGGTGCTTCGCTACGCTGTGGCCCGCCACAAAGGCACCCATAGAGACTCTGGCGCCGGTCAAAGCGCCGGCAGAACCATCGGTGTCTTGGGCGCAAAAGGCGGAGTTGGCGCCACCACCATTGCCGCCCACCTTACCCTCGGCCTTCGGGAGCAAGTTCTTCGGGAGGAAGCCGCGCGCGAGCAGCCCGTTGGGGAACCAGCCGCGCCGGAGCAAGGGGAACAAAAAGTCCTCCTGATCGACCTGGACGCCAATTCGTCCTCCACCTCGTTCCTCTTCCAAACCAAACCGGAATTCACCCTGGCCGATGCCGCCACCAATCTGCATCGCCTCGACCGCGAATTCTGGGCCGGAATCGTGTCGGAAACCAAGTACGGCGTGGACCTGCTGAATCCTCCCGGCAGCCAGGGGTATACCGAAATGCCCGCGGCCGAGCGGGTTCGCCACGTCGTGCGTTTTGCCCGAAACCTGTATTCGCTGGTGGTAGTGGATCTGGGCGCACCGAGCGCGCTGGCATTGGAGGTGATCCAGGAAATTCAGAACGTCGTGCTGGTTGTGTCCCCTCTTCTAATGGAAATGCTGGAGGCACGCCGGGCTCTCACGAAACTGGCTGAAATGGGCGTGCCTCCGGACCGCATCCACCTTGTTTGGAATCGCACTGCGCGTCAACAGACGGGCGCCATTCGCGTGTTTGAGAAGGCCATCGGCCGCACCGCTGTCCGCACCATCGCGGACTGTTCGGCGGAGATCGAATCGAAATTCAGCGACGGGCGATTTCTCGACTCCAGCCTGCCGTTACGGAAAGAGACGGCGCAGTTGGCGGCCCACCTTCTGGGCCGAGACGCTGGCCGAACACCGCGTTCCCTGATGGTCCTGCTGGGACAGGTGACGTCGCACGTGGCGCCGCGGAGAGACAAGACTGCACAGCCTCCAGTGCCTGGCTGACTGGCCGGCCAGCTTCCATCCAAACGCGAGGTCGCATTGCCAAGCCCTAACCAGTCTGCCGAGGCTTTGACCGCTACCCAGATCCTTGATACAGTAGGGAAGATCCCGGAGCCGGAAGCTCGCGCGATGTACCAGCTCGACCTCGCACCTGACGAAAGCTTGGCGGCCCGGTTGCGCAGAAAACCGTTGCCGCTACCCTTGGCCCTGCGGTTTGCCACGGGTATCGCCTCGGAATTGCGCGATCTGCATGCCGCGGGGCGCGCTCACGGTGCGCTCGATCTGGAATCTTTGCGCCTGTCCCGTTCGGGCATCTCCATTGGCGAGGCCCGAGGCGGCAGGGACAAAGCCAGTATGGCCAGGGATATCGAGGGTTACGGGAAAATCCTGAACTGGATGTTGACCGGCAACCCCGAACCGCACCCTACCGTTGTGGTGCTTCGCAGACGCCAAAGCCCCGAGGCCTTGCGCGTCGCGGCGCTCGATCTTGCCCGTAAATGTCTCTCCGGCCGGCCTGGGATGCAGCGCGTAGTTACCGAGGTCCGTCTGCTCTCGGTGCTGGCGCGCCAGATTTCCGAAGCGCCGCTCAAGGTCTCACCGCCCGTCAGGCCCGCGGCGGATTGGGAAGTGGTCTCCATGGAGCCGGCCAGCGGTCCAGGATCCGCGCCGCTGCCCTCGCCCGGGGGTCGGAAATGCCCACGCTGCGGGTGTGTCTGGGTCCACCTTTCGCGTCCGCGGACTGGCTCGGATTCCTTGCTGATAAGTCTTCACTGCCCGATCTATCGTTGTCCGGTTTGCCTGCATCGCTATGCCGTCGTTCTGGGTATGCGGATCGCGCGTCCGGCGGCTGGCAGTTAATTCCTGCCGCAGACTGCCAACTCCAGGAAATCGCGCGTTTTTCTACCTTTGTCCCACCCCCTGGCTCTTTTGGCCCTGCCTCCTTGGGTTCGGAAGTGATATTGTGTTGGTCACAGGCTGACCTTGTAAGTACTCAGAACTCGGCCTAAGGAGCAAATTATGGCAACTGTTAGCGCTCCCCAGAGGGAGATTCGGGCCGCTGTGTCAGCGACCAAACTGCTCATCAATAACCAGTGGGTAGATAGCGCGTCCGGGAAGACGTTTCCCACTATCAACCCCGCCACCGGAGAGGTCATCTGCCAGGTGGCTGAAGCCGATGCCCCCGACGTCGATTACGCCGTCAGAGCGGCTCGTCACGCTTTCGAACACGGGTCCTGGCGCAAAACCAGCGCCAGCGAACGCGGCCGGCTGCTAAACCGGCTGGCGGATCTGGTCGAACGCCATGCCGACGAACTGGCGCGTTTGGAATCCCTCGATAACGGCAAACCCTACGCTGTGGCCAGCGCGGCCGACCTGCCGCTGACCATTGCCTGCTATCGCTACTATGCCGGCTGGGCGGATAAGGTGCAGGGGCGCACCATCCCCGTCAACGGAGACTATTTCTGTTACACCCGCCTGGAGCCAGTGGGCGTCGTGGGGCAGATCATCCCCTGGAACTTCCCCCTGCTCATGCAGGCCTGGAAACTGGCCCCCGCGCTGGCCACCGGCAACACGGTGGTGATGAAGCCCGCCGAGCAGACCCCGCTCACCGCCCTGCGCGTGGGGGAACTGATTGTGGAAGCCGGCTTCCCTCCGGGCGTGGTGAACCTGCTGCCCGGCTACGGCCCCACCGCGGGCGCCGCCATCGCCCGCCACATGGACGTGGATAAGGTTGCTTTCACCGGCTCGACCGAGGTGGGGCACCTCATCATGGAGGCCTCCGCCAAGTCCAACCTCAAACGCGTGACCCTGGAGCTGGGCGGCAAGAGCCCCAACATCGTTTTCGCCGATGCCGATCTCGACCAGGCCATCGAAGGCGCGCATTTCGCCCTGTTCTTTAACCAGGGCCAATGCTGCTGCGCCGGCTCGCGCCTGTTCGTGGAAGAAAAAGCCTACGACGAGTTTGTGGAGCGCAGCACCGCCCGCGCCAAACGCCGCAAAGTGGGCGATCCCTTCGACTCCGCCACCGAGCAAGGCCCGCAGGTGGACCAGGACCAGTACAACAAAGTAATGAGCTACATCGAGCGCGGCAAGAAGGAGGGCGCGCGCCTGATGTGCGGCGGCGCGAGCGTGGGCGATCGCGGCTACTTCATTCAACCCACCGTGTTCGCCGACGTGAAGGACGATATGGCCATCGCGCGGGAGGAAATCTTCGGCCCCGTGATGAGCATCATCAAGTTCCGCGACATGGACGAAGTGGTCGAGCGCGCCAACCGCACCGAATACGGTCTCGCCGCCGCCGTGTGGACGCGCGACATCGGCAAAGCCTACGCCATCGCCAATAGCGTGCGGGCCGGCACGGTTTGGATCAACTGCTATGACGTGTTCGACGCCGCCGCCCCGTTCGGCGGCTTCAAACAATCCGGCATCGGCCGCGAACTCGGCGAGTACGGCCTGCAACAATACACCGAGGTCAAAACGGTCACGGTGAAGCTGTAGGTGCCAGTTCCGTGGTGGCACATGCTTTAGCTTGTGCGAGGCGGTGCATGCGCCGGCCCCACGCGCTCGTTCTGCAAAGTGCGCCATGCCGCGTTTCCGAGCCGCGACCGTAAGGGAGCGGTTGCCGGTAATTGGAACGGGGCGAGCGATGCAGAGTCCATCTCTCGCCCTTTGTGTTTCCAAGTCCCCGCCACGAGCGAGCGCGCCAATATACCGGGTGCGCGACACGGGGCGACTCCTCAGCCCGCAGGGCGCAAGACAATAGCCCACGCCGCGAGGCGTGGGAACGGGGCGTGAGCGAGCGAGCCCCCGGAGGGGGCGGAAGATCGCGCCGCCGCAGTCTCCCGCCCCGTACCCGGGGCTTCGTGAACCTCGCGGTTTCCGCACGGCTTACGCCGTGGGCTGCGATCCTCCGCTCTTGCGAGCTTCGATCCCCAGCGTCCCGAATGTCCACATTTTGTACACCCCAATATACCGGCATGATGGCAATGATGCGAACATGTTGAGATGACTCGGATACAGGCACATTTGACCGACCGGCAACTCGAAGCTCTTCGCCATGACTCGGCGGCGACAGGGAGGTCAATCGCCGACTTGATCCGGCAGGGAGTCGATCAGTACCTGGCGGGACGAAGCGAGCTCGGGCGAGACGTGCGGATCGAGGGAGCCATCGGGGTAGCGGGAAGATTTTCCTCCGGCCGGAGCGATCTCAGTGCCAATCACGACAAGCATTTGACCGAGGCGTTCGCGCCCTCCACGAAGAAGTGACGCCGTTACTTCAGGTCGATTGGGTCACCGAGGAGCGGCACCGGACCGGCATGGAGGCGGTACTGGCAGCGGCGAGAAAGAAGTTGAGTCTGGTCGACTGCGTTAGCTTCCAGACGATGCGAACTCGCGGAGTGCGCACCGCCTTCTGTTTCGACGCGCACTTCCGGGAACAGGGTTTCGCGACAAAGCCTGGCGCGTAAGCTGGAGCTCGAATCCCATCGCGGAGTTCGCCGCCGCCCTCGACTCGGCGTGCCGATGACGGCCCAGCTTCGACCCCATCGTGGTGCGTCGGGCACTTCCGCGTGTCGGCGACTGCGCGCTCAAGCGGAAGGCGGATCCCCGGACGCAAGCGCGTTTATCGGTCCTAATCTTTCCGGGCAGGTATTTCGCAGGAGCGATCTTCGAGATCGCCGGGCAGGGGCAACTCCAGCACCTGCAGAATGCTCAGGAGACTTAGCTCTCGTCCTATTCTGACGCTGATTCCGATGACTCGGCTGCATCCCAGCCCGGTAAACTAAAGTGCATGGCTTCAAGACCGCGAAAGTCGGCTCCGCGCACAATCGCGAGGGCCAGCGTAATCGGCGGTGCGTCCAACGAAGACGGTGCGGATTTCCGAGCCGCCGTTGCTGCTCGTGCGGCCGCCTTTGGCTTGGCCGGACGCGCTCTCCCCTGTATCGACCTGCCATCGGCGATTCCCGTCAGCGTCAGCTTTGAAGTGGACAACTCGGTTGACGACATTGGGATTGAACTAAAGGACGGCGGGCGAGCTTTTGTGCAGTGCAAGCTGAGCATCCATGTGGGTCAAGCAGACGCCACCTTAGCCTCCGTAGTGGCGCAGTGGTGCAAAGCCGTGCAGGCTGGCGAAGTCACTCCTGACCGTGACCGAGTTCTCCTTGCGGTGAAGCGCTCGACAGCTCCCGTACGAACCCTCGCCCAAGCGCTTACGCGAGCAAAGTCTTCCCTTGCGGGGGCTCCCACGAGAAAGGAGGCGGACGCGCTAGGAATCCTTGATACTCATGCCACAAGGCTCGGATTCGGCGACGCCACGTCCTTACGCAAGGTTGCCTTAGTCACTTCCTTCCCGGCTGACATTGCCATGGACGCTATCTCTGTTCTGGGCGGCGGCGTTCTGGCAAAGCCCGAAGCGGCGGATGACGCGTGGAAGGTTCTGAAGGAGATGGCGCGGGATCTTGCCAAGGACAGACGAGGGCTCACGATACGTGAATGGGCTGATCGCTTACACAGGCGGGGCATTGAATGTCGGGCGGATGCGCTCGGTGTCCCAGCTGGTCGAGCGGAAGCGATCCGAGGTGTTTT
>JBEKYD010000259.1:0-10765 GCA_049511335.1 Bryobacteraceae bacterium | reverse complement strand
ATTAAGGTCTGGACCGACCGCATGGAAGCCGGCCTTCTCGACCGGTTAGACGGGCGCGGCAGCACTCTCGCTTACCTGCCGAAAACACCGCCGGGATGCGCTGTGTCCGTCACCATGCCAGTCCGGCTGCAGTCTTGGGATACGCCCCTCGGCCTGGCGCCGATTCTTGAGATGAACCTGCCGGAGGGCGCCTTGCGCGAGCGTCTTCGCCTGCTGTTTGCCAAAGCCACCGGCAGTTTTGACGACTTCGATCTTCTCTCCGTCGTTGGCCGCTCGCAGGTGGGCCGCGTGCGTTACACGGGGGAAGAGGAGCAGTTGGACGAGAGCGTGCCGTTCCAGTCAATCGACGAAATCCTGGCCAGCCGGCGGGGCGGCGATCTCTTCCGCTACCTGCTGGAAAAGTTCGCCGCGGTTTCGGGCATCAGCGGAGTGCAGCCAAAGGTCCTGGTGCGCGACCAAGATTCATTCGCGCCCGCGACAGACCCCAAACAGCGGCTCTCCCAAAGCTTCCGAGGCGCGACCCATATCGTCAAGTTTTGGGAGCCGAATGAATTCCCCCAGCTTGCCACCAACGAATTCTTTTGCCTCAAAGCCGCCGAACGCTGCGGGCTCCCCGTACCGCGCTACCGCCTGACTGACGACGGTACGGCACTGGTCATCGATCGCTTCGATCTTCGAGCCGACGGCACGTACCGCGGCTTCGAAGATTTCTGCGTCCTGAACGCGCGGCGAACGGACGAGAAATACCGCGGCAGCTATGAGACTTCCATCATGAAGCGGTTGCAGCAGTTTGCCAATTCGCCGCACGTCTTCACGGATCTGGAGACTCTGTTCACGCTGATTGCCCTCGATTGCGCTCTGCGGAACGGCGACGCTCATTTGAAAAACTTCGGTATTGTGTACGACGACGTGCTGGGAGAGGCGCGGTTGGCGCCAGTTTACGACCTGGTAACGACCGCCGTCTATCTCCCCAACGACCGCCTGGCGCTGACACTCGACGGAACGACCGAATGGCCGGGCGCAAAGGAACTGCGCCGATTCGGCGAGACCCGCATGTCCGGCGCCCCCGCCAAGGTGCGTCAAATCCTGGAACGGATTTCCGACGCGCTGGCCGACACCGGCGCGGAACTAAAGCGGCACGTACGCCGGCACCGCGAGTTCGCTGAAATCGGCCGCGGGATGTTAAGGATGTGGGAGATGGGGCGACAGGAGTCGCTGGGGAAGTAGTGTTCTGCTGTACCCCAGTTCGCTACCTTTCAAAGAAACCGAAAACATGTAGCCTGTCGCCGGTCTTCCCCAGAGGCGGCCGCAATGGCCGGCGGCGAGGGTTTGGAAAAAAAGCCGAGATGACTCTCGGCTCAGCAGGCTTGACAGCCCGCGCCACGGCACTCTACTCGCTGTCGTTGGGAAGCGTCTTCACCATGAGCAGGCCAGCAGTTGAGAGTCGGTGGTCACCAGCGTGAGATCGAAGACCAAGGCGGTGGCGGCCAGGAAGACGTCCCCGAGATCGGACTGGGGAAGCTCGATTTTCGCAGCGCCTGCAGCGACCGCGAAAGTGAACGGCGCTTCCCGGAATGGGACGCGGGCCATTACGTCATCGAGCCATTGCGCAAAGCTTTGCCGTACGCGAAGGCGCTTCCGCCGCACCAGGTGGTGCGCTTCCCAAATCGACACGGGCGACAGGTATAGCTCGTTGCCGGCTCGCTGCAGTTCGCGCCGAACTCTTCGGCCCAGCTTCTCAGGACTATGGAGGGCCCAAATCCAGATGTGCGTGTCGAGCAGTAGCTTCATTTCCGCGCTGTCCAGCGGCTAAATGCTCCGACCGGTTCGGCGATGTCGCCGGAAACTTCGATCGAGTGCCTGGCACACCCGAGCCAGGAGGACACCGGTTTCGGACTGGCCGGCACCACCTCGGCGACCGGACGCCCGAATCGTGTGACCCGCACAGGCGCACCGGTCCGGCGCACATCTTCCAGGACGGCCAGACACGTCGCTTTGAACTTGGAAATCGCGATCTCCCGCATATTCAACTTGTACCATAGTCCAAGACCATGGTCTGGAAACTCGGGGGCGGGGTTTTCGCCGCAGATCGTGAATACCGCCAGCGTTTGGTCGAGCTGCTGCTGGTGGAGGCCGGCGAGGGAATCGCCATTCTTCCCAGCAACCTGCAGCAGCGAGGAACCAGCGAACTGGCGTTCTGCCCGTTGCGGCCGCCGGGCGCATCGATTGAAGCTGGTGCTGGCCTGGTCGCCGGCGCGGCAGGGAGCCCTCCAGACGGTGTTTCTGGAGCTTGCCAGGGAGGCGCGGAGGCGCATTACGGCGCGTTAGCGGCGGCGAGTGCGCGTTTTCTCACGATTTCGAAAGAGGTACCTATTACCGGATTCTCAAAAATGGGGTACCTTCAGGACTGGCGGCAGCCATTCCCCGCGGCCGATGATGGCAGTAGGCAACCATGAAGGAACAAGAACTCATTAACGGCGATCGGCGCACCGACCGGCGCTACACGTTCGAACTGGCCCTCCACTTCAGCTATCACCAGTGCGGCACTCGGTTCTCCGGGAGCGGCACTACCGAAGACTTGAGCAGCGGCGGAATCCGTTTCGTGACGGATAATCCACCGCCGGTGGGCGTGGAAATCGAGCTGCGCCTGGAATGGCCGTTCCTCCTGCAAAATGTCTGCCCGCTCGAACTGCTGGTACAGGGGAAAGTCTTGAGGAGCGATGCGCAACGGACGGTGGCGAGAATGACCAGTTACGAGTTTCGGACGCGGGGAGCGAGGTCCTTCGAGCAGCCCGTTGCCAGCGCGGCGACTTGCGACTACGTGGCGTGAGGCTCCTGCCCGGAATGCAATTCAATTTAGGTTGTGCGGCTGAAGAAAAGCCGAGATGACTCTACTCTCGGCTCAGCAGGCTTGACAGCCCGCGCCACGAGCGAGTGACAACTGGAAGCTAGCCGGTCCACAAGCCAGAAGGTTCGACAGGTGCGCGGCGGCCGAGTGCCCTTCCAAAAGGCATCGCTGGGAACCATTCCAACCTTCCACTCGGACTGAGTTTCCGCGGCGGATCACTCGATACACAGCGGCTGCTCCAAACTCAGCGGCTAACGCCGGGAGCGACCATCCGCTCGGATCTAACATGCGCAACCCGCCCTGTCGATCGAGAACCAGAGCCGTGTCGCCGGCTCCGGTATTTCCCGTAACCGCAATCTGCAGAATCTCTTCGGCTCGCCGGAAGAACTCACTCACAAACTGCTTATCGGCGAGCGGGCGGGTTCTTTCTTGGAAATTTACGGGAAGGGACGGCTTATGGTTGTTTGGCGGGCAAGTTCGACATGATCTTCTGCACGTAGTCCTGGGTTTCCTGAATATTCGGCACGCCTGAGGCGGCATCCACCTTGGCGGCGCCGGCATTATAGGCGCCCAGCGCCAGGGTCAGATCGCCACCGTAGCGGGAGAGCAGGTCCTTCAATAACTTGGCGCCGGCTTCCACATTTTCGGCCGGGTCGAAGGGATGCTTGACGCCATACTGATCGGCGGTAGCGGGCATAAGCTGCATCAAGCCCATGGCGCCTTGGGAGGAAACCGCGCAGGGGCGAAAGGCGGATTCCTGCCGCATCACTCCACGAAGCACATCCTCTTCGAGGTGCTGATGCTTGGCGGCATCGCCGATTAAGGTGTCCACCTGGCCGGAAGGCAGGGGATCGCAGTCGGCAAAGACGCCAAGCGATGCCGGAGCGGCGACGGTGGCCCCGAGCGTCCGAGGAGGCGGCAAAATAAAGAAGCTGCCGGTAGATGATTGCGAGAGCTGTTGCTCGGCGGATGCCAACTGACGGGCGATGGATTCCTGCATCGCGGCAGCGGCAGCGCGCTCGCGGGCAACCGCGGCCTGCATGTCCGCATGAGTATCCGCTGCTGGCTTGGAGGCTTGCGGGGCGGCGGGTTGAGCCGTTTGTGTGGTTGGGGCTGGCGGCGGTGCGGGCTGAGCGTGCAGCGCCGGAAGCAAGAGAATCGCGAACACGGGCCACGGGACCCGTGGGGAGCGGTTGCCGAATACGTGGCCATCGTTATGAAACCGAAACCTTAGTTTGGGCATGCGAGTATCCTTAGAAAACTGGGGGAAAAACGCCGATATACAATGTGAGAACGGGAAGGTAACTTCAACATGGGCATTGGGCCTCTCCATGGCGTATCGCTGGGCGCCGAGATCGGCGCGACCGGACAGGACAACCTGGCCCCGATGCAACAGCTCGTGGCCGCCGTTCGCGCCCTGAACCGAGGCGAACTGGAAGCTCGCGGGCGGGTATGGAAACTGCGCCGGGGGCCGTCCGGCAAAGCCGTGACGGTGGAATTGGTGGAGGAAGAGAGCGGGGACGTCATCGACCTGCTCCCGCCCGAAGAAGTCCTGCGAATGGCGGCGGAACTGGAGAAGGACCGGTAATGCAAGCAGCGGAAAACATACACAGAAAAAGTTATCTGGAGAGCCGAATTCTGGCCGCGGACCCGGTGGAACTGATTCAGATTCTGTATGAGCACGCGCTCATCGAGGTACGGAACGCGCGCGCTTATCAGCAGGAGGGCAATATCGCGGGAAGGGCCAAAGCGGTGACTAAGGCGTTGGCGATACTGGGCGAACTGGAAGGCTCGCTGAATCATAAGGCCGGCGGCTCTCTCAGCCAGAACCTGGCCCGGCTCTACCAATACATGCGCGGGCGGTTGCTGGAAGCCAGCATCAGACAGCAGACCGCGCCGCTGGACGAGGTGGAATCGCTGCTGACGACGCTCGACCAAGGATGGTCCGCCATACAGCACAACACCGCCGCGCCGGCCGCCTCTTCCAACCCTTACGCCTCCGAAGTACACACCTTGATGCCTTCGTCGGGCGCCGCGGAAGTGGAATACCCTCCGCAGTCCTGGTGCGCGTGAGTGGGGCAGATCATCGTTTTCCGTGGTCTGCCAGCCGGGCTTTGTCTCGGTGCCCATTGGCAGAGACAGGGCGACGTGGAACGTGTATGGCAGACCACCAAAGACGATGGTCTGCCCCACGGTGACCTGCTTACCCGCCCGCGCCAAGGCCGTCGGTCTCACTGGTTTTCGAAGCATTCTGCAAGCCCTTGGCGATGAGGTTCGCCAACCCTAGGCCGCCGCTTTGCGCCAATGCCTGGGCGAAGATTTCCTGGCCGTATTCCATGGCGGAGGATGACGAGTCGTCGTCGCCGGTGCCCAGCCATCCGCCCTCGGAATCGTGCATCGATTTCATCATCTGGCCGATCAGCAACGCTTCGAACTGCTTGGCGGCGGAAACGATCTTGGCGGGGTCGTCTTTGGGGCGCGCCTTACCCAGCGCGTTGATGGTTGCCGCAGCGGCTTGGGCCGATGCCGGCGTCCGCGCGCCGATGGGATCTGTCATGTTAGATCACTCTCAGCTCGGCTTCGATAGCGCCGGCGTCTTTCAAATTCTGCAGGATCGAGATGATATCCCGCGGGCTGGAACCGATCGAAGTCAGTGCCTGCACCAGTTCTTCCACGGTGGCGCCCTGCTTCAGCATGACGTTGCGGACGGGCTGCTGCGAGGCGCCCACGGCAACCTTGGGAACTACCTGAGTGGTGCCCTGGCTAAGCGCATTCGGCTGGCTCACCTGCAGGGTAGTCTCAATTTCCACGGTGAGGCTCCCCTGCAGGATTGCGACCGGAGCGATGCGTACGTCTTTGCCCATGATGATGGTCCCGGTGCGCTCGTTGACCACGATTTCGGCGGTGCGGTCCACCTCCACCGTGAGGCGCTCGAACTCCGAGACAAAACCCGTCGGATCGTTTTGAAATTCGGTTGGCAGAGTGACGGTTACCAAGGCCGCGCTCTCGGCGTGCGCCACTTTGCCGAAGCGTTTGTTGAGCGCCTCGGCCACGCGCGTGGCGGTGGTGAAGTCCGCCCTGTCGAGTTGCAGCTTGACGATATTGCCCAGCGGCGGGGAGGGAGCGGTGCGCTCGACGATGGCGCCGTTGGGAATGCGTCCCACCGTCGGGTGGTTCATGGTCTTGGCATTCGCGCCGCCGCCGGCCATGAAGCCGCCCAGAATCAGCGGGCCTTGCGCCACCGCAAACACCTGGTTGTCGGGGCCCTTCAGCGACGTCATCAATAGGATGCCGCCCTGCAAACTGGGCGAATCGCCGATGGCCGCGATGGTGGCATCGATCCGTGAGCCGGCCTGCGCGAATGGCGGCAGGGTAGCGGTGACCATTACCGCCGCGGTATTCTTCACCTGGATGGTTGTGGGGTTGATGGTGAGGCCCATGCGTTCCAGCATGTTGGCCAGGCTCTGGGCGGGGAATAGGGTCTGCTGGCGATCGCCGGTTCCGGCTAAACCCACGACCAGACCGTAGCCCAGGAGCTGGTTGTCGCGCACACCTTCGAGCGCCACCAACTCCTTGAGGCGGGTAGCCGCTCCCGACGAAATCGATGCGAGCAATATGGCAGCGATCGCTTTCTTCATGCTAGTGCCCCGTCCCGCAAAACCTGACGACCGTTGTTGTGGGGCGGACGCCCGCGTCCGCAGCCGGCCCCCTGGCCGGCTCTTCGCCGGCTCCGGACGTTGGACTGTCAGAAGAGGGAGGTGGGACGAGGGCGTCCCGCGCGGACCAGGGGGTCCGCCCTACCAATTGTGCTGTTTGGCGAGAAACCATACGATTCCTAAAATGGCAGTAAGCCGAGGATCAAACGATACAGAAAGTTCGGGCGCCGAATCGCGTCGTTGATCACGCCCTTGCCATCGATCTTGATTTCCATTTGGGCGATCTGGTTGGAGCTGATCATGTTGGCGCTGGTGAGGTCGGCTGGCCGGATCACACCGCGCACGGTCACCAGTTGATGCTCGGAATTGACCACTACGTCCTTGGTGCCTTCCACCACCAGATAGCCGTTGGGAAGCACGTGCGTCACGCGCGCGCTGAGCGTGGCAGTGATAGTGGCGCCGCGGCTGGTGGTTCCCGACCCATTCAGCGAGGTGGAAGTGCTGGTGTTCAGCAGGTTCGACAAAGCGTTGCTCGGGCTCTTCACCCCGCCCAGAGCGGTGATATTCGATTGGGCGGTAGACGCCCGCGCGGTCTGGGTGGCGCCGGTGGCAACCGCGGTAGCGTTTTCGCTTACTACCACGGTCACCATGTCGTCCACCCTGGCGGCACGCACGTCGCTCGCGATATCCATCAGGCGCGCGCCTGGAGACCAAAGCGAACCCGGCGAGGGCTGCACGGGGGCCGGCTGATCTTTCAGCGCTTCCTGCAGGTAGCGGTCGAGCGCGCTCGGCTCCGCGGCTTTCTTTTTCTTGGGACCGGAGGCGCTCGCGAGCGTGGCGCTGCCTGCGACCAGCAGCAGCAGCGAGAAAGACAAACCGAATCGATGAGACTTCATCATGGCACCGTAGAGGAAGCGGCCAGCACCAAGGCTTTTCCCTTCCCGCTGACCCGCGCTTGAAATACACGATTGCTTTGCAAATTGCGAATACTGACCGGGTCGCCCGCGCGGCCCGCCGATTCGGCACGGCCGGTGAAAGACAGATGAGCCGCCCCGGCCCGGACCTCGACCGAAACCAGCTCGCCGCGGTTGATGTCGTTAGGCGGGGCCAGTTGGTCCAAGCGCACTTCCTGGCCGGCGGCGATCGGGCGAAGCGGCTGCATTCCTTCGACCTCGTCCGCAACGGCCGCAACGTCGCCGCGTGGGAAACACTTCTCCGTCTTGCGCGCGATGGCTCGCGCTTCGATCAGCTGGCCGGCGCGCAGGTTTTCGACCGCGACCAGCCGTGTACAGGATGCGGTAATCCGCACTCGGGCCCAGATGGCGAATCTCCGGTCCGATCCGTAGACTACCTCGCCGGGCCACAGCACCGGGGAGCGCTGCGCGGGGGAAGCCGGCGCTCCCAACCGCTCGCGAGAGAACTCCAGACGTCCGCGGGGCACCGGGTAAAGGCTGGTTTCAGCGATCTCGATGGCCGCGTCCGCAATGCCCAGCGCGGATTGCATTGCCTGGACGACGCGGGCGGGGTCCAAACGTTCCATGGGCCACTCGAAACAGATTTCGCGGAGTCCCGCGACTGGCAAGGAATACCGTTCGGCCAGGGAGGCTAGCTCGGGCGCGTGAAACGTCCGTCTGGAGCCCGGTGGCGGCGCCGAAGCCAGTTCGGTCTGTGGAGGTAGGGCCGAAAACTCGGGCAAGACGGCCGCTAGATCTTTGGCCAGGATGCGCTCGCTCGCGAGCGGTGCGCAGGCCGGTGTTTGCGCCGCGGCGCTCATCGCGCCAGCCGCCAACTCAACCGCCAGAACCAGAACTGTCACTGCGCTCGTCATTGTTTGAGGTTATTGACCTGCTGGTACATATCGTCGGCCGCTTTGACCACTTTGGAGTTCGCTTCGTAGGCGCGCTGCGCCTGGATCAGGTTAATGAACTCCTCGACGATGCTGACGTTGGATTGTTCGGTGTAGCCCTGCAGCAAAGTGCCCATCCCCTCTTGCCCGCCCGGGTTCGCCACCACCGGATCGCCGGTGGCGTCGGTGGGCTGGTAGAGATTGTTGCCGATGCTGTTCAGGCCCGCCGGATTCTGAAACCCGGCAAGCTGGATCTGGCCGGCCTTTTGCGCGGAGGTCTGCCCCGGAAGGGTATAGCTCACCGTGCCATCCTGAGCGATGGTGATGGTTTGCGCGGCGGAAGGAACGGTGATCTGCGGCTCCAGCGTGTCTCCATTGGCGGTCACGAAATTACCGTTGCGGTCGAGCTGGAATTGGCCGTCGCGGGTATAAGCGAGCTGTCCGGTGTTGGCCAGGCGGATCTGGAAGAAACCGTTCCCCTGGATAACCACGTCCAGCGGGTTATCCGTCTCGGTGGAGTTGCCTTGGGTGAAAATGATTTCGTTCGAAGCGGCGCGCGTTCCCAAGCCCAGTTGCAGCCCGGTCGGGGTGGTGGATTGCTGGCTCGACGCCGAGCCCGGCTGCACCATGTTCTGATATAAAAGGTCCTGAAACTGGGTGCGCCGCGCTTTGTACCCCGCGGAGTTGGCGTTGGACAGGTTATTGGCGATGTTATCGATGTTGAGTTCCTGGGCATTCATGCCGCTGGCGGCGCTGTAAAGAGCTCGAATCATGATGCGCTGACTCCCTGCTGCTTAAGTGCGGTGAGCTCCTGATTGATGTAGCTTTGCGAGTAACCGTGATTGTAGAGGTCGGCCACGAGGCCGGCATTGACCTGGGCGCCATTCGAGAGTTGCACCATATAGTTCGGCTGGTTTTGCTGCAGGGGTGAACCCGGCGCGCTGGTAATGGCGTCCGCCGCCACCACCGTGCCACCCAAGATTTGGGCGGCCGTCTGCGCGGTCTGTTCGGTGGCAAAGTAAATGGGGTTATAGTCCCAGGCGCCGCCATTGCCCGTACCGGTGGGGTCGCTCATCCAGGGGTTCGAGCCGAATACCGATTGCACTGTGGGAACGGCGTTCCCAGACGAGGTTGTACTGGAACTGCCGCTGGCGCTGCTCGTAGCCGTATCCGGGCTGGCGGCAGTGGGACTGGCCGCGGTGCGGGTTGGCTTCACCGTGCCCGAGGAGCGGAGCGCGGCTTCCTCCTTGCCGGCGGGGCTTGGTGTGCTTGCCGCGCCGGGCGTGGGTGCCGTGCTGGCGGTGCTTGCCACGCCGGAGTTCGACTCGGCCACCCAGGCGTCCAGATTGATGCCGGTGATCTGGCTCGCCAGAACGTCCCCGAATGGCGTTTCAATAACCGCCGGATTTTGGGCCGCGGCGGGCTGGGTTTGGTCCGCCGCCGGCGTCGAGTTGCTTACGCTGCTAATCATGCTGTTTCCCCTTCTTTGGGATCGGCGCGGCGGGTCCCGGTTACGAGCCCACCCGCGCCACTTCCTGAATCGATTTCATGTCCATGTCGCTCGATACTCCGATGGCTTTCTGCAGCATTTCAAACTGCCGCATCATGCCGACCAGCCGCATGGCCGCTTGCGCCACCGGGACATTGGAACCCTCGATCTTGCCCTGCTCGATGCCGGCCCCGGTGGCCGGCGCCGCGACATTCTTGGGATCGGTATTCTGGAAACAGGTTTTGCCCATCTTGATCAGGGATGCGGTGGAAGCGAAGTTGACCACCTGAAGTTGTCCCAGCGCTTGGCCATCTTGCGTGACCGTCCCGTCCGGGGAGATCTCGATCGGCTTGCCGGATTGAACTTGAATCGTGTTGCCGGCGGCCGTTTGCAAGGGGTATCCGTCGGCCGTCGCCAACTGGCCCGAGGCCAGCACCTGCAGGCTTCCGTTGCGCGTGTAGAGCGGGCCGTTGGGGCCCTTCACCGCCAGAAAGCCGTTTCCGGAAATGGCCACGTCCATGGCGTTGCCCGTCACCTGCAACGTGCCTTGCGAAAAATCGGTCCACTGGCGCTGAATGACCGGCAGGGCGGAAACTGGATCGTCCCCCGCTCCCGACGCCAAGTCGGAGTGGAACAGTCCATAGAATTCCTGGTCGCTCTTATAGCCCGCGGTCGCCGAGTTGGCCAGGTTGTTGGCCAACAGATCGAGTGACTCCATGCGAGATTGGAGTCCGCTGGCCGCGGCAATCGTCAGCGCATCCATAAATATCTACGGCGGCAACTAATGCAAGTCAGTGCCCAACGGCTCGGGCCGGAGAGAATTTCCGGAAAAACCTTTGCGATTGGCCGATATGTAGAAATGACGAGGCGCGAGAATCCGTCAAATCTCTGACGACGGCCATTGACTGTCAAAAGCCCAACACCCG
>JBEKYD010000258.1:0-10819 GCA_049511335.1 Bryobacteraceae bacterium | reverse complement strand
AGACGCGATCGCCGGCCCACATGGGGTTGAAGTCGTTGGAATTCGTGCGCGGCACGCTCACCGCGGCGCTGTCGGAGAGGCGCGCGATCCAGATGCGCGTCGTCTCGCCGCCGCGATATCTCTTCCACATCGCGAACGCGTGCGGGATCGGCTCATAGGCGATCGATTGGCCATCGGGAGACATCGAGGCCGCGGATCCGGTGGGGAACGGCAGCTTTTCTTCCACGCCGCCTTCCGCCGGAACGCTGAACATTTCATCGAACCGCGAATATGCGGTTCGGGTCGAGCTGAAAAGGATCCGCTTGCCGTCCGGCGTCCAGCCCATGACGCGATCCGGCGCCGGGTGCCACGTCAGTCTCTTCGGCACACCGCCCGAAGCGGGGATGACAAAAACGTCCACATTGCCGTCGTATTCGCCGGTGAAGGCAATGCGCGTGCCGTCGGGCGAAAATGCCGGGGAGGTTTCGGTGCCGGTTCCGTTGGTGAGGCGCACGGCGTCGCCGCCCTCGCGCGGCACGCTCCAGAGATCGCCCGCATACACGAATACGATATGGGTTTTGTTCAGGGTCGGCTTTTGCAGCAGCAGCGGTTCCTGCGCGGCAGCGAAGGCCGCCAAGGCGAAGAAGGCGAGTAAAAGGCGCATAGGCTTCAATCTTTTCGGTGAATTCAGCATACATGAAGAGCGCGGGCGAGACCACGGGGCTGTGGCGGTTTGGGGCATTTTGCGGCGCCACTTCGGCGAGTAATTCTTCAACCAACTAGGCTCAGACTGGCACGCTGCGACGAGGACCGCAGGCAGGGTGCGGCGACTGTAGGGTTCTTTTCAGGATTTCCAGAACCGTTTGAGCCAGGCGACCACGTCGCTGTGATCTTTGAGCTCCAGCTCCCAGATATGCTGCCGCGCAAATTTGATCGCATCACGGGAAAAATGCGAACTGGTAACGAGAAATGCCTTCGTTACTCGCAGGCTAGCTTTAACACCGTAAAGTCGTTGGACTATCTGTAACCCAACTTTTCGGTCGGGCGAATAGTGCTTACATTCAATTATGTAGCGATTCCTTGTGTATTGAGTATCCTCAAAGGCGAAGATGTCTACACCGCCGTCGCGAGTGCGTTTCGTGAGTTCAACCCGCATTTGGAATTTTCGAAAGATCTCCGCAATCACACGCTCAAACAGGTGGGGATCTATGCCGCGAAGCAGCTCGGGGGCTGCCGCGAGGGCACGGAGCAGGCTATCGTTTAGATCAAGGAGAACCTCGGGAAGGGCGACCAACGGCGGCGAAAAAAGCGGTCTTCGCCCGCAGTCGCAGAGCACAGATTCGAAAGGGCCTGTATCGCATCATCGACGTAGTTCCGTTCTTCTGGTGGCCACCTGCCCTTTATCTCTATGAGTTCGACCCTTGCCTTCTCAGCGTCGCCGCGTGCATTTTCGGAACTGCCGTAAACGACGCCTTCCATAAGGGCGCACGTATCGCGGAGGCGACCGTCAAAATCATCAGCGGGGTCCCCATCCAGCGGGTCCTCGGTGTCATCGGTTTCGTCCCAAGCATCATCGCGGTCGAGATTTCCGTAAACTCGTCCGGTATCGAGGTCAAGCATCGGCCAACCGTGCTCAAGTGCTTTTTCCTGCCAGCGACGATTCTCCCATTCGGTAAGCTGGGACCTGGCCTGCTCGTAGAATCGCTCGATTACGTCGAGCGCCTCAACTATCTCGTTGGTACTCACAGCAGGGTCTCGCGTATTAACGACGCTTCACCACTAAGGGTGATGTGGCCACGATCCGAATGGAGCTCTCGGAGAGCCCTACTCAACGGGGTCGGGATGCACATCGCTTCGGCCGGGCTAATTGTAACAGGGCGCACAGCGTATCGCAGAAACATCCGGCTAACCGCTTTAGGCCGACAAGCTCGCCACCCAGTGAGTTCTCAAGCCGACTCCGTGCGGTCGCTACTCCGGACAATCCACAGGCGCGAATTGTCGCCAAGCCGCGGACGTGCCCGTTCACGACTACAAATCGTGGGCCGGTCCTACTGGAAACGCCGATCCGGGGTCACATGCAGTGCCAGAAGGCCGGCATGAGAATCTTTGTCGAACTCCGAAATTCGGACGGCATTTTGCCTGAGTAACTCCTCGATCGTCCGGAGTGGAAAATCGCATTCCTCAAGATGAATCACTTTTGGAGGGTGCCCCCTCTCTCTGCTCATCGCTGCAAAATCGGCGTCAGTGGTTACGATGGTATGGCTGTTCCTCTTCGCCCAGTCCCAGATTGCTTCATCGGAAGCCTGCTTCAGCCCGACGTCGCGAACGTGGATCAGGCCGGGAAAGAGCGACGCCAGTCGTGGGAGCAGACGTGGGGAGAGATTTTCGTCCAGCAGCAGGTTCAACCGATTTTTGCCTTGCGGCCAGTTTCGGCGGCAAACTGGTACACAGCGGGGAAGTCGTCCTTCTCAAGATCGGGGTGCTCATCGAGGATCTGCGCCTCGGTCATGCCCGCGCCTAGCCAGCCAAGGATGTCCCATACTGTGATGCGCAATCCTCGAACGCACGGCTTGCCCCCACGTTTTCCCGGCTCAATCGTGATCCGATCCATTCCTACCGGCATACACGCACCCCTACCAGTATGACACTTCGCGTGTGCGCGTTTCCAGCCCAGTGAATCTCACTAGGCGAGGTCTCCACGACGGCCTCAGTAGGAGCTTCAACGCGACTTGCGCTCCCGCCCAACCTGGGAAGCGTAGGCATAAACGGCGGGAAAATCGGCCTTTTCCAGGTACGGGTAATCGCCCAGGATTTCATCCTCGGTCATCCCGGAGGCGAGCATATCGAGTACGTCCCATACCGTCACACGAAGATCGCGGATGCAAGGCTGTCCAGAACGCTGACCCGGCACAACGGTGATCCGGGACAGATCCGCCTTGTCCGTGGTGGCCATAATCGTATTATCCTCAATTTCGCATGCCTGATTGCTTCTCCCTGGGAGACCATGGGGAAGGTGGCGGCAACTGACAGACGACGTCTGTCCCACATTCTGAAAGTGTGTATTACTTCGCCTCCACCACTCCGCCCACGGTAGACGATCCGGTTCCGCTGCACCCGGTTTCGCCATAGCGGAGGAACTTCTGAATCCGTTTTGCGGTATCGACTTCAGCGGTGTAGATGTTGCCCTTGCTGTCCACGCTTACCTGGTGCAGGTAGTGGAATTCTCCAGCCATCCGGCCGCTGCGGCCGAGCCGGCCCAGCTCCTGCAGATTGCTTCGGTTCAGGATGTAGATGGTCATGTTGGAGTTGTCCGCGACATAGAGACAACTCTGCGGCTTGTCCGTGGAGAAGCTCATCGATACCGCCGTTCCCGGTATGGATGTGTTGGTGTGTTCGCTGATCGGTTGCTCGGCGACGAAACCGCATCTGCCGGCCTCGCCCGCCGGATTGCTGCACGGCTTGCCTAGCGCCGGACTGTTCTTATCGAACACCTGAATGCGATCGTTTCCCCGGTCGCAGACATAAATCTTGCCGTCATTGGCGATCTTCACGCAATGCACGGGGTTGCGGAAGAAAGCGGGCTTCGTGTTGCCTTTGGAATAGTCGGCGATCCACGGCCCGGCGGCCGCGGCGGCTCGGTCGTCGACGGGATTGTTTCCATAGGCGCCGAAATGGCCTATGTACTTACCGGTGTCGGCGTCCACGATCAAGACGCGGCGATTTCCGTAGCCGTCGGCGATGTACAGGCGGTTGGTGGCGGGGTCGACCGCCATGTCCGCCGCCCGATAGAGCACTGGCGTGTCGTTGACGCCACCGTGCGTGTCGTTGCTGTTCGGTCCCTTCGGCGTGCCGCCGATCCTCATCTTGAAATTGCCGTCCCGATCGAACTTCAGGACAAAGCCGTCGCCGCCTTCCTTATTGGTCGCCCAAGGCATCCCTCCTGGGCCGGCGGCCGCGCCCGCCGCCGCTGAATTTCCCGAAATCCAGACGTTGTCATTCTGGTCGACATAAATGCCATGCTCGCTCGTGGGCCAGATGCAGCCTGCCTCGGCCTTGCATTTGCCGCCGATGAAACCGGGATCGGCCGGCCCTCCCCAAGCGCGCAGCAGCTTGCCGTCGGAATCGAACTCCAGGACGGAAGGAGCGGCTTTGCAGCAATCCGAGACCGGGCCATGCGCGCGCACCTGGCCGAGCCCGTTGACCGGCTGGCCCTTCTCGTCGGTGGCGCCCGGCACGGGCCCTTCCAGCCCGGCCTCGTCGGTTGTCATGGTGCGCGGCCGGTTGTAGACCCAGACATGGTCATGCGGATCGACATAGAGCCCGCCGATCTGGCCCAGCAGCCAGTTGTTTGGCAGCGGCTGGGGCCATGCGGCGTCGATCACGAAACTGGGTGTCTTGCCGGTGCGCGAGGCGTTGTACACGCCCGACTGTTTGAATAACCGGTCGAGAGAGCCGCTGTTTTTCAGGATGTTGGTATCGGGATCGGCGGCCACGGCCAGGCCGGTCAGGGCCAATACCCCCGCCAGCAGTTTCGCCGCGATTTCATGCTGGATCATCGTTTTTCCTTTCCATTCCATCCGTGAGCAACAGTTTAGCCCCTGGCGAAGTCAGAGTTACGATTGGCGCTAACGTGGCGCGCGCACAGAGGTGGGACAGAGCATCGTTCTTGGTGGTCTGTCAGGCCTTCGCCAAGCCACAACAGCCTGACAGACGACAAAAAACGATCGTCTGGCCCACCTGTCCCACGCCACGCTGAGTCCTTCAATCTCGGCCGATGAACTTTCGCTGGCGCGTCGCAAAGGCGCGCAGCACGGGGGCGGGGAGCAACTTGCTCAACAGAACGATCAGTTTGTATCGCCAGCTAGGGATTACGAACAGGCGGCCGCGGTCGAAGCCTTTCAACGATTCGGCGACCACGAAATCCGCGTCGAGCCACAGCAACTTCGGAATGCGCCGGCGGTCGAATGCCAGGCGGTCGTGGAATTCGGTGTAGGTGTAGCCAGGGCATAGCGCCTGCACGGTTACCGCGGAACCGATGCTCGACAATTCCATCCACACACTTTCGGCGAAGGTGTTGGTCCAGCTCTTGGTGGCGCAGTAGCCGGCGCTGCCGGGGGCGGCCATGTATCCGGCTACGGACGATACCAGGATCACGCCGCCGCGGTCTCGCTCTACCATGCCCTCGAGCGCCGCATGGGTCAGCCGCAGCGTCGCCATGATGTGCAGGCGATGCATCTGCTCCTGGGGCTCGATATCCGATTCGAAAAATTTGCCCAGGACGCCGAAGCCGGCGTTGTTCACAAAGATTTCCAGATCGCCGGCGGCATAGATGCGCCGCTCGACGGCGGCCAGCCCTTCGGCCGTGGTCAGGTCCGCGGCCAGGGTCTCCACGCGGACGTCATGCTGCCACTCCAGATCCTTCGCCAGCGCTTCCAGGCGATCGAGGCACCGCGCCACCAGCACCAGGTTATAGCCGCGCGCCGCCAGTTGCTTCGCGAAGGCGGCGCCGATGCCGCTCGACGCGCCGGTAATCAGAGCCAGTCCAGGCACGGTGTCAATTCAGCTCGCGAATTTTCAGGTTCTTGAACCAGGCCTCGTCGTCATGGTTCTGGAGCGAGATCTGGCATTGCTTGCGCGGCTGCTCGACCAGCAGATTATAGATGGGACTGCCGTCGCCCCAACGTTTGGCCATGGCGGCGGCAACCTCGGGAGCGTCCAGGCTGGCATCGATCACCTTCACGCCATTCAACCAGTGCTCGACGTGCTTGCCCTTCACGATCAGCCGCGAACGATTGAACTCGCCCACCGGGAGGGTGGCGTCTTGGAGAGGAGGAAAGATGTCGTAGAGCGCGGCGGTGGCGTGCAGAGGGCCGCGATAGACGGCGTCGGGGTTCCTGGTGTTATCGGTGATCTGATACTCGAAGCCGACCACGTACTCCTGCCCTTTGGCGGGCCGGTCCGCGCGGCGGTGGAGCTCCGAATCGTTGGCCAGGTCCTCGAACTTGGGCTTGTGCTCGCTGAGCAGAAAGATGCGGTCCTGAATGCGGTATTTCACGCCGCTGTTGCCGCGGGGCGAGATTTTCCAGTCGAAATCGAATTCGAAATCGCCCCAGGTGCGCGCGGTGAAAAGGTCTTCGTCGATTTTGGGGTGCGGCGTGGCGCGCAGGCAGCCATCGGCAATGGTGAAGGAATCGCCCGGCGGAGATTTCGGGGCGGGGTCTTCCCAATTCGCGAAGCTGTGGCCGTCGAAGAGGAGAATCCAACCTCCCGCTTTTTCCTGGGGAGTCAGCTCGTTGTCCGCGGCCGGGAGAGGCGCGGCAGCGGCGAGGACGCAGAACGTGGCGCCCATGGTCAGCAATCTTGACATGCGTCTATTGTAGGACGGCGCAGGCGGAACGATTTGAGGGGACGCGGCGCAGATCGAAGAAAAGATGGCCTGCGGGGCCGCGGAGCGGGGAAGCGCGGATGGACGGTTTCCCGTCCAGTTGGCAGGGTGAAGGCTTGATGGGAGGGATCTCCGGGAACGGCGTTTGCGACCAATCAACGAATCGGCGACAAACCGTCAACATGGATTCGTAAACGCTGCGCCGTTAGGGAGGAACTGGTGCGTCATGGCTTGTGCGAAGGGTACTCGCCAGCAAGCCAAGGGCGCGAGAGACCTCCTCCCGCAGACTCTGGATGCGTTAACTGCCCCACCTCGTACGCAAGCTACGCAAACTGGTCCACCTGGCCACAGGGGGGTGTCTGGTATCGTATATGCCAATGGTAGATCCCGAATACATTGCGCGCGCACTAGAGGAATCGAATTATGCGAGAAATTACGGATGCGTGATTGACCTGTCTGACGCGGATCTCAGTGGGCGAGACCTCACTCAGGCACGGCTCTACATGATGAACCTGCGTCGGGCAAACCTCAGCGGAGCGAACCTCTGCGGGATGAATCTGAGCAGGCACTTCGATTACCCGTACTCCGACGGGGAGTACCCGAACTTCAGTGAAGCTAACCTCAGCGGGGCGCACCTCCGCGAGGCGCGCATTTGCGGAACGAACCTAACCGGCGCGAATCTCAGCGGGGCGGATCTCTGCCAGGCCGATCTCTCAGGAACGAACCTGACCGGAGCAAATCTCACTGCGGCGAACGTCGCCCAGGCGAACCTCACGTTGGCGGACTTGACCGGAGCCGATCTCCACGGCGCGAACCTTAGCGAGGCTAACCTCAGCCAGACGAAGCTCAGCATGGCAGACATCAGACGGGCGGACCTCAGCGGGGCGAATCTCAAGGGGACGAATTTCAGCGGGGCGGACCTCAGCGGCGCGAACCTCTGCGAGGCCACTCTGATTCGAACCAACTTGGAGAAGGCCACTCTCACTGGCGCGCACGTCTTCGGGATATCGGCCTGGGACGTGCAGCTGTACGGGGCGATTCAGACTAACTTGGTCATCACACCGGTTGATCAGCCAGAGATCTCGGTGGACAATGTTGAGGTTGCTCAGTTTATTTACCTACTTCTGAACAATGCTAGAATCCGCGACGTCATTGAGACGATCACGTCCAAGGCCGTATTGATCCTCGGTCGTTTCACGCCCGCACGCAAGGCTACGCTTGACGCACTCCGGGTCGCCCTTCGCGGCCGCAACTATCTGCCGATATTGTTCGATTTCGAGAAGCCGACCGGTCGTGATTTCACCGAAACGGTATCCACCCTCGCTCACCTTGCCCGTTTCGTGATTGCCGACCTAACCGACCCGCGAAGCATTCCTCAAGAACTGACTGCTATCGTTCCCCGCCTGCTCTCGGTACCCGTTCGTCCACTTCTTCGTGGTTCCCAGAAGGAGTGGGCTATGTTCTCTGATCTAGGACGCTACCCGCAGGTCATCGCTCCTTTTCACTACACCGACGACCAGATGCTGGTGGCTTGCCTTGAAACCGATGTCATCGCACCAGCAGAACGAAAAGCACGCGAGCTCGCCACGTGATAAGACCTCCCGTTCAGTCCAGGCCAATTCTCGGAGCCGGAGCGACTGCCGGGCCCGACTGTACCCCGGAAAGGCCACTCTCCAAACCGGCCACCTCGGACGTAGTCGGCGCTCTCCGCAGGAGCCAGTATTTTGCGAGCTGTGCAGGAACCCCAGTCAGCACTTCGAGGAACGCATATCTTGAAAATTACCCAGAGGGCACACCGATAAGGAATCGGATGTCGGACCTTGGCTATCATCAAACGCAACTGATGCTCGAGTGTCAGATCCTCCCTTATCGCCTGCCGTTTAGGAACGACTCCGAGAGCACTTTGCCGTATCACGCCCGACTCGCGGATGTGCGGCGGTCGACGCGCCCTTGAAGTCCGGCTCGGGGAAGCCGGAGATCGGGAGAGCCCCGATGCGCGTTCCTCCCGTTCAAGCGCCATTCCTTTCAGTGAACCCGCGGCTCGCCGCTGCCGAATGTCAGTTGGCCACGTCGCCGCGGCGAACAAGTGTGCTCGCACCCCGGAGATGGTCTTTCCGGGGTCCAGGCGCGGTATCGCGACTCCGTTTCATCGCATGAGATACCGATGGCGGACGCGGCGCCGCCGCACCGCGGCAGACGGCGAGGGGCGCTGAGGTACGATCGAGGTCCATTCCCCTCGTAAACTCTTCGATGAGGATGATGTTTTCAAGGATATCTGCGAAGCGCTGGATGGGATCTTTAGAAGGCACGAACCGCTTCTGCCTCGACGTTCTTCCGCACCCGCGGTTTCAGCGTACCCTCCTCGACAAGTTCGACCGTGCGGCCCAGCATCCGCGAGATCTGCTGCTCCACTGCCACAACGTCTAGCAGCGAGATGCGGCGGGTATCGTCGAATGCGGCCAGCAAGTCGATATCGGAATCGGGACGGTCGTCTCCGCGTACCGTCGAACCGAACAGCGAGAGGCGAAGTATGCCTGCGGCCCTCAGTTCCGATTCGTGCCCGCGCAGCGTGGCGATCACGCGCTCGCGATCCATGTCGCTTGCGGTCAACCGGGCAAGGCGCATGGCTGCCCGGGTCGAACTCCACCGAACAGGGTTACAGCGACTTCATCGTGTGAGATACCTATGGCAGACCGAGGGGGGTCCGCCCCAGCGCGCGAGACCACGAAAGGCGATGGTCCATCCCACAAAAGAACGGGGACTCAGAAGCCGATGCTGGCGCCGCCGTCCACGGGCAAGACGACTCCGTTGACGAATCCGGCTTCGGGCGAGCAGAGGTACACGGCTGCCCAACCGATGTCGGATGGCTGGCCGAAGCGGGCCATCGGGGTCCGGTCGAGGATTTTGTCTCGGCGCCGGGCGTCGCCTTCGAGCGCCTGGTGCAATATGGGGCTTTCGATCCATCCGGGGGCGATCGCATTCACCCGCACCTCGGACGGCCCCAGTTCACAGGCCAGCGTGCGCACCATGCCCAAGTAGGCCGACTTGGCCGCGGAGTAGGCCGCCACCATGGGCATGCCGATCAGCGAAACCATGGAGGCGAGAAACAGGATACTGCCGTGGCGCCGGCGTTGCATGCCGGGAACCACGGCGCGGGTCATGGCGAAAGCGCCGCGGACGTGGGTATCGATCACGGCCGCGAACTCCTCGTCCGTGGTTGCGGCAATCGGTTTCTTCAGATGCACGCCGGCGTTGTTCACCAGGATTCCTATCTCGCCCACTTCCTCGGCGATGCGGCCGACCAGGCCGGCCGCGGCGGCGCCATCGGTCACGTCGTGCCGCAGCCAGTGCGCCTGCGGGCCGAGGGAACCGGCGGCCTGGCGCAACACATCCTCGCGGCGCCCCACCAGGACCACCCGCGCGCCGGCAGTGGTGAAAGCCTGAGCGATCGCCAGGCCGAGGCCGCTGCCGCCGCCGGTGATCAGCGCGGTTTCGCCTGCCAGGGAAAAGGGAAAGCGGGGCTGGGGTCGTTCAGTTGGCATGGATCAAAGGCCCTCCGGAAAAAACTGACAGGCCAGGAGGCCTGTCCCACTAGAGAATGCCATATTTTGCGAAGACCGCGGTTACCGAAGCGCCGGCCTCGATTTCCTTGCGCACCACCTTTTCACCGCGCGCCTTTTCGAGAGCCTGCTCGATGGCATCGCGCTCCACTTCGCGGGGAATCACCACTACGCCGTCGAGATCTCCGAAAACCAGGTCGCCGGGATTGACGCGCACGCCGCCAATTTCCACCGGGCAGCGAAATTCCACCACGCGGGAACGGACGCCGGCATCCTGCGCATAACGGCCGCGGCTGAATACCGGCCAATTCTGCTCCAGAACGCGCGGGGTATCGCGGTGGTAGCCATCGATCACGGCGCCGGCGGCGCCGCGCGTGCGCGCCGCCGCGGTCATGATCTCTCCCCATGCGGCGCAGTTCATGGCGCCGCCGGTGGCCATGTAAATCTCGCCGGGACGAATCGCATCCAGGGCTTCGGTAAGGCGTCCGAACGGCGGCTGTTGCGGTCCCCAGGCGTCGGCAATCAGCACCGGAAAGGCGCGCCCAGCCAGGCGCGTTTCAGGTGTCATAGGTTGGATGGCTTGCGGCAGGAACTGGTGCGTGTAGCCGGCCCGATCGAGGATGTCGCCGATGACTGGAGTGTAGAGGGTGGAGAGCATCGAGCGCAGCAACGGGGCGTCGCTTGGGTTGCCGGGTTGGGACGCTTCGGCTGGATCCATGGCTGAACTTCCGACTGTACACCCTTGAGAATCCATGCGCCAAATGGATCAGAATAGCGGATAGAATTGATGAGCACCATGGAACTTCACCAACTGCGCGCCTGCCAGGCAGCCGCCCGCGGCGCCGCCGTCGCGATCTGCGCGGCAACTCTGTTCGCGGTCACGGCATCCGCCTCG
>JBEKYD010000257.1:0-10919 GCA_049511335.1 Bryobacteraceae bacterium | reverse complement strand
TGCTTGGCGATCAGCGCTATGCCGCCACGCGCATCAACCTGGCGCAATCGACCAACGGCGTGGGCTGGATCTTAGGGCCGATCGTGGGCAGCATCTATTTCTACTCCAAGGACGCCGCCGGCCACAACACCGGCAGCCAGACGCTGTACATCCCCTATGTGGGCGTGGCTCTGGTCGTGCTGGTGATCGCCACCGTCTTCTTTTTCGCCGATATCCCCGACATCAAAACCGAAGACGACTATCATCTGGACGATACCGCGGAAGGCGTTTCGCACTCCATCTGGTCGCACCCGCATTTCGTGTTGGCGGTGGCGGCGCAGTTCTTTTACGTGGCGGCTCAAGCGGGTGTCTTCAGTTTCTTCATCAACTACATGACCTCGGAGCCGCCGGCGATTTCTTCCGCTTGGGCCTCCGGCATGGCCCAGTTGTCGTCCCAGTCCGGCTTCTTGCACGAGTGGCTGCGGGGATGGTTTGAGACGGGTCATAACGGTGTTCTGGCGCTCAGCAACAAGGGCGCTTCCAACGTGGCGTCGCTCGGCCTCATGTGCTTCTTGATCGGCCGGTTCAGCGGCGCGGGGTTGTTAAGGAAGTTCGCGGCCCACAAGATTTTGGGCCTGTACGGCGTGATGAACGTGGCGGCCACGCTGGTGGTCTTCCTGAAGCTGGGGTGGGTTTCGGTAAGCTGCGTGTTTCTCTGCTATTTCTTCATGTCGATCATGTTCCCGACCATTTTCGCGCTGGGGATTTTCGGCCTGGGCGCACGGGCGAAGAAGGCGTCGGCATTCATCGTGATGGCCATCATGGGTGGCGCCATCCTGCCCAAGCTGATGGGGTACGTGGCCGACAAATTCGATATGTCGCGGGGTTTCATCGTGCCCATGTTCTGCTTCGCCTTCGTGGCGTTCTATGGTTACAACTGGCCGCGTTTCAGCAAAATGGAGGCAGTACCTCAAGTGAAAGCTTCGTTCGGGCATTGAGACGCATCATGATATTTTCGACCCGAGCGCGTCGACCGACGTCACCATCACCCACTGCTACATCTAACGCTTAATGGTTTCGACGCCAACCATCGATTGCAAATGACCTTCGATGATGTCCAATTCGCCAACCCGGTCCCCACGGTCCACGCGGAGCATGCCGATTTCGTGCTCGGTCCGGGGCCGGTGAATTTCCAGATTGAAGGCGAAGACGTGCGCGTGGAGGGCAAGCCGGGACAGAGATCTCCGCATGCCTGCGCGGAAAAGCTGGTGCCGATGATCGACAAGTGAGCGGCCCCACGTGGAGCAGGCGTTTTCGCCCGCAACAGCGCGCCGTTACAGTTCAGTCTGCTACCGAAACTACATCTCGTACGGAATCGGGCCGCGGAGAGGCGAGGTGGATTTGTTGGCCGGGGGCGGAGCGGCCGGAATTCCGCGCGGCGGTTGGTAGTTGCCGAAATCGAGCTCGCCTGCCTCGAAGACCAGCGGCCGGTCTAATACCATCTCCAGCGTGCTGCCGCGCGCCAGAATCGTATCCGGACCGCGGGTGGCCAGAACTCCGATCAGACCCGCGGCGGCGCCGGCGCCCGCGCCGATACCCATTCCCATGCCCAGATGCCCGGTTGAGGATCCGGCAATGCTGCCGATCGAGGTGCCCGCGGCGGTGGTTTCCGCAACCGTGCGAACGTCTCCAGCCTTGTTGCCATCGCCGGTCACTTTACCCTCTTTTTCATCTACGTGGCCGGGCGACGTGGCGTCCATCCCGCCCATGCGGGCGTGGAAATCGCGGGTCACTCCGTTGGGAAGCGTCAGGGAATCGAAGCGTACATAGATCTCGCCCTTGCCCTTTACCCGTCCCGGCCGCTTGACCTGGGTGACGGTGCCCGCCACATAGCTGCCCACCGGAATTACGATGCGGCCATTCGCCAGGATCGGGAAGGCCGTCTCCAGGTACAGGCGATCGCCCACGGCCGAATGTTTGGTGCTGATCGCGTTGATCAAACTGAGCGGGACCCGCGTTCCGGGGTCGATCGTAAATTCCGCGCGCTGAGGGCCCGCAGGCTGCGCCGGTACGGCGTCCTGCGCGGCATTCTGTGCGGCTGCCAACCGCGCCAGAAAAACGAGAGCAATCCAAGGCCTGACCGACATTTCGACTCCACAATAGTGTAACAGGCAGCCCGAAGCGCGGCGCCGGTTCTGGCGAAGACCGCACGCTGGCCGCTCCCGGTTCCGGTAACTCTATCTATTGCTTACGTGGCGGAAGGGAATCCAGTTGCACCGGAGGCAGCGGTTGAACGGCCAGAAGTACTGCGGCCGGGCTGCTCTGGCCCGCCATGGAAATCGCAATCTGCGGGTTCGTCGCGGTATTCATGGGTAACATGAAGTTGATCTGGTAAAGCCCTGGAAAATTTGGCGTTAAGCCAGCGTATGAAATTAACGTCGAATTGATTGCGGCACCGTTCAACAGCAACGAGAGCTCGGCCGGATTGGCGATCGGCGCGGCGTTGGACAGTGCCGTTCCCGGGTCGGGATTCGGCAGGGTGTGCCCCAATCCGGTCAGATACAGCACGATGGTGTCGCCCGGGTGCGCGGGGTTGGTGGAATTCACCAGCGCGTAGTTTTGATTCCAGTCCTCGGCCAGGGCAAAGTTTTGCGCACCGACGAACGGCGCGGGCGCCGCATTCACTACCGTAATCGCGACACTCGGACCCACCGTCCCTTGCCGATACACCTGAACGCTGAGGGTTCCGGCAGACAGATTGGAAGGGATCAGGAAATTGATTTGGCCCGGGGAAACGTATAGCAGCGGCGCCGCGGTACTGGAGACCCACACCTCGGCGCCGCCGAGCGAGGTGGAAAAGGGGATCTGACCCGTTGCGGTATTAAAGGAGAGATTCGAGCCGAACAGGCTCACCACCGAGTTGGGGGCGAACGGGCCGGGGGCGTAGTCGGAAGCATTGACGAAATCGGCAGCCGTATAGGATGGCGCTTGCGCCCGGGCTGCGCTTGGCCAGAACGCCGCCACGGCCAGGGCGATCCAGGCACGTCCCGACCTCGCCGCCAACCGCTCCCTTACGGTCGCGGCTCGTAAGCGCGCGTTTCCGAGCCGCGACCGTGACGGAGCGGTTCCCGGCTTGGTGACCATATTTGCGAAACCGAGAACTTAGTGTCTCCGCCTGCGTGGAATTCTCGTGAAACATTCCCGCTACACTGGAAGATGCCGGGCCGGCCTCCCGGCCCGTTCCGGTTAAGTCCAGACTTTTTAGTTGCGTAGTGCGTCATGTGGAAAGGAGCCAAAGATTGATCTTTCGGGCGGTCGAGGATGGCGATCTGATTCGCCAGGCTGCCCGGGGCGGCGTGGAGGCGTTCAATCTCCTCGTGTCCCGGTGGGAGAAGCGCGTCTACAACTATCTTCTCCGCCTCACCGCCAACCGGGAAGACGCATTGGACCTGACCCAGGACGTGTTCTTGAAAGCCTATCAGAATCTGCGGAAACTCGACGATGCGGCGCGGTTTGCCCCCTGGTTATACCGCATCGCGCACAACGAAGCGTATTCGATGTTTCGCAAGCGCCGGCCGGAGACGAATCTCGAAGATGCGCCTCAAGAAAGCGCGGAAGACGGAATCGCCGTGGCGGGCCGTTCGGTGTTTCCCATCGAGTTGAGCCTTTCGGTAACGGCGGCGTTGAACCGGCTCTCGCCGGAACAGCGCGAAGCCGTAACCCTGAAGATCTACCAGGGATTCAAGTTCGAAGAAATGGCGGAGGTCCTGGGTTGTCCCGTTTCCACGGTCAAAAGCCGCGTTTATTCCGCTTTGGACCTGTTGAAGGCCGAACTGGCTCCGGTTCGACGAGGTATGTCATGAGTTGCTCACCAACCGATCTGAAAGAGTATTTTCTTAGCGAGCTGAACCTAACCGATAGCGGCCGGGTGGAAGCGCATTTAAAAAGCTGCTCCACCTGCCGGGAAGAACTGGAACGGCTGCAGTTGATGCAAGCGGCGCTGGGCAGTTTGCGCGAGGAAGAAATCCCGCGGCGCATCGCCTTCGTTTCCGACCAGGTTTTTGAGCCATCGGCGCTGCGGCGGTGGTGGGGCGCCTTCTGGAACTCATCGGCGCGGCTGGGCTTTGCCGCCGCGGCGATGGTCTCCGGCGCGATTCTGTTTTCCGCCTTCACCCGTCCCGCGCCGGTGCTGAATGCGGTCTCTCCCAAAGCTACCCAAGTTTCGGCCCAAACCTTCTCCGGCGCCGAAATCGACCGCCGCATCCAACAGGCTGCGGCGGTCGAGGCCTTGAAGGCGGTAGCCCAGGCGGAATCGAGCCGCCTGGCCGAAATCCGGCAGTTGCGCGACGATCTGAACAAGGCGCGCTATAGCTTGGCCGTGGCGACCTCGGAATACGATATGGCCGCGCGGCGTCAGGGAATTGTCAACGTGGCTGCGAATGGGTATGGCTTTCCTAAGAGCGATGCCCCAGGAGAATCCAAATGAACCGCCCGGTCCTTACGCTGAGCTTGATGGCCTGCCTGCTTCCCGTGGCATACGGGCAGCCGGCTCTGCCGGTCAAATCCGTGGCCGCACCTTTCGGTGGACCGCTGGCGCTGCATCCCGCCAAGGCCACCATCGCCCTGGGAACCCTCAGCACCCTTGAAAACGGTTTCGACGGCAAGCTGGCCGGCTTCAACGTCAACGACCCCATCGACCTGCTGGGGCGCACGCGCGGCATCTATCTGGATGGTTATGGCGTGGTGTTCACCACCGAAATCAGCTTGATCGTGACACCCTCCATCAACCCGTTTCATCCGGCCATGACGCCGGCCGAGGTCGCCACAGTTCACCAGCGCAAGCTGGCCCGACTGCCGGCGTTGCCGGACATGATGAAGGATATGGTCCACGCCGCGGCCAAGACCCTGCAGGTAGCGTCCGCTAGCGGCGCCCGGATCCCCTACGATCAGCACGTGGTAGTCGCATTCCGCCTGTTGTATCTCCCTTGGGAAGACACTTCCGGGCTGCCGGGCCTGCTGATTGCCAAGGCCGATCTCCGCTCGGCTTTGAATAACGACATCACCGTTGAAGAGCAACGGTAACCGGTAGCCTGCCCGTGACTCCCACCGAACCCAGTCCGCCCAACGAGACCGACGCTTCGCCGGATAGCCAGGCGCGGGCGACGGCGTGGCCCGCGTACCGGCGTCTGGGCGAGATTCTGATCGAACGCCAGAAGCTGGAGCCGGACGAGCTGGAGCGCGCCCTGGAGCTGCAGCGCGAGCGCGGCGACAAGCTGGGCAAGATTCTGGTCGATATGGGCCTCATCGCCCAGCGCGACGTGCTGGCGGCGCTGGCCGAGCAGTTGGACGTGCCCTTGGTTTCGATCGACGGACCGCCGCCCGAGGCCCCCGAAATCGAAGGCCTCACGGATCGCTTCCTGCGCCACTGCCGGGCATTTCCCGTGGCGTTATCCGGTTCCGTGCTCACCCTGGCCATGGCCGACCCGCTGGATTTCGAAACCGTGGCCGCGGTGAGGGCATTTTCCGGTCTGGACGTCCGCTCGGCGCTCGCTTCCGAACAGGAGATCCTCGACGCCGTCGACAAACATTACGGCGAGGCCGACCGGCAGGTTACCGCCGAAGGCGAGAGCGAAGAAGCCCAGGCCGATCTCGAGCACTTGCGCGACATGGCCAGCGAAGCGCCCGTCATCCGCCTGGTCAACGCCATGATCGGCAATGCCATCGAGAGGCGCGCCAGCGACATTCACATCGAGCCGTTCGAGAAGGAGTTTCGCGTTCGCTTTCGCGTCGATGGCGTGCTCTTCGAACAGGAATCCCCGCCGCGCGAATTGAAGGCCGCCATTATTTCCCGCCTCAAGCTGATGGCCAAGCTCAACATCGCCGAACGCCGCCTGCCGCAGGACGGGCGCATCAAGCTCAAGCTGCTCGGCCGCGAAGTGGATCTGCGCGTTTCCACCTTGCCCACCTTGTACGGCGAAAGCGTGGTGATGCGGCTTCTGGACCGCTCGGCCGGAGATTTTTACGATCTCCACAGCCTGGGGTTCGACGACCGGCTGCTGCGCATGATGGAGCACTTCACCGGCCTGCCGCACGGCATCTTCCTGGTCACCGGCCCGACCGGCAGCGGCAAGTCCACCACCCTCTATTCGGCGCTCAAGCGCATCAACCTGCCCGACAAAAAGATCATCACCATCGAGGATCCGGTGGAATACCAGATGGACGGCATCAACCAGATCCACATCAATCCGCAGATCGGGCTCACCTTTGCCGCCGGCTTGCGCCACATCGTGCGCCAGGACCCGGACGTGATCATGGTGGGCGAAATCCGCGACCGCGAAACCGCCGATATCGCCATTCGCGCGGCGCTCACCGGGCACCTGGTTTTTTCCACCCTGCATACCAACGATGCGCCCAGCGCCATCACCCGGCTCAGCGATATGGGAGTCGACAATTACCTGATCGTTTCTTCGCTGGTGGCCGTGCTGGCGCAGCGCCTGGTGCGCGTGATTTGCGTTCATTGCAAGACGCCCGCGGGAACCGCCATCTCGCCCGCCGGCGAACGCCTGCAGATCTACAAAGGAGCCGGCTGCCCGGCCTGCAACGGCGCCGGCTATTCTTCGCGCGTGGGAATCTTCGAGATGATGCAGGTGGACGACGAGCTCCGCAAGCTGGTGATGCAAGGCGCGGACGCGAGCCGCCTCACTGAAGTGGCGCGCCGCAACGGCATGCGAAACCTGCGCGAAGACGGCTGGGCGAAAATTCGCGACGGCGTCACCACGGTGGAAGAAGTGATGCGCGTCACGCAGGAGCTGTAGCGGTGTTGCGCTCACACACCCAACAACCGCTCCCTTGTGGGGCAGACCATCGTTTTTCGTGGTCTGCCCTACACTCCGCACTCGACGATGTTCACCCGCCGTTGTCTTTCACGATCGAAAAAGAGCCCGGGTGGCAGACCACAAGAAACGATGGTATGCCCCACGGCCCGGTGCCGCTCCCATGACCACCTTCTTCTTCCGCGCGGTCGCTTCGGATGGCAAGGTTCGCAACGGCAGCCTGGCCGGCAAAAGCGAAAAATTGGTCGCGAGCGAATTGCGCAAACAAGGGCTTACCCCTCTGTACGTGGGTCTCCAGCCCAAAGGCGCGGCCACCGAGATCAAGCTGCCCTCGTTCAGCGGCGGCAAACGCCGCCACGTTTTGTTCTTCACCCAGGAGCTTTCCACCCTGCTCAATTCGAGCGTGCCGCTCGACCGCGCGCTGGCCATCACCGCCGAACTGACGGAAAAGCCCTCCTTCCGCGCCGTCGTCTCCGACGTGCTGCGGGTCTTGAAGGGCGGCCGCTCTTTAGCCGATAGCCTGGCAAACCATCCTGGCTACTTTTCCGAGCTCTATCTCAATATGGTGCGGGCGGGCGAAGCTTCCGGCGCCCTGGCGGTCATTTTCGAGCGTCTGGCCGAATTCGAGCGCACCCGCGACGACCTCCGCAACTTCATCGTGTCGGCCATGATCTATCCCGCCTTGCTGGCCGCCGTGGGCGCGGCTTCGGTCTTCATCCTGCTCGATTTCGTGGTGCCCCGTTTCGCCGTCATTTTTCAGGAAGGGCACATGAAGATGCCCACCCCAACCCGGCTGATGCTGGCCGCCAGCGACCTGGTGCACACCTACGGCTGGATCGTGCTGACCGCCGCGGCGGCTCTGGCGGTCGGCTGGCGCATGTATACCAGAACCCCCGCCGGGCGCCTGTGGTGGGACCGGACGCGTCTCAAACTCCCTTTGCTCGGCGATGCCCTGCTCAAGGCCGAAACCTCGCGATTTGCCCGCGCCATGGCAACCCTGGTGGCGAACTCGGTTCCGCTGGTGCAGTCGCTCGCCATCGCCGCGGCGACCCTCAACAATAAAACCATTGCCAATGCCCTGGAAGGCGTGGCCCAGGGGGTAAAACGCGGCGAAGGCATCGCCACGCCGCTGCGCAAGGCGGCTGTCTTCCCTCCGCTGGTCGCTCACCTTCTGACCGTGGGCGAGGAAACCGGGCGCCTCGATGCCATGTTTGCCCGCATGGCCGACATTTACGAAAATGATACTCGGGCCGCCATCAAGCGCTTCACCTCGATCTTCGAACCGGTGGTGATTCTGGTGATGGGCATTATGGTGGGCTCGCTGATTTTGAGCATGCTGCTCGCGGTAACGAGCATCAACGACGTGGCGGTGTGAAATGACAATACGGAACAACGAGAGAAAGCGTGGACAGGCCGGCGTCACCCTGATCGAGATGCTGGTGGTGGTGACCATCATCGGGCTGTTCGTGGCCCTGGTGGGCCCCAAGCTTTGGTCCAACGTGGACAAAGCCAAGATCACCCAGGCCCGAGCACAGATTGAAAACTTCATGGGCGCGCTGGGCACTTACAAGCTCGATAACGGGAACTTTCCCACCACCGAGCAGGGATTGGCTGCGCTGCGCGTGAAACCGGGCGACGCCGACAATTGGAACGGTCCCTATATGCCCAAGGACGTGCCCAAGGACCCGTGGAATCACGACTACGTCTACAAGTTCCCCGGCGACCACGGCGACGAGCCGGATATCATCAGCTACGGCGCCGACGGCCAGCCGGGCGGCGATGGAATCAATGCCGATATCGTCAGTTGGAAGTAGGGCGGACCCCCTGGTCCGCGCGGGACGCCCTCGTCCCGCACCACTCCCTCAAGAGGCTACTGTCTGGCGCCTGCCAAGCCCTGGCCAGCGCGGCGTCACCATGATGGAAATGCTGGTCGTGGTGGCGCTGATCGGACTTTTGGCCGGCATCTCCTATCCCACCGCGTCGGCCGGCCTGGACAACATTCGCCTGGCTTCGGCCACCGAAGAAGTCGCCGCCTTTCTGAATGCCGCCGTCACCCGCGCGGAGCGGCGCCAGGAGCCGGTGGTAGTGGAGATTTCCCTGGCCAAGAGCCGCATGGTCGCGCTCGCCGCGGACGGCGCCGAGCGGCGCTTCAAGCCGCCCGACGGCATCGTCCTGGAAGCGGTACTGCCGGAATTGACCGGAGCCGACAGCGCCGAGAACGCCGACCGCCGCTTCGTCTTGATGCCCGGCGCTACGGTTCCCGCCATCGGCGTCGAGCTGGGCAATCGTCACGGAGGCCATCGAATTGTGCATCTCGACCCCATGACCGGCTTTCCCAACGTGGAAAGCGTCGTAAAGAAGTAGATGATGCGGCACCCCCGGACGCGCGGTTTTACTCTGCTCGAAGTGCTGGTGGCAACGGTGATCATGGCGATTGCCGTCACCGCGCTGATGTCCGGCCTTTCCGGCGCGGTGCGGAATGCGTCCCGCCTGCGCGATCACGACCGCGTGGCCCAACTCGCCCGCCTGCGCATGAATGAATTGCTGGTGGATCCCACCCTGCCGCGAAACGCTGCGCTGGAGGGCCGCTTCGACGGCTCCATTGCCGGCAACCTCGACGCCGGCTGGCAGGCCCTGGTGACCCCTTTTTCCACCCCGCCGGCGCCCGGTTCGGGAATGCCCGCGCTCGACCGCGTGGTTCTCCAGATCTGGTGGATCGACGGCAGCAACCGGCACACCTTCACGCTCGAAGGATACAAAGAACACATCCTGGTGGCGGACGATCTCGCCGCGGCGGCGCGATGAGGCGCCATCCGGAGACCGGGTGGGACAGACGATCGCTTTCCATCGTCTGTCAGGCCTGTTCAGGGGCCGGCCGCTTGACAGACGACAAAAGGCGATCGTCTGTCCCACTGCGCCCTACCGCCGGCGTCACCCTCATGGAAATGCTGCTCGCGGTCACACTGGTGGGACTGCTGTCGCTCGGCATGGTTTTTGCCATGCGGATCGGGCTCATGATTTTTTCCAAGACCAATGTCAGGCTGATGGACGACCGCAAAGTGGTTGGCGCGCAGAGAATCCTGGAGCAGGAACTGGAAGGATTGGTCCCGTTCACTCTTAGCTGCACCGGCGGTGAGAGTGGCCCAGCCCGGCCAGGCGCCGTGCCGGGCGTGACCCCGTATTTTCAAGGCGACGCGCGGACCATGCGTCTGATTTCCACATTCTCGCTCCAACAGGCTTGGCGCGGCCAGCCGCAGTTGCTCGATCTGTCGGTGATTCCCGGGGACACCGCCGGAGTGCGGCTGGTGGTGAACGAAGCGCCGTTTTCGCCGGCCGCGGCCGGGGCTAACTGCACCGGCGTGGCCACCGATCCGGAGAGCGGGCTTGCGGCTCCGAAGTTTCTCCCGCTCGTCTTCGGACCGCGCCCTTTCGTGCTGGCCGATCAATTGGCTTTTTGCCGGTTCTCTTACCTGATGCATCCGCCCCAGAAAATTAAGCCGGAGTGGAGCGCAAGCGCCGCCGGAATGGTCTGGCCATTGGCCATTCGGGTCGAAATGGCGCCGCTGGTGCCCGATGCGTCGCGCCTCCAGCCGTTTACCATCGTGGCCCCCATCCACCTGCACCGCCAGCCGGAGATCCAATATGTCGATCAGTAGGGGGTGCCAGTCTGAGGGCTCGGTCTTATTTGCTTTCCACAGGCTAAAGCCTGTGCTGCATACTTTTCGCAAACGTCACGATGCAACCGGTAGGGCGGACCCCCTGGTCCGCGCGGGACGCCCTTGTCCCGCACTTCTCCCCCAAGAACCAGGTCTCCGATACCGGCGAAGAGCCGGCCAGGGGGCCGGCTGCGGACCAGGGAAGCTGTGAAATAATGCCAAAAAGCATTTTCGCCCTCAAATGTTTTCAGCGACTTCCCTTGTGCAAAACTGGCCGAAAATCGAATATTTCACAGCTCCCAGGGGGTCCGCCCTACCTTTTGCCGGACCAATCCTCACCTGCATGCCATCCCCGCACCCGCCGCTCCGGCTCGGCCCTCCTCGCCGTGCTTTGGCTGGCCGCCGGGCTCGCCGCCATCGGTATCTCGGTATCCTCTACGGTGCGCGGCGA
>JBEKYD010000256.1:0-10961 GCA_049511335.1 Bryobacteraceae bacterium | reverse complement strand
CCGGCGGCGGAGGCGCTGCCGCGGGCTCGGGGCCGGGGGTATTGACGGCAGGAACGGCGAACTCCCTGCGCGTTGCGATGGGCACGATTTGGGCGCGCGCCGTGGGTTTCGATACCGGCGGCGTGGGGGCAGGCGGAGCCGGAAGCGGGGCGGCGGCGCGCGGCGTTTCCAGAATCTTTCCGGATTCGGAAAGCTGCGCCGAGCGGAACGGAAACTCGAGCGCGCTGGCGTCGGCTTGGATCCGGCCGTCTTCCCACAGGAATATCCCGCCCACGCTGGCTTTGGTTGCAAACGGACGCACCAGCAGCGCGATATCGTTGGGCCGATTGAAGCGAGCCGAGAGAAACGCCAGGTCGTCGGCGTCGAGTGAAACCCCTTTGCGCGTGTGCGCGCGAAAGAACCCAACCACGCCCGCGCCGCCCGCGCGGTGCTGTTCGATGGCGCGCTCGAAGCGCTCCCGGTCCGCGTCGGAGAGGCGGTAGAGCGGTCCCCGGCTGTAATCGCACGCGATGGTTTCGTAGTCCACTACCGACACCAGGGTAGCCGCGCCGGGGGCGATTTCCTCGCGGCCCACTTGCCCGAGTAGCAGCCCTCCGATTTCCGAGCCCCGCGAAGTCAGCGAACGGAAATTCTCCACGACTTCGCGTTCCAACCGGTCGATGAGATCCAAGGCCAGGCTGACCGCAATTGGTTTGCCGGCGGCCTGCCACAGATACGACAGTGAATTGCCAGCGTCCGGCTTCTCCCGGCGCGCAGTTGACTCAACCATGCATAGCCTCCGGCAGAGCCCCAAAAACTCTGTCTCAGGCCTGATTTTACCGGAAAAAGCGGAATGAAATCGTCAAAAATGGACCGAGTTAACCAAATTCAGCAAAGTTTACGTCAAACTTAGGTGATGTTCCATAACTTCCGGTATCCACGCATGTTAACGATGGTTATCGATTTTTTACTCCCGCCATTTATCCTAGTAATTCTCTGGCCTAACTGTTTATAATTAGGCCGGGAATGAGCGCTCGTACCTGTCAGTTATGCGGTAAGCCTCTGAGCCGGATCTGGGTCGGTGCGGGTGGAGATTTCTGCTCTCGGGAGCACCGCAATCAATATCAACTTCGGCAGGGTATGGATCGCTTACTGGAGGCCAGCCAGGTGGCGAATCTGATGCGCCGGCGGGAGACTCCGAAGCCGATTTTGGGGGGATCGATCGAGAGTGCGCAGCCCTTGCGGCAGCGCGGGTTTTTCGAACTCCGGCCGGTGGTGTCCGCGCGCAAGCAGGACCGCGTGTGGCCGCGCGTGCGGCTGGCGGCCGGTCCGCACCGGAAGCCGGGTTGCGGGCGATTCCTGGGGCCGGTTTTCCCGCGAAGAGGCTCGCGGCGCGGCGCGGAGACCGAAGCCAGGCTGGCGGGGCGGAGTTCCCTCCGATGGGGTATCAACCGCGGTCCCGAGCTGCGCCAGACGCCCGGCCGGCGCTCCGCGGTGGCTCTGCGGAACGCTCCGGCGGCGGCCATTCCCTTCGCCGTTTTGGGCAGCGTGCAGCGCCAGCGCCGCTGGTGCGATCTGTTGCGGCAGAAGCCTTCGGCGCCGCACCTGCCGGCTCTCAGAGCGGGCGGCTTGGGCGCGCCGGTAATCGGCGTCATCATGTGCCCGGGCGCATTCGTTCCGCATCCGGCGGCGGCCGTTGGGGAGCAGCGGCCAGTTTCGGTGCCGGCCCCGTTCCGTGCCGCGCGGGCCACCCTGCTCGACTTCGCGCCGGCGCGCCCGGTGGCTGCCATGGTGTGGCCGGAGGAACTGCGGAACGGGTTCCCGGCGGGCATATCGCTGCCGTCCATCGCCCGCCTGACCCAGAGCCGCTTGGCTCCGGCCGGCGTGCCTTGGCCCACATCGCCTGAGCCGCTCGACGTGCACGATTTCATCTGGCCTGAATTTCTGGGCGCCGACGGCCCGGAACGCGACTGCCGGATGGACGAGCGCGCGGCTGCCACCGTCTGGCGCCTGGCGGAACGCGACGCTCTGCCGCCACCCCTCGATTTGCGCCCGTTGGCGAGTCCCTCGTGGCGAGCCGGTCTGCGCCGCGTGCCGTTGTTGGCCCCGCTTGCGCCGCACCGCGCGCCTCAGCTTGCCCTGGTGCCCATCGAACCGCAGGAGGCGTCTTTCGAATACTCTCCCATCCGCCTCGATGTAGGCGCCGCAGGCGCCGCGGCCGCCACTCCCGTCGCCCCGGAAGCGCCGCCGCTGTCGGCCCCGCGCGCCAAGCTACGCATCGAAGAGAATTTCGACGCCGGCCTGGACAAATGGGTGGGCGATCTTTCGGAGTGGAAAGTGGATGCAGCCGGAGCGCATACCGGCGCCCTGGCTTTCTTCGCGCCTTCGGCCGAGCTGATCGATTACGATTTCGAGTTCCTGGCGCGCATGGAAGGCCATAGCCTGACCTGGGTTTTCCGCGCCGAAGAGATCACGGATTATTACGCTGCGTCGCTTGGGATCGCCGCCGACGGAAATCTGGTTTTCCATCGCTGGAGCGTGACCGGCGATGTGGCCGAAGCCCGCGTTTCCAAACCGCTGGCGATCCGCCTCGAGGAGCCACCGCCGGCGGCGAGGTCGAAGAAACCGCCGCCGCGCAAGGCCCTCTCTGTCCTGACCCGCGTGAACGGCAACCAGTTCTCGGTTTCCTTAGACGGGCAGCCCGTGGATCGGTGGACAGACGATCGCTTGACCATCGGCGGCATCGGATTCGCGAGCACGCCGGAGGAGCGGGCCCGCATCTACTGGGTCCACATCACGTCATTGGAAATGCCAGCCAAGGAGCATCAGCGAGCATGAGCACCACAGCCATCCGCCCCAAAACGAAACCCGCGTTGGTTTCGAACGATTCCGAAGCGCCTTCGGGCCTGAAGAGCGTGACCCCTGTCCAGGCGGGATCGGCTTTTCTGGCTCGCGCCGTATCCCTGCACCTGGCCGGTAAGCGGGACGAGGCCCTGCAGCAACTGCAGCGCGCCATCGCCGCCAACGAAGCTTCGCCGGAAATCCACCGCGCCATGGGGCACATCCAGTTCGAGCAGGGCAAGTACGAGGAGGCGGCGGCGAGCTACCTCTCGCTCACTCAGCTCAAGCCGCAGTATGCCACCGGCTGGTTCAACCTGGCGGTATGTCTGGAGCGAAGCGGCAATTGGGACGATGCCAGCGAAGCCTTTCACAAAGCTTCCACGCTCGATCCCAACCACCTGGATTCGCACCTCGGGGTGGGGGTGTGCCATCTGCGGCTGGAAGATCCCAAGTCGGCGCTCTTCTCCTTCGAACACTGCCTGGAGATCAAGCCGGACCACGAAGAGGCGCTGTTCGGCAAGGCGGCGGCGCTGCAGTCTCTGGGGCATCCCGACGAAGCGGCCGAGATTTATCAGCGCATCCTCGAAGGCAATCCGGAATCGGAGGAGTCGCTCGCGAATTTAACGCTGATCGGCATGGCGAAGGAAGATTTCGACATGGTGCGCGAATATTCCGAACGCCTGCTGGAGTTGCGGCCGGATTCGACGGTGGCGCTGGAGGGTTTGGCGGCCTGGGCCTGCGCGGCCGAGGAATACGCCTTGACGGCCAAATTCTGCACCCTGCTGGTTTCGGCCGTTCCCGGGCACTTCGAGGGCTGGTTCAACCTGGCGCTGGCGCACCAGAAGTCGGGCCGCTTCCAGCAAGCCCAGGAAGCCTATCAGGAAGCTCTGAGAATTCGCCCTCAATCCGCCGAGGCGCTGACCAACATCGGCATTGTCTGCGAGCAGATGGGCAAGACTCAGGACGCGCGCGAACACTACGAGCGCGCCATCGCCGCCAACCCCGAAGCCCTGGCCCCGATCTGGAATATCGCCCTGCTGCTGGAGCACGGCGATTACCTGGAAGACGCCGAGCGCTGCTACCGGCAACTTCTCGAAAAGGCGCCCAAGGAAGAAGAAGCCCGCTTCCGCATGGGCTACTTGCGGCTGAAGCGCGAAGATTTCCGCGGCGCGGCCGAAGCCTTCGAAGGCTGCCTGAAATACCGCCCGCAATGGCCCGAGGCACAGGCCAACCTGGCGCTGGCCTATAGCGGCCTGGGCGAGCGGGAATACGCCGAGCGCCTGTACGAGAAAATGCTCGAAGCCGATCCCAAGAATCTGGATGCGCTGCGCGGCATGGCGGCTCTGGCTATTCACGCCGCCGAGTTCGACACGGCGCTGGAATTTCACGTGCAACTGATCGATTTGGGCGAGCGCTCGCCGGAAATCCTGTACAACGCCGGCCTGATGTACGAAAAGATTGGCCAGCACGAAAAAGCCATTCGCCTGTACCGCGATGCTCTGGCGCAGCAGCCCGACATGTCCGAAGCGCTGCTCAACCTGGGCCGCATTCTCGAATCCAACGGCAAGACGGATGAAGCCCGCAGTTGCTGGAGCCGGGCGCTGGAGCTGGAACCGGCGCTGGCGCAAGGGTATTTCGGGCCGGCGATCGAATAGAGGCCAGCCCGCACGCTTTGTGCCTCGGCAGAGACCCGTACAACGTCATCCACGCTTCCGGTCAGCCCGCCAAGCGGCCTTGCGCTTCTCCATATCGGCGATTTTCTGAACCACGGTTCTAGTATGACAAAACATCCTACCGCGGTTGAAGCGATGTCACTTGCGGGATGACCAATGCGGAGAAAAAACTGATTTGAGCCACGGATGAACGCAGATCAACACGGATAACTTCAAATGACTTCATCCATGTTCATCCATGGCTGTCATTCCCGCTTACCGGTGCTTGACCGATCTGGGGATTTCGCAGTTTCGGCGCGGCGACCACCCCCTGACGGTCGCGGCTCGGTTACGGGCGCCGCGTGTTTCGAGCCGCCTACCGGGCCGCGGGCCGGAGCGGTTGCTGGGGGCGGATTTTCCCGGACCGGTTAAGCGCCTCCGCTTACCCTACCTTGGCCATCAAGTCCTGAATGCGTTGTTTCTCTTCCGCCGTGGGGCTGTGTTTCAGGGCTTCCTGCGCTTCCTTGTACGCATGGGGCTTGTCGCCCTTTTGGGCAAAGGCCATGGCGAGATGGTAGTGATAGGTGGAAGTATTGGGCTGCTTCTGCACCACGTCGGACAGGATATCGACGGCGTTCTGGCTCATCTGCTTCTTGATGTAGATCAACGCCAGGGTATCGGACACCTCGTTGCTTTCGGGGAGCAACTGCTTGGCGCGCGACGCGTAGGTCAGGGCCTGGTCCAGGTCGCCGCCGTGCTCGGCCATCAGAAAGGCGTCGTTGTTCAGCGCCTGGCCATCGTCGGGGTGGATGCGCAGGGTGGCGTCATAGACCTGTTTGGCTTCCGTCCAACGGCCGGCCATATCCAGAATCACTCCCAGCGTAGCCAGGACGATAGGGTTCTCGGGCGTCAATTCACGGGCTTTTTGGGTTGCGATCAGCGCGTTCTGCAAATCGCCCTTCTTGCGATACGCCTCACCCATGCGCATGTAAATATCTTCGCGCGCCTTCGACTTCGAATCCATGGAATCCAATATGTTCTGAAACACCGGAATGGCGACGTCGTACTTGCCCGTCTGCACGGCGGCGCTGCCGAGCAGAATCTTGATATCGCCGCGCGTGGGAGCTTTGGCCGATTCGCCCTGCAACATGGCCACCGCGTCGTCACCCTTGCCCTGGAGCAGAAACACCTGGACGATGCTCACCAGGCTGCGCGTGTCGCCCGGATTTAGCTGGTAGGAGCGGCGGAAGATTTCCATCGCTTCCGGCAACTTCTTCTCCTGAACGTCGAGCTGGCCGAGCTCGAGCAGAACGTCGGGCGAGTTCGGGTAGAGCTTCTGCATGTTTTGGAGCAGGGCGCGCGCATCGTTGTACTTCTGTTGACCGATCAACGCCCCCGCCTGAATCATGCGCCCGGTCAGGCTGTTGTGGTCCACCGACAGAATTTGTCCGGCGGACTTCATGGCATTGTCCCACTCCCCGCGGGCAATCTGGATCTGGGCGAGCTTGGTGCGCGCCAGGATGTAGTCGGGACGGATTTCGAGAGCCTTTTCCAACTGCTGGCGGGCCTGTTCGATCTCCCCTCGCATTAGGTGAGCCCGCGCCAGGTTATAGTGCGCCACCGGGTTCTGGGGCGCCTGGTTCACCACCGATTGCAGTTGCTCCATGGCCTTGTTGACTTCGCCGGCATCGAGCATCATGGAAGCCTGCAAGCCGCGGGCGTAATCGTCCTTGGGGTCGGCGGCCAGAATCTGGTTCATGATCTCGGTGGCTTCGGTCTTCTTGCCTTCGACCAGCAACACTTCGATGATTCGTTTCTGATAGTCGGCTTTCCTTTTGGAATCGGCGGACATGCCTTCGCGATATTCCTTTTCCGCATTGTTGAACTCGTTCTTGCGGTAGTAGAAATCGCCCACCACCAGATAAGCGTTGGGAAAATCCTTGGCATGCGCCTTGAGCTGGTTCAGCACGCCGACCATGTTGTCGCGCTGATTCAAGCTCGAATAGAACCCCGCCAGTTGGGTCAGGAACCGGTACTGCTTGGGATTATTCTGGAACGCCAGCTTGAGCGTCTTTTCGGCGTCCGGCACCTTGTTCTGCAAGATCTGGATTTTGGTCAGTTCTTCATAGGCGATCTGGTAGTTTTTGTCCTCGCCGATCACCTCCCAGTAGTATTTCTCCGCTTCCGCCAGCCTATTCTCCGCCCACAGCGCGCGGGCCATCTGCATCTGCAATTCTCGTTGTTTGGGGCGGATGGCGTTCGCCTTTTGGTATTCTTCTAGCGCTTCGGCCACCGCCTTGCGGCCCTGGTCGTTATTGGCCATGCTGAAAGCGATGAAAGCCTGGGAGAAAGCGTAATCGCCGCTCAGCCGGTGTCCGTCGTACGAATTCGCGTCCCGAGCCAGCAACTCCTTGATGTAGTTCTGGACCTCCTGCATGAATATCCTGTCCTTGGACGCCTCGGCGATATAGATCTCCGAGAGCTTTACCACGGCGTCCCAATGGTCCGGGTCGCTTTTCGGCACCAGCTCCACAGCCTTGCGCAACTCCCCAACCACGCCGCCCATCTGGCCTTCCTTTAAATAGGTAAGAGCCAGCTTGTAGTGGGCCGCGCCGTAGCGCTGGTCTTTCTGCAGGGCATCCCTGTACATGATCGCGGCTTCTTTGTACTTGCCGCGCTCAAAATAGACGTTTCCACGCTCCAGGTAGCGTTTTTTCACGAAATTCGGATCGCGGCTACAGGAAACCAGGCCCAGAACGGAAACCAAAACGATAGAAAACCGGTGCATCTTATGCTCCACGAATACCCTTTACTAATTTAAGCCATGCGGACGGCCGGCGCCACGGCTGCGTTCGGACCATGGGTTTGGTAAGTACCGGGTCAATCCACGTAGACTACGGCTACATTAGCCCCTGTGGTGGGCGTGCTCACGCCGCCGATGCGCAGCGTCACCGGCAGCGCGTTGCCATTGAAGTGGTTACCTGGAATGGTGCAGTTGATCTGATACACCCCCATGGTCCCCGGCTGTAAACCGCTCCAGTTTACAATCACCGCGGTATTGCTGATCAGTGGGTTGCCGAAGTAAAGCGCCACCGCGGCCGTCACCGCCAGTGGGCTGGAGGGGGACGGGCTCCCGGCGGTCACCTTCCCGCCGGTGGTGACGCCCAGGCCGGTGGCGTAGATCGCCAGCGGCTCGTCGCGCGTGGCCGGGTGCGCCTGATCCACCTGCTGGCCGCCGTTGACGTGGTAGATGGCCGGCCCATTGGAATTCACGAAGATGGCGGGCGCGTACTTGGACACCGAAACGCTCACCGAGGCAGACGCGGCCTGGTTGGCCGTGGACCGCACCACCAGCGTGTAAGTGCCGGCCGCCAGCGTGAACGGGATCTGGGCGTTGATCTGTCCCGCCGCGGTGGCGAGCAGCGGAAGCGGCGTGTTGCTCAAAGTGACGCAACTGCCTCCCAGGACGATGGGCAGCGGAGTGGATCCCGCCGTGGCGCTGGAGGCCAGGTTCTGCCCCATAATGGAAACCAGCCCGCCCGGCGCAATCCCCGTGCGGAAATTGGCGGTATTGACGACGCCGCCTGGGGTCACACTGGGAGTCGAAGACCGTGCCGCGCCGGCGAGCGGAATCACGCTCAGGCCGGTAGCCGTCAGGGCGTAAACCGTGTTGGAACTCGGGTCGAGCGCCATGGTGCGGCCGCCGATGTTGGTCCTTCCGCTGGAGGTTACCGTGGCCAGCGGTCCTTCGAGCGCATTGGCGGAGGCCGTGGCGGTGAACGACGAAGTGTCCACCAGCTCGATCAAACCGGCGTCGCTGGGAACGGTGGCGGTGGAAGCGCGCACCGGCATGCTAAACCGCAGGAACGCAGTCACCGTGGCTGCCGCAACCGCCGCAACCGGGCGTGAAGTCGAAGTGGAGAGCGGCCCGATGGGTATGGGCAAAGGGCCTATGGGTATCGGTATGGGGGTGGTGGTGGAAGCAGCCGAAGTCGCAATCAGCGTCAGCGACGAATTCAGCAGGTTCGGCCCCGCCACATAATATTGCCCTCCCGGCCCCGCCGCCACGGCGCCAAAGTAGCCGATCAGGGAAGTGATGACGGTTTGCGTCTCGACAAAATCGTCGGCCGCGGAGCTGTACAGGTATCCGGCGCCGCTTCCACCCAGCACGAATACGGAGCTGTTGTCGCCGGTCGAAACCATGCTTACCGGCAGGGTGAGAGTAGTTGCGGTGCCGAAGATCAGCGGGTTAAGAGTGCGTGGCACCAGGTTACTGCCGGAGACATACCACAGCGTCCCGGTTGTGGATGCGGCGCCGCTGGTCGTGGTATTGGCCAGCAGCACCTGCGGCCCCTGCTCGCTCGAGGCCACCACGGTGGGGGTAACGATGGCCAGGTTGGAGTTGAACGAAAACGGCGGCGGGTAGATCAGGCCGGTCACCGTGCGGGTATTCAGGTCGATCGCCGAGAGCGTCTCGCCGCCGCTGTTGGCAACGTACAGCGTGTTGGTGTCTTGCCCGAAAGCCATGGATCTTGGCAACTGGCCCACGGCGATGGGCGTGAGCAGTTGCTTCGCCTGGGTGTCGTACACCTCGATGCGATTCAAGCCCGGATTGGCGATATAGAGCAGATGGCGCGCGGAGTCCGACAGAAGGTCGGTAAGGCCCGTGGTGGAAGCGCCGATATCGATGGGCACGAGCGTGCCGGACGCCTCCGAATTCCGGTTGTTCTGGTACACGCGCACGTTGGGGATGATGTTGACCGCCTCCTGGGATTGAATCAGGATCTGATCGGGAGAGACCGTGCCGGGCGTGTTGGCGTTGGTGCTGTTGAAAGTCGCCACCACACTACCGCCGTCGCCGGTGGAGCTGGCCCTGACCGAAGCCGAGGTGGAGGCCGTAGAGAGCAGCGCCGCGGTGATGGTCATGCGCGCTCCGCCGCCGCCATTGGTCACCGCGACGGTGGTGCTGTTTTGCGCGCTGTAGACGCCGCATTGGTCGTGCACCACCAGCGCCACGTTCGAGCTGGGTACGGCGACGGGCGCGGTGGTGGCAAGGGTGCTTAGCGGCAGCTTGATAAAGCCGGATTGCGAAACCGCCCAGATGGTGCCGCCATCGGAGCTGATCGCCATCTTGCCGCTCAGGTTCTCCGGCAGCATCAGTCCCAGTGTGATCAGCAGGCTGCCCGGCGTGTTCACCAGCAACTGCGAGTAGTTCGACTGCGGCGCCGGGCTCAGGTTGGGAACAATGTTGTAAGCCGTATAGAGCTTGCTCCCGTCGGGCGAGAATACCGCCCCGCCTTGGTTGGTCTGGGTCAGGAAATTCGCCGTGCTGAGGAAGGTGAAAGGCGAATTGGTGGTGTTCTGCTGCCCCAGCACGGCCAGCGTGCCGGCATCGAACAGCACCGCGCCCGAGAGCAGCTTCGAGCCATCGGCGGCCACGGCCAGGACGTTCGAAGCCGAAGTTTGCGTCAGCGTGCGCGCGCGCAGCACCGTGGCCGAAGCCACATCGTAGACGAATACCGTGCGCACCGTGGTGGAGGTCTTGTGAACGCCGACGATGGTCCGGCCGTCCGGCGTTGCCACCAGGCGCGCCGCCGCCGCCAACGGTTCCATGTTGCTGGGCGCCGGGAAAGTGGGCGTGGTGGGGGCCGTGGGCGCCACCGGAATCGCCGCGAGAGGATTGGCGGTGGATGCCGCGTTCGGATCGTAAATGGCCAGCACCGCTTTGCCCGTGCCGCCGATGGTTGAAATCAGCAATTTATTGTCGTAGCCCACCGCGACCGCTTCGGGATTGGAAGTGAGCGAAATGGTGTTGACGTTCGACATCTTGGCGAGGTCGATGACGTCGACCGCCGATGCCCCGTAGCAGGCCACGTACAGGTACTTCCCGTCCGGCGACATGGCCATGGCCAGCGGTTCGGCATCGACCGCGATCCGCGGCGCACCCAAAGCCGGGCTGGCGGGACTGGTGGCGGTCGTGTAGATTTCGACCAGCGGAGGCGATGCCGTGGTGTTCAGAACGTAGAGCCGCGACCGGGTTTCATCGAGAACGATGTCCCCCAGCGGCGCGGTGTGCGGAGTGACCGTGCCGAAGGTCGCCGCCAGCAGCGGTAAAGTATTAAAAATGCTAAGAAAACTGGCCCAAAAACGCCGCATGTGGTTCTTACTATAGCGTACGTTGCCGCAATGGTAAATGCGGCCGGTCGTGGCGCGGGCCTCTGGCCTGCAGCGTCGGCTTTCGAGCCGGCGTTCCGCGCCGCGACTCCAGGAACTCCGGTTGCCGTGCGCCCAGGGCCGGCGCATTGGCCGGCCGGAGGTCAAGGCGGGACGTTCCGATAGTCACCTGTCCCCTCCCAAACGTAACTCGCCGTTTTGCCGGTCACAAACTTTTGAAGAATTTTTCGACCCGCCTAACTCCTTCCCTTTCATCGCGCTACAGACTTCCCGCCCTTTCCCGCACCCCGGTCTCTCCACCCTCCCGCGCTATCG
>JBEKYD010000255.1:0-11056 GCA_049511335.1 Bryobacteraceae bacterium | reverse complement strand
TAGTTCGGCACCACGCGCGTCGAACCGAAGTAAGTCAAGGTGCTGATGGAACCGCCCGCGGTCATCGCCGGCGCCGCCGCGCGCGCGACGGCCACCAGCGAATACGCGCTCACATTCTGCGCCAACAAAAAACCTTCGCGGCTGGTTTCGGTGAAAGGCCGCTCCAGATCTTCGCGGTTGGCGAAGGCCAGGCTGTGAACCACGGCGTGGAGCGGGCGATTGAGGGCCGCCAGCGACGACGCCAGGGCCGCAATTTCTTCGTCCTTGGTGACGTCGCAAGGGATCAGGGCGGCGATGTCGAGACCCTCGGAAAGCTCGGAAATCGCCACTCTCTGGCGATCGCCCAAGTAGCTGAGCACCAGCGAAGCGCCTTCCCGCGAAAAGGCCTGGGCGATCGAGTAAGCCAGACTCCACCTGTTGGCAATGCCGAGAATGAGGGCCAGTTTGCCCTCTAGCAGCTTGGACATGAACCCTTTAGTGTAACCGAAGGTCCGTCACTGAGCGGGCCTATCGTGGCCATTTCCCAGACTGTGAAGGAAATGAGCTGACCCACCGGCGGGGCTGGGTGGGACAGACGATCGTCTTTTGTCGTCTGTCGAGCGGTTGGCCTGGCGAGGGCCTGACAGACCACGGAAAACGATGGTCTGTCCCGTCTGTCCCACCCCGGATCCGGGCGAGGCAGCCGGGGCTACCGTTCCAAACGGGTGATCCGGTTATCAAAATCGGCTATTTTGGGAAATGATGTCCATCTGGTAGGTGGCCATCTGCGAAAATTTCGTTCCTTTTTTGACTTTACCAGCTCAGCGCCAGCACCCGAGACCTCACTTCTTCCTGCGCGCGAACTTCAGGCCGCTCCAATCGGCATCCACCGAGCAGACCTTGAAATCCACCAGGCCGCTGGCCAGCCCAGCGGCGCGAACGTCGTTCTGATTGAAGTCCACCTTGTAGCGGCCGCTCTGCTTCGGATGCACAATCCAGAGCGCGCAACCCTCCGGCAGGCGCGTCGCCAGGTACGGGGTCTCGTCTTCCAACTCGCGGCGCGAACGCACAAACCAGAGCGCCAGGCCGGCGGTGCGAGTCAACCGGGTAGAAAGCCTGGCGCCTTCCGGCAGTTCGCCCAACTGCTCTTCGAATTCGTCCGGCGCGCCCAACAGCGAGACCTCCAGCCCCTTCTTCAAACCGAGCTTCGCCGGCAGCGCCCCGCCGGTATAGCGCTCCATATGCGACGGCGGTTTTACCGGGTTGGCGGGCGCGTGCCGCAGAGCCTCGCGCAGCGCTTTGGCCACGCCGTCCCAGGCGCAATAAAAGGCATCGGGCAGCTCCGTTCGGACGCGCGCCACTTTCTCCGGCGCCCCTCCCGCGTAAACCAACGGAATCTGCCGTGTAGCCTTGCTCTGCCGCAGCGCGATTCCCACCTCTCGCCCATGCGAAGGCAGCCGGTCCAGATCGATCAAGACTACCGCGGGCATATGCTGGCGAAAGTAACCGATCAGGCCCGCGGGGTTGAGCGGCGCGGCGTCCACCTCGAAGCCCATAACGGCGAGTGCCGCCGCGCGTTCCCGCGCCTGGTCTGCATTCCAACAAATCAGGCGCACGGTTTTCACCGAGGCCTGTTTTTCGGCGGCACTCGTAGAGGGCATAGAGAGCGGTCGAAGCCTCAATTCATGAATCGTTCGAGCAGTTCATGAACCGCGGTCAAGAGCGCCGGATACGCCGCGCCGATGGCCGCCAGCGAAACCACCGCACCAAGCGCCCAGAGCCATGAAAGCCGGGCCGGAGCGTTCGAAGCTTCGGCCAGCGAGCCACCGCGCAGCAAGCGTTCCACACGGGCTTCGAGATCTTGAGTGTCGCCCATCAACGAAGTGGCGAGCGGGGCGGGAGCAGCCGCGCCCAATCGCGCCACGCGCACCAGCGCGGCGGCCAGGGCTACGGATCGTCGCGCGCTGCCGGCCACCGCCCGGTCGTCCGCCGCGCGCTCCACATATCTCGCCCAGCTTGCCTCCAAGCCGCGAGACCGCACCACGAATGGAATCGGGGCCGGGGCCATCGCCATCAGCAAGCGCTTCGCGTTGTCGCGAAACTCGGCGTGCGCCCGCTCGTGGCGCAGGGCCACGTCTAATTCCGCTGGTTTGAGCGCGCGGAGCACGGCGCGCGTGGCCACCAGCCGAGGCCTCGCGACACCGATCAGCGCCAACCAGGGCCGCCGGCTCTCCACAATTTCGACCGGAACCCGCCGCGAACCGACGCGCACCGTTTCGCGGCGGCTTTTGAAGTGACGAAACCGGCGCCAGAAACCGAGCCAGGCGCCGGCGCCCCGAACCGCACCACACGCAGCCGCCGCCACTCCCATGCTTGCCATGATGAGACAGGCCCAACTCGCCGATTCGCTGTTTCCCGCCGGCTCCAGCACCAGAAAGCTGGGCACGCACAAAGCCGCCACGGCGGCCAACGCCAGCGCGCCCGGCGCCAGCCGCAGCGCCAGCATCAAGGCAGCGGCGCGGCGCGGATTCGAATCCTCAAAGCGGCGCCTGAAAATGCGCTCCAGCGCCAGCGAGACCGCGCCGGCCGCCAGGTTGACCGCAAAAAAACTGGCAGCGGCGATCGACACCAGCCGCGCTCCGTAGGGCAGGTTCATGACTGCCTCCCGCGAGAAAGCTCTTGCCGCTTGCGGCGAATCTTTTGTTCCAGCTTGTCGAGCAGCGCGGAATCCTGTTCACCGGCCGCATCCACCAGGCAGGAGATCAATAAGTCGCGTGACGTCTCCGGCCCGGTCAGGTAACCGGCCATAAATTCACCGGCCCGTTTGCGTTGCCACTGAGTGCGCGAGTAGCGCGGCGAATACACAAAGGCACGGTCTTGTTTGCGCCGATCGAGCAAGCCTTTCTTGAATAGCCGGTCGAGCGTGGTCATCACCGTGGTGTAAGCCAGCGGACGCCCCAGCCGCGCACCCACATCGCGCACGTTTCCCGCGCCCTGCCGCCACAGCGCTTCCATCACCGTGCTTTCCAAATGGCCCAATTCATCGGACCGGGCTTTGAACCATCGCATCATCGCGTCACTCCGCCGAAGCCGCGGCAAGACCGCTCCCTGACGGTCGCGGCTCGGTTTCTAGCTATAGTAGCAAACGCTCGTTGCCTTCCCGCCGGGTCACCCGATGGCGGTCCAGGTATTCCAGCAGCGGGATGGCGTATTTGCGCGATACGCCGGTCCATTCTTTGAAAGCCGCCAGGGTGAAGCGGGCCGGCCGCCTCGCCGCGAGTTGGCGGCATAGATCTTCGAGCGCGGCGGCATGAAAAATCAGCTCCGCGTCGACGCGAACCAGCCGTTTTTCCTTGAGGAGCATTTCGAGCAGTGTACGCGCCCGGGCCGGCGCGAGGCCGCAACCCGCCAGCACTTCACCCACCGCCGGAACGGCCAGCCCGGCCTTGCGGAATGCGCGCTCGATGGTCTCTCGCGCCTCGATTTCGTCCGCGGCCAACGCCGGAGCGCGCCCTCGCAAGCGCGCGGTCTGGGCAGCGATCTCCACCTCGCCTGCCCCCGCCAGCACGGCGTCGAATACCCAGTCCGGAGCATCGCGCCATCCAGCAGCCCGGAGGTCGTGTAGGGCGATGCCGGACAACATCGGTTGTTCATGATGGAAGCGGCGCACCAGATCTGCCAGCCGCGCGCTTTCCGCCTCGCGCCAGGCGCGGTCCAAATACCAATCCTTGGCGTCGCCGGCTGGTTCGAGCGATTCCGCTTCGGCCGCCGCCGCGCGAATTTCCGCGGCCGTCAGACCGGTGGCCGCCACCAGTTGAGAAATGGCCCCGCCGAATGGAGACTCACGCACCAGAAGCTCGATGCGCTTGGCGCGATTGGCGCCGGCTAGAACGTGCAGGCGGTCCCTGGCACGCTCGCCGCGGCGATGGCGCCGTTCCGTGGCATCTACCACCACCCCGCCCCCGATCGTGACCACCGGCGAGAACCGCCGGATGACGAAACTATCCCCCGGCAATAAAAGCGCCGGCTCTCGCAGCATCAGCCGCGCGTAAGCCGTGCCGCCCGGCTCCAATTGAGCGGCGCCGTCGAGCAGCCGCGCTTCGGCCTCGATCTCCGCCGTACCCGCGTGAAAGTGTACCGGCGCCCGATGTTTCAGGGGGCCGGCGCCGGACAGGAGTTGCAGCCGGCAATCCACCTGGCTCACCGCTTGGAATAGCCCAGGCGCGGAAAGCACCACGCCTCGATGCAACTGGGACGCTTCCACCTTGGCCAGATTCAACGCGGTCCGCTGGCCCGCTACGGCGCGATCGGTCTTCGACCCGTGAACCTCCACGCCGCGCACGCGCAGGCGCAGCCCCAGCGGATACGCTTCCACTTCGTCGCCCGCGCCGATGGATCCCGAAACCAGCGTGCCGGTGACCACGGTTCCGAATCCGCGCACGGCAAACACGCGGTCGACCGGCAAACGAAAATGTCCGCTGGAATTGCGCGGTTTCACCCGATCCGCGACCGTGGCGATCGCGCGGCGCAGCCCGTCCAGGCCCGAGCCGGTCACGGCGCTGACCGGAACCATCGGCGCGGTTTCCAGAAACGACCCCGCCACCAGCCGCCGGACCTCCTGGCGGCAAACCTCCAACACCTCGGGCGAAGCCAGGTCCGCCTTGGTGAGCGCCACGATGCCGCGCTCCATGCCGAGCAGGCGGCAGATATCGAAATGTTCGCGGGTTTGCGGCTGAATCGATTCGACGGCCGAGACCACCAGCAAAACCAGGTCGATGCCGCCGACGCCAGCCAGCATGTTTTTGACGAAGCGCTCATGTCCCGGAACGTCGACCAAGCCGACGCGGATGCCGGGCGGCAAATCGAGATGCGCGAATCCTAAGTCGATGGAAATGCCGCGGCGCTTCTCTTCTTCCAGACGGTCGGTATCGATGCCGGTGAGCGCTCGCACCAGAGCGGTCTTGCCATGATCGATGTGCCCGGCCGTTCCGGCGATGACGTATTTCATAGCCCCGGCTCCCATTTTCCCATCGTGCGGCGGTACATTATAAACAAGGTGATAGGTTTCTGCTTATTGCTGGTCCTGGTAGCCGGCTCTTTGGTTTATTGCGTTCTGACCGTTGTCTCGGCTTGGCGCTATCGCGCGGTGGTTCCTCCCGCGGCCCGCAGTATCCCCCCTATCAGTGTGCTCAAACCGCTGGCGGGCATAGACGATGGGCTGGAAGAAAATCTCGCCAGCTTTTTCAAACAGGACTATGCGGAGTTTGAGATTCTGTTTGCGGTGCGCACGGCCCAAGACGCGGCCGTCCCGCTGGTGGAAAAGCTGCGCGCCCGCTACCCGGCGGTGGCTTCGCGGCTGCTGGTGACTGGCGAGCCGCCGTACGCCAACGCGAAAGTCTACAGCCTGGATCTGATGCTGGCCGCGGCCCGTCACGACTTGGTGGTGATGGCGGATAGCGACGTGCGCTTCGCGCCGGGAATGCTGACGGGGATCGCCGGCGAGTTTCAGGATCCAAAGCTGGGATTGGCCACCTGCCCCTATCGCGCCGTTCCGGGCCGCAGCTTTTGGTCGCGCATGGAGGCGCTGGGCCTGAATACGGGTTTCCTGGGCGGTGTGCTGGTGGCGCGGTGGCTGGACGGCATGAAGTTCGCCATCGGCCCGACCATCGCCGCCCGCCGCGCCACGCTGGCAGCCATCGGCGGGTTCAACGCCGTCAAGGACTACCTGGCGGAAGATTTCGTAATGGGTAAGCTGGCCGCGGAGCATGGTTTCGGCGTACTGCTCTCTTCCCACGCCATCGAACACCACATCGGCTCCCAGCCGTTTCTGGAGAACCTGAAGCATCGCCTGCGTTGGACGCGCTCGACGCGCCGCTCGCGCCCGCGCGGTTACATCGGCCAGGTGTTCACGCATCCGATTCCGCTGGCGTTGCTGCTGTGGGCGGTCGAGCCGTCCTGGTGGCCGCTGGCCGTTGTCACCTGCCTGGTGCGCGCCGCGGCCATTTGGGCCACCGGCATCCTGGTTCTGCGCGACCCTCTGACGCGGCGTTGGTGGTGGCTGACGCCGGTCGAAGACATCGCCAGCTTTCTGGTTTGGCTGGCGGGCTTCTACGGGAATACCATCCTGTGGCGCGGCCGCAAATACTATTTGCTGCCGGATGGGCGTTTCGAACTGGTGCAGGAAGGGTAAAGCAGAAGGTGGGACAGACGATCGCTTTTCGTCGTCTGTCAATTGTGGCGCCAGTCGAAGGCACGACAGGCCACGAAAAGCGATGGCCTGTCCTACCGTCAACTCGCCGCCGGTTCGACCACGGCCGACATGGATCCCTTGGAGCGGGCCAGGCGCCAGTCCGGGCCGTACGCATGGATTTGGTCGCGGGCGAATTCGGCCTCGCTTAGCTCACAGACCATCAAAACCGTGCGGCCGGTGCGGTCGACTTCCTCGGTGTGCCGCCACGCCTCATCGAGTGAAAAAATGAACAGCCGCTGCAGCATCTCGATGACGTAATCGTAGGTATGGTCGTTGTCATCGAGCAATACGACCTGGTAGAGCGGGACGATGCGATCCTGTTCGGAAACATCCGTTTCCGGAAACGCCGCAGGTTTTGTCATGACCGTCGGTATGACCAGTATCCGCCAATTCGCGTGACAATGGAAAGCAGCCCGTCACTTCTATGCGTTCCGTTTATCTCGATTGCCAGGCCACCACGCCGGTCGATCCGCGAGTGCTGGAAGCCATGCTGCCGTACTTCGCCGAGCGCTTCGGCAATGCCGCCAGCCGCGGGCACCGATTCGGGTGGGAAGCGGAAAAAGCCGTGGATCGGGCGCGGCGGCAGGTGGCGGAGTTGGCCGGCGCAGACCCCCGTGAGATTGTCTTCACCAGCGGCGCGACCGAGTCCAATAACCTGGCTTTAAAGGGAGCTGCCGAAGCCTATCGCAACCGCGGCGATCACTTGATCGCAGTGACAACCGAACACCACGCGGTAGTCGACCCGGTGCGCCATCTGGAGCGCATGGGATGGCGCCTAACCATGTTGCAACCTGGGCCGGATGGCTTGCTCGACTTGGACCGGCTGGCGGCGGCGATCGAGCCCGCGACGGTCGTGGTGAGCGTGATGCACGCCAATAACGAAATCGGCGTGGTGCAACCGATCGCCGCCATCGGCGCGCTGTGCCGCCAGCGCGGTGTGCTGTTTCACTCCGACGCGGCACAATCCTTCGGTAAGATTCCGTTCGACGTGGACGCCGCGGCGGTGGACCTGGCGTCGGTGACCGCGCACAAGATTTTCGGGCCGAAGGGAGTGGGAGCGCTGTACGTGCGGCGGCGCGTCGAGCTGGCGGCACAAATGGATGGCGGCGGCCATGAAGCAGGAATGCGCTCGGGTACTCTCAATGTGCCCGGAATCGTCGGCTTCGGAGCGGCCTGCGCCATCGCCAGGGAGGAAATGGCGGAAGAGGCGCGCCGTGTGACGCGGCTGCGCGATCGGTTGCTGGCACGGCTCACGGCGGCGCTCGAGGGCGTCGCTGTGAACGGCTCGCTCGAATCGCGCCTGCCGGGCAATCTCAATGTGCGCTTTGCCGGAATCGAATCGTCCGCGCTCGTGACCGCCTTGCCCGACGTAGCCGTCTCCACCGGTTCGGCTTGCTCGTCCGCCATACCCGAGCCGAGTCACGTGCTGCTCGCCATCGGTCTGTCTCCCACCGAGGCGCGCTCTTCGATTCGCTTCGGGCTGGGACGGTTCCATAGCGAGGAAGATATCGACTTCGCCGCGGGACGGGTAATCGAAGAGGTCACGCGGCTGCGAACCAGGCGCCCGGCGGGCAGTCCCATGGGCTGAAACGTGCCATTGCAAATCGAACAGAAGTGTTCGACAATGGACGGGTGAAGGACCTGTAATGTTCACTGCCAGCTATCCCGCGAGTTTTCTCCCGGAAGAGAATGGTAAGGGTTACCACGTCCGGTTTCCGGATCTACCGGAAGCGCTCACCGGAGGAGCGGACATTGACGAAACGCTGACCGAGGCCGCGGACTGTCTGGCCGAAGCTCTGGCCGGACGAATCGCCCGCGGTGACCGCATCCCGGTCCCTTCCAAACCGAAGCGCGGCCAGTTCTCAATCGGAGTTCCGCTCTATCTGGCGCCCAAGCTTGCACTCTATCTGGCTATGCGCGAAAGCGGAATGCGAAATACGGAGTTGGCCAAACGGCTTCGTGTCAGCGAGACGGTTGTGCGCCGCATGCTCGACCCGAAGCACAACACCAAACCGGCCAGGATTCAAGCCGCGCTGGCGGCACTCGGCAAACGCATCGTTGTCCGATTCGAGGATGCAGCGTAACAACGAAATTCAGTGGGCCGCCGGCCGGTAGTAGTTCGGGAAAGGCGGGCGGCGAAGCTTCGGCGGCGGGTTTTTCTTCAGTTCTTCCATTACCACTTCGACCGCCTTCTCTAATTGCGGATCGTGGCCTTTGCGAACCAGCGCGGGGTCCAGCTCCACTTCGATATCGGGCGCCACGCCGATGTTCTCCACTTCCCACTCGCCAGTGATCGGGTTGTAGATGCCGGAGCTGGGCGCGGCCACGAAGCCTCCGTCCATCAGCGACGGCGCTCCGTTCATGCCGACCAGGCCGCCCCAGGTGCGCTCTCCGATCAGCTTGCCAACCCCGGCGCGTTTGAAATACCAGGGCATGGCGTCGCCGCCCGAACCCGCCCGCTCGTTGATGATCATCACCTTCGGCCCGAAAATTCCTTGTGGCTGCACCAGCGCTTCTCCCACCCGGTTGGACGCGGCGCTGAGCGGCTTGCGGTTCAGGATCTCGGCGATGTCGGTAGCCAACAGGCCGCCGCCGTTGAAACGCTCGTCCACAATCGCGGCCTCCTTGCCGATTTGCGCATAGAAGTAGCGGTTGAACGCCGTCAACCCGCCATTGGCGGTGTCCGGCATATAGATGTAAGCGACCTTGCCGCCGCTCAACTGATCCACCTTGCGGCGATTCTCTTCAATCCAGGCCAGGTTCCGCAAACGCCCCTCATCCGCTACCGGAACCACGGTCACTTCGCGCGACCCGGCGCCGTTCGGATCGGGGCCCACGCGCAGCAGCACGGATTTGCCGGCGAGCTCCTCGAAGAAGCTATAGATGTTGGCCGGGGGCCGCACCTCGCGCCCGTTCACTTCCAGCAGATACTCGCCCGCCTTCACGTTCACTCCCGGCTGTGTGAGCGGCGCGCGGAGCTGCGGATTCCAGTTCTCGCCATTGTACACGCGCGCGAAGCGGTACCGGCCGTTCGCCACCTCGTAATCGGCTCCTAGCAATCCCGTCTGCACGCGCTTCACTTCCGGCGTATCGCCGCCCCCGGTTCCCATGTGGCTGACCACCATATTGCCCAGCATCTCCTGGAACAGGTACGTGAGGTCGTTGCGGGAAGCAACGCTGCGCAAATACGGCTCGTACTTCTTTTCCTCCTCCTTCAAGTCGAGGCCGTGGATATTGCGGTCGTAGAACCAGTCGCGCTCGAGGCGCCATGCCTCGCGGTACATCTGCTTCCATTCCTCCACCGGGTCGACCCGCACCTCGATGCCGCTGGTTTTGAGCGTGCCCTGGCCGGCCCCGCCTGGAGGTGCCGGGGGAACTGCGGCTGGAGCGCCCGCGCCGCCACTTCCGTTCGCCATCGGCCGCAGGGCCGCAATGGTCCAGTTGTCGCCTTGCCGGTACAGGGCCTTCTCGCCGCCGAACGACATTTGGAAACTGCTCACACCCGCGAGCGGCACGTCGCTTTTGCGGGTCTTGAGGTCGTACCGGTGGACGGTCTGTCCCGGAGGGGCGCCCGTTGGACCGTCATCTCCGGATTGGACCGGCGCCTCGAGCGCGAGCAGGGTTCCGGCCTTGCCCACCTGAAGCGCCGTGTAGCGCCGCGGCGGCATGGGCACCGATAGGATGCGCTGATCGATCCCGTCGAGGTCGATCTTGACGTCCTTCGCTTCTTTCGCATCTTTGGCGCCGGGTTTTGGCTTCGTGGGCTCGGCCGGCTTGGCGCCATCCGCCGCCGCGGCGCCGGATGCCGCATCCGGCTTAGCCTTATCCTTTTCCTCAACCGGCTTCTCTTCATCGCTCTCAGGGGCGAACGGAGAGGGCTCCGATTTGTCCAGAACGGCCAGGTAAATCGAACTGGTCGCGGTGCTCTCCACCGCGTGAATGTCCAGTCCCAGGCTCTCACCGGAGTTGGTGCTCGCGGTGAAGTAAAGATACTTGCCGTCTTTGTCGAACACGGGATTGGCGGCATCGCTCATGCCGTCGGTCACCTGGGTGGATTTCATATCCGCGAGCGAATACAGATGGATGGCGCTGAGATCGTTCGGCAAGACCTTCGAGTACGCCAGCCATTTGCTGTCCGGGGACCATGCGCCCGCGATATTGCCGGCGCGCATCTGGTAAGTGTCCTGGGCTACTTCCACCTGCTTCTTGGTTTCCAGGTCCACATACCAAAGCCGCTGGAAGCTGTCGACCAGGGCCATTTTCTTGCTGTCCGGAGAAAACTTGAGAGATTGATAGAAGCCGGGCTTCAACTCGATCTTCGTCACTGCGCCCTCACCGCTCTGCGGGCGCAAGTGTAGCGCGTACTCGCCGGATTCGTCCGAGAGGTACGCGATCGTCTTGCCGTCCGGCGACCACTGCGGATCGCGCTCCATCGCGCCCGGCGAATTGGTGAGGTTGCGCGGGTCGCCTTTCTCCGCCGGCACCGTGACGATTTCGCCGCGCGCCGCAAACACCGCGCGAGCGCCGTTCGGCGACACCGCCGCGGAACCGAGCCGCCGCCCCACGTTGACGAACTTGGTGCGCAGCTCGGGGAAATCGCCCTGGACGCGAATCGGAACCGGCTTCGTCTTTCCGGACTTCAGGTCATAGAGGAAAATTCCGCCGAACTGCTCGTAGACGATGGCGTCGGGTCCGAGCGAGGCGGACTTCAGGTCCAGCCCATGGTTCGGAAACGCTTCGCGCACGGCTTTGGTCTTGGTGTCGTAGTAGAAGAGCGTCACCGGCCCGTTCCGGTCCGAGAGGAAGTAGACGCGGTCGCCGGCCCAC
>JBEKYD010000254.1:0-11133 GCA_049511335.1 Bryobacteraceae bacterium | reverse complement strand
GGTGAATTTCACGGCGTTTCCCACCAGGTTCGCGATCACCTGGCGCAGACGTCCCGGATCGCCCCGCAGGCTCGTGGGCGCTGCGGGATCGATGAAGCTGACAAACTCCAGGCCCTTTTGTTGTGCTTTCACTGCGAACAGGTCCGCCGTGCCCTCGAATAGGGAACGGAGATCGAAGTCCACCTGCTCCAGCGCCAGCTTGCCGGCCTCGATTTTGGAGAAGTCCAGGACATCGTCGAGCACGGCCAACAAGGAGACGGCGCTGTCCCGGACGATTCCGGCGTACCGGCGCTGGCGTGTGTCGAGCGCGGTGCGAAGCAGCAGTTCGTTCATGCCGAGAATGCCGTTCATCGGGGTGCGGATTTCATGGCTCATGTTGGCCAGGAACGCGCTCTTGCTTCGGCTGGCCGCTTCGGCCGCCGCCTTCGCCCTGCGTAATTGCGCGTAGTGCGAGGCCGCCAGCCAGGTTAGCCCCGCAATGGCCAGAATGCTGAAACCCAGGATGCACAGGAATCCGGCTTCCCGGTACCAGGCGCGAGCCACGGACAGCTCGAACACCGGCGGCTTGGGATCCACGTTTCCGTTGCGATCCATGGCGCGAACCTGGAAGCGGTGAGTGCCCGCGGACAAGCCGCGAAAACTGGCCGAGTTCTCCCCGGTGAACGGGCTCCATGGGCCGCCGTCGATACGGTAAGAGTACAGCAGCCGGTCGGGCGGAGTGTTGTTCCAGCGATCCATGCCTGAGAACACCAGGCGGACGTTGCCGTTGGAAGCCGTCTGGCGCGGGTTGTCCTTCTCCGAAAACAGGGTGCGCGGAGCGTCCAGGTCCGCCTCCGGGTGATACACCGAAAAGCCGCTGCCGGTGGCGGCCCAGATTCTTCCCTCGTGGTCCTCGTAGACGGAATTCACCACCGGCGATGGCAGCCCCTCTTCCGACGAGTGGAGGATGGCGATACCGTCGCGAATCTTGAGAACGCCCCCGGCCGAAGCTGCCCAGACGGTGCCATCGCGGCCAGGGAGGATAATGCGCACGCGATCCAACTTGTCGATCACGACCTTCCAGGCGCGGCCGTCGAACTCCAGCAGTTTGTCCTTGCCGCCCGCCATCAGCTTTCCGTCCGGCAACTGGCAGAAGGCGTAGCCTCCCGTAGCGGTGTATCCTTCTTTGGCGCCGACTGCGCTCAGCGTTCCGTTCCGGTAGCGCCCCAACCCGTTCGGCCCGCCGAACCACACGGTTCCGGTCCGGTCTTCGGCGATAAACTTGAGGAACTCGATGTGGAACTTAGGCTGGGTATCGACGACTGGCCGAAAGCTCTTGCCATCGAAAACGTCCAGCCGAAACCGCTCCGTCCTGGTCCCTCCCACCTGCACCCAGATCGTTCCGTCCGGGCGCGGTCCGATAGCCCCGAAGCCCTCGCCGCTGGGATGCCGGAAGGTCCGAAACGTGCCTTTCTCCGGGTCGAATAAAAACATGTATTGCCGGTCCGCGGGCAGGGCCGCAATGCTCCCATCGCCCAGCAGAACCGGGCGGCGTTCGTAGAGGGCGGCGCCCGTGGGGATCGGATACTGGCGTACTTTCCCGTCCTCGATGCCCACGAGCCGGTCTACGTAGATCAGCCAAAGCCTCCCCTGGCGGTCCTCCAGGGCGCTGATCGCGGACAAATCCAAGGCGGCCAACTGGGCCGGCGCCTGCCATAGTGGCGGCGCATATCGCGCCAAGCCCTGCGTGGTTCCCACCAACAATACTCCCCCTTTTCCAGGCGTCACCCAGTTTATGGTTCCCAACAGGGCGCCCCGCCGGGGAGCCGGTTCCAAACGGCCCTGCCGCAGCCGAAAGAGGTCATTGCCTTTCTGTATCCAGAGTGTGCCGTTTCCGGCGGGCCAGGCGCGCAGATTGGCTCGATCGCCCTGCCAGACTGTCCGCCATGCCTTGCCGTCAAATCCCATCAGGCGTTGATCGGCTGTGTCCAACGAGGCGCCCGCCACCAGGAACCCGCCGGCGCCATCCGCCTGCGGATCGTGGAACCGTGTCAGACCGAGTTGACCGAGTCCGTACTGCAGGCAGCGGAAAGTCGCGGGGCTGTCGCCAGCCGTGCACCAGTCCACCCCGTTGGTGCCGCTCACCAGCACCCTGCCGTTGGTGGCGGCAGCGCCGCTGAAAGCGCCGAGGCCTGTTCGGGCGACATCCAGCACTTTGGTGGACCGGCGCGTGGCTACGTCGTATACCCCCAGCCGGTCACGAGCCACGATCAGCAGCCGTCCCGCGCCCAGCACCCGGAGTTCGGGCGGACTCATCGGGTCAATCCCCTTAAGCTCGTCCAGGGGACGGAATTCCCATTGGTGCCCGCGCAGTCTCTGTAGACCGCCCACATCGACCGTCCACACCCCGTCCTCCGTCCAGAGCAGGGTCCTCGGAAAACGCAGTTGCGGAACCTTTGCATCCACCGAGTAGCCGTCCATCCGGCTCATGCCGGAAGTGCCGTGGATCGACCACACCGTACCCGCCGGATCCGCGGCAACCGAGTTCACGAACGACTCGGGAAGCCCATCTTGCGCGCCCCACGACCGCCACCCCTGGGCGTCCTGGGCCGGAAGGCTCCAGCCGGCCGTTAACGTTGCCGCCAGCAGAAATCTCCATCCCGGCAGTCCGTTTCTGATTCGATCCATCCACCTCACTTATCGGCCCCGCTCGCCAAGTCCGTGGAGCGCCGGCAGCTTTTCCCGCGGCGCCGGCTACTGGGGCATTCGCTTCGGCGAAACCGCTCCAGCCAACCAAGGCAGCCGCGGCGAGCCTGGATCTCGATTGGGGCTCCGCCCAGATCCTGTGCCGGATCAATGGCGTTCTCCAGGCCATAAGCGTATGAAAATGAAAATGTTCGTTGCGGCACCGCGGACGGAATCGATCTCCAATCTCGCTTGAGAGAGTAATTGTGCCGGTCAGCTCTGACCCCTTTTCGATGTACCGGAAAGGTATTAGTTCAGGCTGACCCGGTTTCCGGAGACCCGCGTTCCAGACCGCGCCCTAAGGCTTCGCCGGCTTCAATAGCCCGATCGTGTTCCCGTCCGGATCCGCGAACCATGCAAACGTACCGGCCGGAATCGTGATCGGCCCGACCAGCGTCTTGCCGCCCAATTCGACGGCCTTATCGAGCGCAGCCTGCACGTCCTCGACGTCCACGTAGAACATTGTGTAATGCTCCGGCTCGTGGCCGAGCGAGGTGATGTGACCCGAGATGCCCTGCGGACTCCCGGTTTGAATATTCGACGCGGGGCCGGCGGCCGTGATCTGCCAGCCGAACAGCTTCGAATAGAAATCGCCGGTCCTGGCGCGGTCGCGGCATCCGATCTCAAAATGAACAACTGGCCGTCCCATGGACTTCTCCCCCCTTTGACCGAGTAACTGTGGCGCCGCTGCCGCCAACAAGAGGGCCGAGCGGCGTGTCAGCATGTCTTCCGATTGAACCTGGTGCATCCTATTCGCTCCGGTCCCGCATCGTCTCAGTTTAGATGATTTTCACCCAAGCGATATATTCTATCGCTGGCGATTACGGAACGACCAGCGCCGATTGAGGCAACGCTGCGACCTGCGTTGGCCGCGCAGGACCGGGGCATGGGTACGAGCCCTCCACGCAGGTGGTCCAACCGGTACAGGCTGGCCCGCGAACGGTGCGGCAACGTCTGGCTGCGGCCAATGCGTCCCGCTTCCACCTGGCATCCCAGGTTTATACTCCATAGCAGTTGTGATCCGCACGGGTGCCGGTGCGGCTTCCATGGCGACGCCACGCGCGAGTGCCGCTGCACGCCGGCGCAGATCCAGAATTACCTGGGCAAGATCAGCGGGCCGTTGCTCGACCGCATCGATATCCACGTGGAAGTCCCCGCCGTGCCGTTTCAGGAGCTGCGCGGCGAAGCCAAAGCCGAGCCGTCTTCGGCCATCCGCGAGCGCGTGCTCCGGGCCCGCGCCGTGCAGCAAACCCGCGGATGCACCAACGCACGCCTGCCCAGCCGCTCCATCCGCAAACATTGCGCCCTCGACGATTCCGGCGAGCGTACCCTGGAACTGGCGGTCCGCCGCATGTCGCTATCCGCCCGCGCCCACGACCGAATCCTCAAAGTAGCCCGCACCATCGCCGACATCGCCGGTTCGGAAACCATCGCCGCCAAGCACTTAGCGGAGGCAATTCAGTATCGGAGTTTGGACCGGAACTACTGGAACTGAAATCGGGGCGAGGTCCTTGGGCGCGCACGGATGACGCGGGCAAGAATTGACCTCCAACCTGGGAGCTGTGCGCCCTTACGCCGAGCCGTGCGCTGGACGGTGGTGGTTGGGACGACCACGGTCTTCATTACCTTGCCGGCCAGAGCCCACGGGAAATCGCGCAGTTCAGGCCGTCCCCAACGGCCCCCGAGAGCTTCGTCGAGCCGCCAACCTGTTGCCCTTGGAATTCCGTCTCGGTGTAGAGGGCCGCGATTGCGGGTGGCATAACACCTTCGAAAGGATCATCGAAGCGTCCTGGGCTGGAGAAAAACAACTGCCCCGTTTGGAGTAGAGACACGAAGCTCACGAAGTTCATGTACCGCCACGTCTGCGACTCATCGGCCGGCACGGGCCCCGAGAACACGTTAAAAATAACCATTCTGTTCAGGTCGAAGTTCTCAAGTATAACGCGGCCCTTTCGGGATGGGTGTTGCATGTGCGTCCTGGCGGTCCTGCATGACCCAGTCTTCAAATGTCATGCGAATCCGCTCGAGACCTCTGCCTATCCCGTCGCAGAAATCAGCCCAATGATCAACGCCGCCAGCCGGCGATACGACCTGAAGCGCGAACGAATTCGGGTTTCGCGTCAACGTACATCCCAGTAGTTGTCGGGCCAAAACGTCGGCGGGATGCAGCTGGAATCCGACAACGGGCACTTGTTCCGCGGTGGAGAGCGCATCAAACGCTTGGTTCCATAGGCTGAGGAGCAAACGATTCGAACTCAGGTCCTTCAGATAGCTCGGAATAATAATATATCGGCCCTCGTTCCACTGGCCAGCACCTCGCAAATACACGCTGTGGTCATCCTGTGCGCCCAGGAAAAAATCCGCCTTGTGTTCGATGGCCGGCTTGCAGTCCTGCTCATCACGCTGTCCCCAGTTAACGGAACCGTGCAACTTGAGGACCTTCACGCCGGAACGGTCCCCGTTAGGTGCATCGCCGCAAGTGAACCCGTACCCGTCGGCGTAATGCCACTTTCCTCGGCGAAAAAGCGCCGCCTCATGTAGAAGGTCCCAGTTGAAGGTCACGATCACGTCGCCTGCGTGAAGTCGGGCCGCCCAACTATCGAGTACCACCGATGCATACTCATCCTTTTTGCGCAGCTGGGCCTGCAACTGGTACTCGTGCCACTGAAACGCGTTGGCAATCATACCCATCAGCTTAGGGCGGAGGTCCCGCCAATCGATCTTCACCACTTTGAGCGGTTCCGTACCGGCTTCGGCCAGATCGAGAAGCGTGAAGAGTTGTTCAAGATCGGGCCTGTCGAACTCAGGTGGCGGCACCATTTGAAGAACGCGTTCAATAGCGTCTATTACGGCCTCGGCTCTCTCCTTGGCCGTGCGCTCGCCGGTACCCGTGTCTCTAATGAAGGCCCAGAGTTCGGGACCCAAGGGGTACCCCGCAAAGCGGGAAGCCCCCGCACCTAAAATGAAGATCCGCGCCATACTAAATGAGATTGTACTGCTCGGCCGCCTCCTCTCCGCTGAAGCCGTGCTCAAGCGACGAACACACCAACTGGAAGCGCACTCGTTAGGACCGTGGAATGGAGCGGCGCCGATGCAAGATTAGGAACGACAAATCGGCTTGCACCGGGGAACCTGGCGACCCGAATCAATATTGATCCTGCGAAACGCCGTTCCATGAAAAACCGCGGTGCCTGATTGTCCCTCCGTTCCCGTAGGTCCGATTCCGGTCCAGCTCCGGGTCGCACACCCGAACCGGGACTGCCCTTACTAGCATCCAAATACACGCCGCCGTGAACAAGAAAACAGCGCTCCGATTCGTACTTCTGCTCGGCGTGGTCAGCCTCTTCGCCGACGTTACCTACGAGGGCGCGCGCTCCATCACCGGACCGTACCTCGCGATACTGGGCGCGAGCGCGGTCGTGGTCGGCGCGGTCTCCGGATTCGGCGAATTGCTCGGTTACGGATTGCGCCTGGTTTCCGGACGGCTGAGCGAACGGACCGGCAGATTCTGGCCCATCGCCATTTTCGGTTACGCCATCCAAATGCTGGCCGTGCCCCTGTTGGCCGTGGCCGGGAATTGGCCGCTCGCCGCCGTCCTGATCATGCTGGAACGGATCGGCAAAGGCGCCCGGAAACCATCCATGACCGTGATTCTCTCGCAAGCAACCGAGGAGATGGGCCACGGCTGGGGTTTCGGCGTACATGAAGCGCTCGATCAGCTTGGCGCCTTGACCGGTCCACTGGTCGTTTCCGCCGTCCTCTCCGCCAAAGGCAAGTACCAACTGGCCTTCGCCACGTTACTGGTTCCCGCCATCCTGACTCTGGTGCTGGTGGTGGTTGCCCGCTTCGTTTATCCCAGCCCCGGCGATGTGCAGGTTTCGCCGACTCGCATCGGGACCGAAGGATTTCCCCGCACCTATTGGATCTATCTGGCCGGAGCGGCTCTGGTGGGCGCCGGGTTCGTGGATTTCTCGATCCTGGCGTTTCATTTCCAGAAGACCTCGGTGGTTTCCGCTTCGTGGATACCTATTTTCTATTCCATCTCGATGGGAGTGGGCGGCCTCGGCTCGCTGGTTTTCGGCCGCCTGTTCGATTGGGCAGGGATCAAAATTCTGGCGCCGCTCACCTTGATCTCCGGGCTCGCCGCTCCGCTGGCGTTCCTGGGCGGGTTTAAGCTGGCATTGCTCGGTACCGCCCTCTGGGGTTTCGGCCTGGGCGTTCATGAATCGATCATCCCCGCCGCCATCGCGACCATCGTTCCCACCGAACGGCGGGCTTCCGCCTATGGACTGTTTACCGCCGGTTACGGCGTCTGCTGGTTCCTTGGCAGCGCGCTGATTGGGTACCTCTATGACCTTTCCGTGCCCGCGGTCATCGTCTTTTCGGTAGCCGTCGAAATGCTGGCGATCCCGTTCTTCCTTCGAGCTGCGCGAGAATAGACCGAAACGGAACCCATGCCACGTTACTTTGCCTTTCTCCGCGCCATCAATGTGGGCGGGCACGTAGTGAAAATGGAAGCCCTGCGCGGCCACTTCGAGGACCTGGGATTTCTCGCGGTGGAAACCTTTATCGCCAGCGGCAACGTGATCTTCCAATCCAAATCCATCAAAACGGCGGAACTGGAGAAGAAAATCGAGCGGCGCCTGGAATCGGAATTGGGTTATCCGGTGGCGACGTTTATCCGCACGGAATCCGAGCTGGCCTCGATCCATGCCCACCGCCCTTTCGCCGCGGAAAGCGTGCCTGTCCCCAATATCGGCTTTCTCGCCGCGCCCATCGGCCCTCAAGCCGAAGCCGCGCTCATGGCTCTGGCAACACCCACCGACGAATTTCACGTGCATGGCAGGGAAATCTACTGGCTCTGCCGCACCCGCCAGAGCGAATCCACCGTCACCAACGTCCGCGTAGAACGCGCCATCCAAACCAAAATCGCCTTTCGCGGCGCCGGCACCGTGGCCAAGCTGGCGGCCAAGTACTGCTCACGCGCCGAGTGATCGTTTCGGCCAACGCGCCCCTTCGCCAGCGCCGCGCCCGTAAGTAGCTTTGAAAAATCAAATTTCGCGCCGCCGATTAACGCCGATAACTTCATTGTTTTCTTTACCCACGGGAGCGGTTGCCGGCGCCAGACGGTTCGTTGCGCGCTAACCATTTCCTATTAAGGTCGTCTATACGCTTGACGGTCGATATATTGACGAGCTATATGTCTTCCTATGAAGCGCTCTCGGATCGAATTCGTACAAGGAACGCTGGACATGCTCATCCTCCGCACGCTGGCTCATGGGCCGCTGCATGGGTACGGCATTGCGCAGGCGATTCGCCGGACTACGGATTCGGCCATCCAGGTGGAAGCCGGCTCGCTTTACCCGGCACTGCAGCGTCTGGAATTGCAGGGGCTGCTGGCCGCGCAATGGGAAGTCTCTGAAAGCAGGCGCCGCATGCGCACCTACCAGCTCACGCCAGCGGGCCGCGAGCGCCTCGATGCGGAGGTTTCGCGCTGGGAAGAATTTGTGAGCGCGGTTGCCCTGATCTTGCACCCCAAACCGGTTTTCGAGTGACTTATGTACTGGCTTCGCCGATTGTTATTGCTGCTGCCCGGCCGGCGCCAAAGGCGCGCCCGGGAGCTGGATGAAGAGCTGCAGACCAATCTTGCGCTCGCCATGGAAGACGCAAATGGACAGCCGGAAGCGGAACGGCAGGCGCGCGTCGCGTTCGGAAATCTGACGCGTGCGCGCGAAGAGGCGCGTGGGATCTGGTTTCCGGGCTGGGACACTCTGCGGCAGGACCTGCGCTTCGCCCTGCGTACGCTCGGGCGCACACCGGCCTTCACAGTAGTAGCGGTGCTCTCGCTGGCGCTCGGCACGGGCGCGGCCACGGCGCTGTTTTCGCTGGTCAACACCGTGGTGCTCAAGCCGCTGGCGTACCGCGAGCCGGGAGAACTGGTGATGGCGCGCGAGATCATTGCGCCGCTGGCGCATATTTATCCCACCTTGCCTGTCAACTACGAACACTATCGATTTTGGCGCGAACACTCGCGCGCCTTCGAGGCGCTGGCCGCGGTGGAGTCGCGGAGGGTGACGCTGGTAAGCGGCGGCGAGCCGGAAGCGGTGGGCGGAGCGGCGGTTTCGGCCAACCTGTTTGCGCTGCTGGGTGTGGAGGCGCAACTGGGCCGAACGTTCCGGCCGGAAGAAGAGGCGCCCTCAAAGAGCGGGGTGATGGTGATCACGGACGGGCTCTGGCGTCGGCGGTTTGGTGCTTCACCGGCCATCGTCGGCAAGACCATCCAGTTGGACCGCGGCTCCAGCACGGTAATCGGTGTGCTGCCGGCCTCGTTCCGCTTCCCAAAGAAATACGACCTGGGGAGCCTGTCCCGGCTGGCCGACAAAACCGAGTTCTTTCAGGTCCTTCAATCGCCGAACAACGGTTGGGGCGGCGATTACGATTACAACGTACTGGGCCGGTTGCGCCACGGCGTAACCCGGGCGGCAGCCAACGCCGAGTTGAACCTGCTGGAAAAACGGATCGCGGACGAGCACGGCTTGGGAGCGGGCATCAGCGCACAGCTACGGCCGCTGCAGGAGGTGATGAGCTCGCCGGTAAAAGCCAGCCTGACGGTGCTGCTGGCGGCCGTGATGCTGTTGGTGCTGATGGTGTGCGTGAACCTGGCGAACCTGCTGCTGGCGCGAGCCAGCTCCCGCGCGCGTGAATATTCACTGCGCATTGCGCTAGGCGCGGGGCGGGGCAGGTTGGCGGTCTCCGCATTGGTCGAAACGCTGTTGCTGGCGGGCGCTGGCGGGGTTCTCGGCGTACTCGCGGCGCGCGCCGCACTGGCGGCATTCGCACGCACGGCGCCGGTGGATCTGCCGCGGCTCGATGAAGTTCAAATCGATGGACGCGTGTGGGCATTCGCGTTTCTTCTGTCGCTCGGCTGCGGCTTATTTTTCGGCTTGCTGCCGGCGCTGCGCCTCTCGCGCACAGACCCGCAGACCGCCTTACGCGGCGACAGCCCTACGGTGGCCGGCAGCCGGCACGGAATGCATTTGCGCGAGTGGCTGGTGAGCGCCGAAGTTGCGCTCAGCACGCTGCTGCTGGTGCTGGCCGGGCTGCTGACCGCGAGCCTCTGGAACGTGCTGCACGTGGATCGCGGATTTACCAACGACCGGGCGCTGGATGTCCGCCTGCAACTGCCCGTGCGCTACAAGGATGCCAAGGACCGCGCTGCATTTTTCGAATTGGCCGCCGATCGCCTGCGGGCCCTCCCCGGCGTCCGCACGGTCGGGCTAGTCGACGGACTTCCATTGACCGGCGAATCCCAGGTAAACGACGTGACGCTCGACGGAGCCGACGCCAGCGCGATCGATCGCGGCCGGCAGGTGATTTTAGTCAACGTGCGCTTCGTGAGCCAGGACTATTTCGCGGCCCTTGGAATCCCGTTGCGCCGCGGAAGGACCATTGACGCGGCCGACCGCGACCGCAGCGTGGCGGTGGTCTCCGAGCGCCTGGCGGCAAAACTGTGGCCGGGGCAAAATCCGCTGGGCAAAGGGCTGCGGACCGGTTCGGGCGTGGGCCATGTGGAGGTGGTGGGTGTAGTGGCCGACGTTCATAACACTCAACTGGACCGCGACCCCACCCTGATCGTTTATGTGCCGATGTGGAAACGCATGCCGTGGGAAGTGGATCTGGTGGTGCGATCGTCCATGGCGGCCGACGCTCTGCCGAGGGAAGTGCGGCGCGCTTTGGCGAAAATCGACCCGGGATTGCTCGCGCCCAGAATGCGCACCATGGCTCAGCTCGTGGACGAGACCGTAGCGCGGCGCCGCTTCCAGATGCGCGTCGCGATCGGCTTCGGTCTGGCGGCGATGCTGCTGGCGGCGGTGGGCATCTACGGGGTGGTGGCGTACGGCATTGCTCTGCGGAGGCGCGAGTTGGGGGTTCGGATGGCGCTGGGCGCGCGCGCCGGGCAAGTGCGCCGCCTGGTGCTGGTTCAAGGATTGCGGCCGGTGATATTGGGGTTGGCGCCGGGAGTGCTGGCCGCCCTCGCCGCCGGACAGTTGGTCCGCAGCATGCTGTTCGGGGTGACGGCATCGGACGGGCTGACGCTGGCGGCCGTGGCGGGAATCCTGACCCTGGTCGCCGCGCTGGCCTGCCTGGTGCCGGCGCACGCCGCTTCGCACATTGACCCGGCAAGAGTTTTGCGGGACGAATAGGCTCCGAACCCCGGACGCCGTGGAAATTGGATTGCGCCATGTTTGGGTGACCCAGAGGTGGGACGGACCATCGTTCTTCGTGGTCTGTCACCTGGATCCGGCGCATTCCGGGCGGGGGTTTTGGTCGCAGTGCTGGGTTGACAGGGCGTTCGGCAGCTTCCTGACGTTTCGGGATAACCTAACTTTTGGTGAGGTAATCCCGAAA